>CAIYFY010000235.1 GCA_903925535.1 uncultured Bacteroidota bacterium | reverse complement strand
GCTGCTGCATCAGCGCAGATTTGGAGATCCTCGGAGTGCCTCCTGAACTGGTTCGTGCCATATGAAAATCTCTTTGGGGCAAAGGTCTTTATACGGAAAATATGAGGCAAGATGCAGTTGGTCGGGGGTTTACGCTGTGCCGACGTTTAGGAGGCATTTTCGCACAGCCTTTGTTCGAGGCCGTTTATTCGATTATTATTTTTTTGATTTCCAATCGGCCTGTATCATCAACGACCATCAAGAGATAAAACCCTGGCTTGAGATTGCTTGCCCGCTTCTGCATATTTACCGCCTGCCCTCTCTGATTGTCCACAAAAACAATCCTGCCAGTTAAGTCAAAAATATCTACCCTTTCAATTTTTGAGCCGCCTTTATGTTCGATTGTGACATCACCAGAGGCAGGGTTAGGATAGACCAAAACTTGGTCTCCCTGAAAGCGCGGTTCATGGATGTTCACACTAATAGTATCACAGGGCGATCCTGACATTTCTCTCAGCCGATAGGCAGGGTAATTGGGCATGGCGGCGAAGTGCCTGATGGGCAGTTCGATAGCGTGCTGCCGCACTTCACAGGCGAGACCTGCTGAGTCAGGGTACTCTATGACGTGCAAGTAGTATGTCGGGCCGAATGTGTTGATATAAATTTTACCGTCTGGTGCAAGTTGTGACTTGTAAAAGTCAGTAGTGTTACCCGCACTCTGAAAACCGTCAAATGTTGCCACCAGCGTTTTACTGCTGCCAATATCGTGTGCTTCGAGGTCATACTGGTAGATTTCTTTCCTTGTGTGATAGTATGCAAAACGGCCACTAGGCGACAGGGCCATACAGTTGAGCAAGAATTCTCCTTGGGGGCCTATCGGTACATGTACAGGGCTTGACAGTTGCCCTGTACATCGGTCAAAATCAAAAAGGTTCAGCCCATATTCAATATCACATCGTACATATTGCATACCATTATTGGTAAAATGGGCACTTCCTCCTCCATATTTCCCCCAGTTACTGCCGATGCACTGCTTGTCCACAACTATTGGGCCGGAGGGGTCAAGCAATACCTTGTAATAACAGTTGCCGCTGAACTCTGGCGCCAGAATCCACCAGTCGCGCCCGTTGGCGTGGCGCACAGCCTGTAACGCACAGGAGCTGAGCGTGTCGGCGAGGATCAGGTTGTTCTTTGAAACGACCTGGCCGAGCCCGTTGTTCTGCGACATGTCCACCACTGTGTGGTACAGGTGTAGTGGCCCGAACTGTGAACCTCCGGGCTGCCCTACGTTGAATGCCTCATAGTCCCAATGAAAAATTTGATATATCTTCTCATTGTCTGGCATTGGGGTAATTAGCACCGAGTTGTCGTTCGGGTTGGCAAATGGGTTCACACTACACCAGTAGGTCTGTATCTGGCCTGGATTCAGCCCCTCGCCGTTTTCCATCACCTCGTGGTTTTTGTCAAAAACCGTGCAGTTGTTGGTGTAAAAAAGCAGATCGCCAGCTTTGTCACTCATGCACGCAAGGGCTTCATAAGTACTTCCAGTCGTGTTTGGTGGCAACGCCTCTATTTTTAATGTATCGTCTGTAAAATGGATTAAATTTCCCCCAACTATTTTGAACGCAAACACCCAATTGTTATCATACCTGTTTTGAGCAAGAATCGGGCCGGCGCAACAAGACAAAATCAGAAAAAAAAGCAAGTGTTTCATGTCCTGGAATAAAAAAGGTAGGCTGTGCCCCGGACGGGGTACAGCCTACATTGTGAACAAAATTAAGGTTTTACGACAAAAACTTTGATGACCTGACGCTCGCCAGTACTGCTGCTGACAGTACAGGTGTACACGCCGGAAGGCACGCCTGCAAGGTCAAGGTACTTTACCTCGTCGGCAATCGAGAACTGCGCTGTGCGCCATGCCCTGCCTGTCATGTCTAAAAGGGTGATTTGTCCACCTTGAACAGGGGTGCATTGCAAATTGTCGCGTTCATGCTGCATTGGCTAGACATTTGAAATTCACTTTGAACACTTCATTTTTCACCTCGCACCACCTTTTCGATTCGTATCTAACTCTAAGTTTTAACATGGCATCAACACCAGCCTTTGCCCATCTCTGCCCGGACAATTTCATACGCGATTGTATAACCGTCCGATGTGCAGCCTCAATTGCTCCAGAACCAATCATCAAGCCCCTTTCCCGATATTTATCGTATTCCATCCTGTAGGCATTACGGCGAAGGTATTGAAGTATCCCGCCTATGTCTTTTCCAACTTGTTTCGCATTCGCTTCTAATAACGCCGCCACCCCAAGCACCTTGCCCTCCAACATCATTTCCTTATATGCTGCCATCAACTTTTTCTGTTCCTTGCTTTCAGGAGTAATTATTTTGACGGCATCATTTACATGCGCTTCGCCATGCCAAAAATCCAATATTGAAATTGAATCCGGATGATTTTCTCTTATCCAGTTCTCAATCCAGATAGCTCCATCATTCAGGAAAACATGCTCATAACCCTTATGCACTGCCCTTTCAATAATGCGATCCACGCTTGCTATAAACGAATCTGAATCAACCATTTGTGCGTGATATGTCGAACAACTTATCTCTTGCCGTTTCTCTCTGCCAACTTTTTGTATATCATCAGAAGTAAAATGACGACCAAGTTTTACCTCCTTCCAGCCATCATCAGTAAGTACCATACTGCCATCAACCATCGTGTAGTGTATCGCTGTAACCGATTCTGTTTGCGGGACAACTTCGATCATATCACCTAGCTCGTCACCGTAATATTGCACCATCCGTTGGTACTGAGCAGGGTTTATTTCAATGTCTGTGAAACGCATAAAAGTCTCCGATGCGTCTTTGTACACACACACAGTTGTGACAGATGAAGCATATCCTCTTGAACAAGAGGTGAATAACCAAATGGTGTGCCCTTCATCGAATAAACAGAGTCATGCGAAATCTCAATATCGCCGCTCCGTGTTACTATCTTTTTTTTTTCGGCGATTGTTTGATCCACCTACACGGCTTTGCAGTAACGCTTGACCAACCTTTTGTTTAATAGTCTCAACCGTTACTTCCAGGTCATATAAAGTGTGGCCTAATGGCATTGATTCAAGTTTGTCGTACTCGAAATCTACAAGTTTATGAAGCTCTTCGCGTGTCATGATAGACGTGTTTTAGAGGCTAAGGTAAGCGACAATTTGCAATGCACCCCCCTCACAGGGGCCAGAAAGTCAGACAACAGATCTTCTGCATCACCACTCAGTGTATTTCCAACGTAGGTAGGGAGTAACTGGGATTCGGCCGTGGCGTCAACAGCGATGAAAAATTTGTTGAGTGCTATATTGTATCCGTATCTGGAGCCCAGACGCAGGATATCGAGGTTCTTCTGGAACGGCTTGCTGCTCCCACCGAGGCGCTGCGCCGAAAGCTGGAGAGACAGGTCATTGTTCCAGTAGAACTTGTTCCGTTTGTTGTTGGCATACAGATTAACCAGTCCGCCGACACCCAGGCGATTGCCGCCCGAACTCAGTTGCGGGTTGATGATACCGAGGCCCGCCATATCAAGGCCGAGACCGCCGCCGAAAGACCACCCGGCCGTATCACGGGCAGAGAGTTTTTTAATTTCGGCCAGGCGATCGTTGCCGGCCTGGGCAAACAGCGTGGAAGTACATGCCGTCAGCAGGAGTGCAAGAGAAAGAACATTATTTTTCATATCAGAATGAATTAAGTGATGAATCAGTGGATAGCTCCGCAGGCACCTGTACAATGGGTGTGCAGAAAATTTCAATAGGTAAAGTAGTATCAGCAGTGGATTATTTTCAGGCGTCGCCTTCATCATCGCCCGGTTCGAGCAAGTCCTTTTCCCGTGGTTCCGGATAAAAAACTTCCACTTTTTCAACAGTCAGTTTGCTCAGTGGAATGATAATAGCCCGGTCGGAAGTTTGCAGAATCAGCGAGGTATTGTCAATGACAACCACCCGGCCGCGTTCTCCAATGATGCGCACGTCATCGCCTATGCGCACCTTGTTTTTATTGTAATAGCTGGCCAGATAGTTGGAAATGAGATCTCTTGATGCCAGTCCGTAACCAAATGAAAATGCCAGCGCCACAGCAGCCACGATAGCCGTGAGGTTGGCAGAAATGAATGAGGTATTGATCTTTGCCTGCGCCAGGGCACTCACACCCACGGTGATGAACACAAAATAAAAGACAATGGAGGCAATCATCTTTGCCGACGGAATTCCCAGCGACTGGCAGAGTGTGAGAACACCACCCCGGGCCATATCGGCCAGAAAAATACCCACAAGCAGTATGGCTCCTGCCGTGAGCAGGAAGGGCAGGTAATTCATCAGGTCCACAAACAACTGCGTGATGGCAGAAACGCCCATCACCTCGGTAGCTGCGATGATGAATACCAGCATCAGTGTATAGTAAACACCCTTTGCAAGCAAATCCGACACACGTGCGCGCACTACGCCTGCGCGCTGAATGAACTCAATATCGCTGAACATTTCGGCCAGACGATCCACACCTGCCGATGCAAGTATCCTGCTCAGCACTTTGCCGATTGTTCTGGATACAGCCCACCCCAGCAATAGTACAGACAGGGCGCCTATGAGCCGGGGGAAGAACGCAGAAAACTGAGAAATCAGCTGTCCGAGTGGACCATTATAGAAGTCTGTATCCATTTTTCTACATTTTAAATATCATCTGAATCATGATTGTCACGGGAAGGTGCCGGGCGCTCGCGCCAGGCAGAGTCCTGTCTGCCGGCGTTTTGAATGCGGTCGCTCCCAAACAGCATAGCCATGGTATTAACGGCGCCGGATACGAACAGCTCTGCCATATCGCCCCAGTGATTGATAGATCCCAGGTGAGAGGTGATGCGACCCTCCAGTTCAGGGGGTAGCATTTTCTCGCGCTCTTCTTCGAGTTTTTTCAGACTGTTACTCATATTTCATTGAATTTATTGACCAACGGGTTCGTCGCCATACAATTCGTGGTACACCTCCTGCGCTTTGGCTTTTGCGCGCATCAACTGCATTTTTATAGCACTTTCCGTTTTATGGAGCACTTCTGCTATTTCGCGAACTGACAAATCATCTATATATTTCATATTCAGGATGGCCCGGTCGCCGGGTGGAATTTTATCCATTACCCGTTCGAGCCGGCGGGTTTCCATATCAAGAATAAGACTGTCGGGGACATCGGTTTCTATCTCGTCGCTTATTCTGCCCGGATCTTCGGTAAAAATGAGCAGATTTTTTTTCCTCCGACGGATTATATCAATACAGTAATTATAGGTAACGGCATAGAGCCAGGTGGAGAACGACGATTTTTCGGTGAAGCGGGCGAGGCTTCCGAGAATTTTGATAAAAATATCCTGCGTGGCATCGCGGGCCATACCCTCATCCGACAGCATGGAATAGCACTTGGCGAACACCTTTCCGGCGTACCTGCGGTAAAGCTGCGTGAAGTACGAAGTGTCTCTGCCCTGCAGAAACAGGGAGATGAGTTCGGCATCTGACAGCCTTTTGGAACTGTTTGTGAGCGCTGCTGTCACAGTGGAGTCCGTTTGACTGGTTCAGGCATTATTGGCCCAGCGCCTGTTTGCGGAGGCGCCTGAGGAACGGCGAGGCGAAGATGAAGGACTGCAGATTTTCATTGTCGCTTTCGAGCACCTGTTCCTTGTGCCCGTTCCATTCCAGACGGCCCTCGTGCAGGAAACATATATTTTCACCAATTTCCATCACCGAGTTCATATCGTGTGTGTTGATAATCGTGGTGATATTGTTTTCTTTGGTGATATCGCTGATCAGTTCGTCAATAATAATCGCTGTTTTAGGGTCGAGACCGGAGTTGGGCTCGTCGCAGAACAGGTATTTGGGCTCCAGCACGATAGCGCGGGCGATACCCACGCGCTTCTGCATACCCCCGGAGAGTTCAGAAGGGTATTTTACATTATTTCCGGCGAGATTGACCCGCTCAAGACAGTAGTCAACCCGGTGGAGTTTTTGTTTGGCAGTCATGGTTGTGAACATGTCCAGCGGAAAGCGGATATTTTCTTCCACGGTCATGGAGTCGAACAGAGCGGAACCCTGGAATAGCATGCCAATTTTCATCCGAATTTCGCGCATACCACCCTTGTCAAGTCCGGTGAAGTTCACATCATCGTACCAGACGCGGCCACTGGTGGGAGTCTGTAGGCCAACGAGAATTTTCAGCAACACCGTTTTACCGGCGCCGGAACGGCCTATAATCAGGTTTGTTTTACCTGATTCAAAGGTGAAGGAAATACCTTTCAGCACCTGGTGCCTGCCGAATGTCTTGACAACTTGGTCTGCTCGAATCATAAGGAAACATTATGGGGCATAAAGATAGGGTATTCCGGCCAAAGAATGGTGAAATACTGAAAGCGGAGGAGGCACTGTATATACCTCCTCCGCAGAAAAATCAGCGAATTTATTTGCCGACCATGTCCCCGGGTCGTACCCACTGGTCGAATTGCTCGGCAGTGATGTGTTTGAAGTCGAGTCCCTGCAATTCATACTGCAGGGCGGCCTCCTTCAGGGTCAGTCCGTTTTTGTGTGCCAGCTGAGCGATGGCAGCTGCATTGTAGTACCCGATTTTGGTATTCAGTGCAGTAACGAGCATCAGGGAGTTGTTCACATGCCGGGCGATATTGTCGTGGAGCGGTTCAATACCGACTGCGCATTTGTCGTTGAACGACACACAGGCTTCGCCGATGAGACGGGCTGAGTGCAGAAAGTTGTAGATCATAACCGGCTTGAACACGTTCAGTTCAAAATGGCCGTTTGAGCCACCGATATTGATGGCAACGTCGTTACCCATTACCTGGGCAGCCACCATGGTGAGCGCTTCGCACTGCGTGGGATTTACCTTGCCGGGCATGATGGAAGATCCCGGTTCATTGTCCGGGATAAAGATTTCACCGATTCCGCTTCTCGGTCCGGAAGACAGCATACGGATGTCATTGGCGATCTTCATCAGACTCACGGCAACCGTTTTGAGGGCACCATGCGCCTCCACAATGCCGTCGTGGGCAGCGAGCGCCTCGAACTTGTTGGGCGCCGTTACAAATGGATAACCCGACAGTGTTGCTATATGGCGTGCAACATTTTCGGAATACCCTTTGGGCGTGTTGATACCTGTACCGACAGCTGTTCCTCCCAGCGCCAGTTCGCTCAGGTGTGCGAGTGTATTTCTGACAGCGCGCAGACCATGATTGAGCTGGGCCACATAGCCTGAGAACTCCTGGCCGAGTGTGAGCGGCGTGGCATCCATGAAGTGGGTACGGCCGATTTTTACTACATCGTCAAAAGCTTCCGCTTTGGCCTGCAGCGTGTCGCGGAGCTTTTCGATGCCCGGGATGGTCACCTCCAGCAGTATCTTGTACGCTGCGATGTGCATGGCCGTCGGGAAGGTATCGTTGGATGACTGCGACTTGTTCACATCATCATTCGGATGGACATATTTTTTCTCGTCGGTGAGTTGTCCGCCCTGCAATACGTGTGCCCTGTACGCAATCACCTCGTTGGCATTCATATTGCTCTGCGTGCCCGATCCTGTTTGCCACACCACGAGCGGGAACTGGTCGTCGAGCTTGCCGTCGAGAATTTCGTCGCATACCCGGCAGATCAGATCGCACTTGTCCTGAGGCAATACACCAGCCTCCTGATTGGTGAGTGCTGCTGCTTTCTTCAGGATAGCGAATGCCCGGATGATTTCGATGGGCATTCGGTTGGTTTCTCTGGCAATTTTAAAATTTTCGATGGAACGCTGGGTTTGAGCGCCCCAATACACATGAGCCGGCACCTTGACCTGACCCATTGTGTCTTTTTCAATGCGGAATTCCATTATATCTGTAGTTGTCTGTTTGGAAACGATGTTTGTCAGAAACCTGCCTGGAAAGAGAACCTGATACCCCATGTATCCACATTCGGCAGGTCGGTATAGGTGAGGCGCCACAGGTAATCCAGGCGAATTACGCGGAATATATTGGCGATACCCACGCTGGCCTCCACATAGGGTTTTGATCCGAGCGTATGGATATAATCGGCACCCTGATCGTTCAGCGGAAAACGCAGCAGTCCGTTATCCACCGTGGGCCGGTTCTTGTCGTCCAGACCACCCCAGAGCAGTTTCAGGGTAGCCACCTCTCTCCACTGCAGCTTTTTGATAACAGGGATATTATTAAGCAGCAAGCCCGAGAAGTTATTGTACAGCGTGAGGCCGAAGTACTTGTCGCTGGCGAACTCCATGAAATTCATCAGATTATATGAGTACCAGTCGTACTGATACGACTGATTGGCCCGGTGAATATCGAGCAGCGGAAAGGGTACGGTTCCGAATGTCCTTCCGGCTTCCGCGAACACATAAGAGCGGCCGAGTGGTCCAAGGAAAAAGTATTTGGAGAAACTGGCCACCAGTTTGTGGTAATCGTATGTGCCACCAATTGAACTGACACCCGCGCGGTAAGTAAGCGTGAATACAGGCTTTTGCGTGAGCATAGTGAAGCGGTAGGTAGTTCCCTGGTAGAACTTCTCATTGGGAGCAAACCGCAGTATGACACCGGCCTCACCGGTGGTGATATCGGGCTGGGAAATAAAATCCGGAGTGCCAACAGCCTGATACTCGAAGGACAGTTTTCCCGCAGGAGTGAAGCGCTTCCAGTAGAAGAAAGGATTGACGGAAAATCCTGTCTGGAACTCCCGTACATACTCTATTCTTGCTACGTCCTGATAGGCCATCCGCGCATTGGAGCCCCGCTGGAAAGACAACAACAGATTGTCGGGCGACCAGTTGGAGATATCGGCGCCCAGCGGCCGTATATCGCGCTGGTAACCGACAGTAATATTGTTCATCGGGAACTTGCGGGGTAATTCCCCGGCCAGCGACCACGTAGCTGCAGCCCGGTATTTCCATTGCTGGTCGCGGGTTCCGTAGGCCAGATAGCCGCTCAGCTGCAGGGGCTTGATGAACTTCTGATTGGTACGTCCACCCACCCTGAAGCGACTTCCTTCAATATCGTTGAAACTGGCGAACGTGGCAATGGGGCCCATTTCCAGACCGCCGAATTTTACAAAACCGGTTCCAGCAATATTGCTGGTCGTCATTACCGCACGAAAAGTGGGACTGTGCTGAATACTGTCCATCATTTTACCGATGGCAACCTCCCGAATTTCGAGCGGCTGGTGCCGGTAATCAGGCCAGTCTTCCGCCGTCAGCTGGATCGGTCTTTTGACAAGCGTAGGGACAGGCGGACTGAACAGGGAGTCGGGAATCGGCTGATTCAGCACATAATTTCTGTATGAGTTGGTCTTGTGGACAAGCAGACTGCGGCCTTCGGCATTTTTCAGGATATTGAAATCCATGGTAACCGCATCGGTGGTGAGCAGCAGGCGCCTGTTTTTCCCTTCTCCAAAAAAGTCGTATTCCTGTTCGATTCGCAGGTCTGTCACGAAATTCAGGTTAATATCCTTTGAAACGCCCATGACCACCTTTCGCACGGCATAAGTGGAATCGAGCGCAACAAGCATATTTCCCATGAAAGCGAGGTTGCTTTTATTCATGGGAGCGAAGAAGACATCGGCAAATTTCTCGCCGTTCACCTCGATGGTATCTGTAATATAAAAGCGGTAATAGGAGGTGGCGATTCCTGACAGCGGGCCTACGAACTGAATAGAGAGCAAATCAATATTGGGTTCATAAATATCAATATCCTGATACAGGTTACTGATGTATTTGGACACACCGTCGTTATCCACGTCGTACTCGTCGCGGAGTTTTGTCTGATTTTCACCAACGAGATATTCCTTCAGGGTAGAAGGATTTTTCCGGTACTTCACCTCGAGCAGGCGCTCGCGGAAGAAAAACGGAAGAGCCACCTTGCCGTTTACGTCGTTGGTATCCACATTATTGAAGATGAACCTGAATTTTTTCAGGTACCACTTCTTTCTGAAGCCATCATTGATATTGTTCAGGTCGAACTCCAGTTTTTCGTACTTCTCGAAACTGTAATAATCGAGTCCTTCCTTTCTGTTCTGATCCTTGTGTTTGAAAACCTCCTGTATGAGGTCCACGGCGGGATTGTCTTTCCTGCGATATTTTTTAGGTCGGATGGTAACCTCCTGAATACCGTAGGTTTCTTCCAGCAGCTTGATTTCCAGCTCGTTGTGGATATCCGGAGTTATTTTTACCTTTTGTGATTTATAGCCCACGTAGGCTATTTTGACAAACTTCGGATGCTTTTTTGACTGGAAATAAAAGTAACCGTCAATATCCGTCCTTACACCGATTTCCTCTCCGTCCACCTGCACCGATGCATAGGGAAGCGGCATGCCGAGGGTATCTGTGACCCTGCCATGTACAGTAGTGAGCGGGGCAGTCTGGGCCGACAGGGCGGTCAGACCGAACAGGATGCAGAAGAGCACCCCTGACAAACGACTGGTATGAACAAGAGCAAGCATAGGTGGTACTCGGATAAAATTATGCCGGGTCTGTTTCTGCGGGAGCTTCGGCGACAGGTGTTTCATCCGCTGGTGCATCGCCAGAATGAACCTGGTCTGCGAACGGACGTTTTCCTATGATATTTTCGAGATCAGTCCGGTGGAGCACTTCTTTTTCGAGGAGTGCGGCTGCCAGTGTATCGAGCTGCTGTCTTTTTTCTGTCAGCAGGTTTTTAGCGCGTACGTACTGTTCTTCGATCATGTTTTTGACTTCCTGATCAATCAGATAAGCCGTTTGTTCGGAGAACGGACGGTTAAAGCTGTCATTGAGCATGGAGTAGTAAGATACGTTACCCACCTTGTCGCTCAGACCATAATTTACCACCATTTCGTAGGAAAGTCGGGTGATGTGGTCGAGATCACTCTGTGCTCCGGTGCTTATTTTGTCGAATACCACCGATTCGGCAGCGCGGCCGCCGAGGGTCATACAGATATCATCGAGGAGCTTTTCCTTGCGGGTGATATACTGCTCTTTCGGGAGGTACTGCGCGTAACCCAGTGCTGCGAGTCCGCGGGGTACAATAGTGACCTTGACGAGCGGGTGTGCGTGTTCGAGGAACCAGCCACAGATAGCATGGCCTGCCTCGTGATAAGCGATGATCTGCTTTTCTTCCGGACTGATGATCTTGTTTTTCTTCTCAAGACCTCCGATTACCTTGTCGAGGGCGTAGTTGAAATCGTCGAGATCAATAGCCGTTTTGTCGCGGCGGGCTGCGATAAGGGCTGCTTCGTTGCATACATTGGCGATGTCGGCACCTACAAAACCCGGGGTCATTTCAGCCAGTGTACCGGGGGTAACTTCCGGCGACACCTTGATATTCTTGATATGTACGCGGAAAATCTGTTCGCGACCCTTCAGATCCGGGCGGTCAATGCCAATCTGCCGGTCGAAGCGACCCGGGCGGAGAAGTGCCTGGTCGAGGATATCGGGGCGGTTGGTAGCAGCCATCAGGATGACTCCTTTGTCTGTGGGGAATCCGTCCATCTCCACGAGCAGCTGATTGAGCGTGTTTTCACGTTCGTCATTACCGCCCTGTACAGCGCCGCGGCCACGTGCGCGGCCAATGGCGTCAATTTCGTCAATAAAAATGATACAGGGTGCTTTTTCGCGGGCCTGGCGGAACAGGTCACGCACGCGCGACGCGCCCACGCCCACAAACATTTCGACGAAATCGGAGCCGGAGATGGAGAAGAAAGGCACACCGGCCTCGCCGGCCACTGCTTTGGCGAGCAGCGTTTTACCGGTGCCCGGAGGACCAACCAGCAATACCCCTTTCGGTATCTTGCCGCCCAGTGTGGTGTATTTTTTCGGATTTTTCAGGAAATCAACCACTTCCATCACCTCTTCCTTGGCCTCATCCAGACCGGCGACATCAGCGAAAGTGATATTTACCCTGGAGTTATTGTCGAAGAGCGTGGCTTTTGACTTGCCTATATTGAATATCTGTCCGCCCGGACCACCGGCGCCACCGCCTACCCGGCGTATGACGAACACCCAGAGGGCGATAAAGAGCAACAGGGGCAGGCCGTATGTAATCAAAACAGCGCTCCAGTTGGTACGCTGGTCGTACTCGATGGTTACGATGGCTTTTTTCTCTTTGGTGAGCACCTCGTTGAGCTTGGTGATTTTGGGTTCCAGCACCTCAACCTTGCCGATATTCATGACATAGTTTGGCTGGTCGGCGCTCAGAAGCGTCTTTTTGACCGGCTTGATACCTTCGTGTTCCTTGCTGCTGAGCAGGGAGTCCGGAATAATATATATATAGGCTTCCTTGTCGTTGACCACCACGAGTCGCTGAACATGGCTCTTTCGCGCCCATCGTTCGAAGTCGGCCCAGGTAGCAGTTTTGGATGCTCCCGAGAAGCGGGTGACCTGCAGAGCGAGTATGCCGAGGCCAATGAGGATATAAACCCACATGAAATTGAATCGGGGCATGCCCTCTCCGCCTTCCTGATTGCGCTGGTCGTCGTCGCGTCTCTTATTTTCCTGTTCCATTTTCTTTGTATTAGATTTCGGCGAACTCGGTTACTCCGGCATCGCTCCAGAGATTTTCGAGCTCATAGAATTCACGGGTTTCCGGATAAAAAACATGCACCACGGTGTTGAAGTAGTCCATTAATACCCACTTTGAGTTGGAGCTGCCTTCAATATGTGCTGGTGACTGCTGCATTTCTTCCCGCACCCTTTTATAGATGCTGTCGGAGATGGCTTTTACGTGTGTGTTGGAGTCTCCTTCACAGATAATAAAGAAGTCTGCGGGGGCGTCGCCGAGATTGCGCAAGTCGAGCTGAACAATCTTTTTGCCTTTTTTATCCCTGATACCCTCAACGATGGCGTGGTTGAGTTGCTCTGCAGATACTCTGTTTGCGCGGCGGGCTGTTGTGGTTGTCAATGTCTTGATGTTATTTTGATAATACAGGAGTGCAAAAGTACGGTATTTTTGCCGACCTGATTTCCTCTATTGCGCATGAAAAACGTATGTCAAACAATCTTTTCATAGGAAAAGTTTATCACCGGTTCCCTGAACTGCCGTCCACGAACGATCTGGCTGCTGAATTGATGTCAAAAAGCAGGCCACCTGAAGGAACTGTGGTCAGGGCTGACAACCAGACAGCGGGTCACGGCCAATTTGGCAGTAAATGGCTGAGTGCCGCCGGACAGAACCTGCTTGTCAGTATCATATTGTATCCGTCATGGCTTCCGCCAGAGCGTCAGTTTGACCTGAGCATGGCAGTTGCGCTGGCGCTCCACGACACTGCAAGTGCCTTGTACCCCGATGGCAGTTGGTCGGTCAAGTGGCCCAACGATTTATACGAGGGCGACCGTAAAATTGCGGGAATTCTGATTAAAAACAGCATTTCATCGGGTCAGATACAGAGTTCTGTGGTGGGTATCGGCCTGAATATCAACCAGACCGCCTTCGATGCTTCACTGCCCAATCCGGCCTCTCTGGCGCTGGTATCAGGTAAACACTACGATACCGATACAGTGGCCGTGATGCTATTCGAGTCGCTCGAGCATCGCTATCTTCAGTTAAAATCGGGCGCGGGGAAAGCCATCAGAGCCGGTTACGAGCAAATTCTGTACAGAAAAGATATTCGCTCGGAATTTGAAAGACTTCCGGAGGGGAGCCATTTCACCGGTATCATACGCGGTGTCGGTGACTCGGGCATGCTGCTGGTGGAAACGGAGCATGTGAACGCCTTCGATTTGAAACAAATCCGAATCATTATCCCGTAAAACCATGAAAACAGCCATCATTGGCGGGGGCGCCGCCGGTTTTTTTGCCGCCATTACCTGTGCAGAGGCCAGTCCGGGGCATGAAGTACATATTTTCGAGCGCGGTAAAACGGTACTCGAAAAAGTGCGTATCAGCGGTGGTGGCCGCTGTAATGTCACCCATCACTGCTATGACACGCGTGAGCTGGTCAAAAACTACCCAAGGGGTTCGCGCGAGCTCATTGGCCCGTTTTCCCGATTCGGACCGGAAGACACTGTTCAGTGGTTTTCGGACCGGGGTGTACCACTTAAAACCGAATCAGACGGGCGCATGTTTCCCGTAACCAACAGCTCGCAAACTATCATTGACTGTCTGAGCCGGGCGGCGTATAACGCCGGAGTGAAAGTACACACCTCCTCGAGAATCGAACAAATCCGCCCGCACGACGGGCGCTGGCACCTCGACAATCAGATTTTTGATCAGGTGATGATCGCCGCCGGGAGCAGTGCATCCATGTGGGAGGTGCTGGCCGGACTGGGGCATACTATCATACCCGCGGTACCCTCCCTGTTCACCTTCAACACAAAAGATACACGCCTTCGCGACCTGTCGGGGGTTTCGGTACAGCGCGCGCGACTGAGCGTGCCGGGCACCCGACTAACTTCGGAGGGGCCCCTGCTGATTACCCACTGGGGACTCAGCGGCCCTGCAGTACTTCGCCTGTCGGCCTGGGGTGCCCGTGAATTCAGGGAGATGGACTACAAATTTCAGCTGGAAGTACAGTTTGCAGCAGATATGGAAACATTCGACACGTGGTTCGGACACAACAGGCAGCACACCGGGAAAAAGACCATCGGCTCGCATACGCAGGAGGGCATACCCGCGCGCCTGTGGCAGCGCCTGACAGAGGCTGCGGGGACAGATGCGCAGAAACGCTGGGCCGACCTCGACAAAACATCGGCCAGACAACTGTACGAACAAATCACAGAGGCCCGTTTTCAGATTACCGGCAAGAGCACCAACAAGGAGGAATTCGTGACAGCCGGCGGTGTTTCCCTCAGGGAAATCAACTTCAACACCTTTGAAAGCAGGATTTGCCCCGGGCTTTTTATGGCCGGAGAAATACTGGACATAGATGCCATTACCGGTGGTTTCAACTTTCAGGCTGCCTGGACAGGCGGGTATCTGGCAGGCCTGGCCATGTCGGAAAACACGTAATTTCAATTCTAAAATATAGATTTATCCAAAATATTGACATAAAATGACTACAATACGACAAAACGAACTATTTTAGCGCGCCCTTACGAGAAACCACAAATAAATCGAATTTCTATTCTAAACCATTTCTATCATGAAGCATTTCTTTACCACGGCATTACTTTGTCTGGTCATGGCCGTTGGCGCCTATGCGCAGCGGACAGTAGCGGGCAAGGTAACCGACAAAGCCGGCGAGCCGCTCATCGGGGCTTCCGTAACCGTCAAAAACACCAAAGTCGGTACCATCACCGACATCAACGGCATGTTTTCTGTCAAGGTACAGGACAACAGCGCCGTTCTGGTTGTTTCCTACACAGGCTACTCCTCTCAGGAGGTAGCAGTGGGCTCCTCTTCCACCCTCAACGTAGTGCTGGGAGAGAATGAGCAGCTGATTGACGAAGTTGTTGTCATCGGCTACGGCAAGCAGATTCGCAGTACCCTCACCGGTAACATCGCCAAACTGACCAACGAGAATGTAAAAGGCATGCCGGTGGTATCCGTTGAGCAGGCCATGCAGGGTCAGGCCGCCGGTGTAAACATCGAGAGTGTAAACGGCAAGGTAGGTGCTGCCGCCCGCGTACGTGTGCGCGGCGTAGGCTCGATTAACGCCGGCACCGAGCCGCTGTTTGTGGTGGACGGCATTCCGCTCGCGAAAGATGCGCGCAACACATTTGGCGCTGCCATGAACCCGCTCGCCGACCTTAACTTCAACGATATCGAGTCCATCGAGGTACTGAAAGACGCCTCCGCCAAGGCCATTTACGGCTCCCGCGGCTCCAACGGCGTAGTGCTTATCACCACCAAGTCGGGCCGCTCGGGCAAAAGCCAGATCGAACTCGACATGCAGTACGGATTCAGCAAACCCACGCGCAAGCGCGAGTTTCTGAATGCTCAGGAATATATTGAACTTTTCACAGAGGCAGCCAACAACTCCGACGATCTCGAAGGGGTGGCATACGATGAGTCTTATTCCTGGACAACCTTTGTGAAAAACCGCTTCCGCCGCTACTCCGGTTACAACGACGACTGGATGCAGGCCATTGATAAAACAAACTGGCAGGATGAGGCTTTCCAGGATGCTTCCATATACAATACGCAGCTCTCTCTGTCGGGCGGCACCGACAAGGTGCGTTACTACGTGAGTGCCAACGCCGGTTTCAACGAGGGCATTCTGGTAGGCAACCACCTGTCAAAGGACGGAGCCCGCATGAACCTCGATTTCGACGCTACTGACAAGCTTAAAGTAGGTGTTAACCTGGCTGTTACCCGTACCGACACCCGTACTGTTTCCGACGACAATGCCTTCTCCACACCCATGCAGCTGGTGGCGCTTTCACCCATCACACCCATGCGCGATGAAGACGGACTGCTGTACGACCGTCCGGTAACCACTTACTACAATGGCCTGATTGATGTGGAAGATGCTACCCGCAAGGTATTCAGTAACCGTACACTGGCCAATGCCTACGGTGATTACAGCTTCACAGAAAACCTGGCCCTCCGCGTAGAGGCAGCTGCCAACCTGTACAACGTGCGCGACGAAGCGCGTTTCGGCGAGCGCACCGATACCGGTAACGACTCCAAAGGCTACGGCCAGTCGGTATTCGCCGGTGCTACCGACTACAACACCAACGCCGTACTCCGCTGGAACAAGGCGTTTGACTCACACGACCTCGGACTCGATCTGGGTACAGAATACTTCCAGAGCACCAATAACCGCACTTCCGTACAGGGCGAGCAGTTCCCGTCTGACGGACTGAAAACGCTGGCCAGCGCTGCTGTGATCACCGGCGGTACCAGTTCTGAAGACAACTACAGCTTCCTCTCCTACTTCGGTCGCGCGCGCTACAACTTCGATCGCAAGTACCTGTTCAACGCCTCTGCACGTATTGACGGATCTTCCCGTTTCGGCGCCAACGAGCGCTACGCATTCTTCCCCGCCTTCTCTGCAGGCTGGGTAGTGAGTGAAGAAGGATTTCTGGCCGACAACTCCGTGGTATCATTCCTGAAAGCACGTGCCTCCTGGGGACAAAGCGGTAACGCCGACATCGGCAACTTCCGTGCCCTCGGACTGTACTCTCCCGGCAGCTACAGCGGTTCCAGCGTATTTTCTCCGCAGCAGATTGCCAACCCCGACCTGACCTGGGAAAAGAGCACAGAGCTGAACTTTGGTATTGACTGGGGTATGTTCAACAACCGTATCAGCGGTGAAATTGACTATTACATCAAGAACACCAACAACCTCCTGCAGGAAGTACCCATTCCGGCAACTACCGGTTTCAGCACGCAATGGAGAAATATCGGCGAACTGGAAAACAGGGGATGGGAGTTCACACTCAACTCCAACAACCTCGTGGGTGCATTCAAATGGACCACTTCTTTCAACATTGCTCTGAACAAAAACAAAGTGCTCTCACTTGCCGACGGACAGGATATCATTGACAACGGCGGCTCCCGCTACCTGAATGTAGTGAAGGTGGGCCAGCCCATCGGTGTGTTCTACGGTGCAGAATATGCCGGTGTTGATCCGCAAAACGGCGATGCACTCTGGTATGTCAACGAAGAGGGCGGCGATCAGGCTGCCACCACCAACGACTACAGCGAAGCCAACTTCGTGGTACTCGGCTCTCCGCTGCCCGACGTCATCGGCGGTATCGGCAATACTTTCTCCTGGAATGGCATCACACTTGATGTACGCTTCCAGGGTGTTGCCGGCAACCAGATCCACCGCGCAGGCGATATTTTCATGTCCTGCAATGCCTGCTGGTTCGACAACCAGACCCGCGATCAGCTCGACCGCTGGCAGAACCCCGGCGACATCACCGATGTGCCGGAAGCACGCCTGGGCTACTCCAACGGCGATATCGGCCGCAGCAGCCGCTACTTGTCCGACGGCTCCTACCTGCGCCTGAAAAATGTGACGCTGGCCTACGACCTGCCTGCCAACCTGATCAAGGGTGTGCGCAGCCTGCGTCTGTATGCGACAGCCACCAACCTGCTGACCTTTACCAAGTACGACGGATGGGATCCCGAGGTGACTACCGACTTCCTCGCCAACAATACCACTTATGGCGTGGATTTCTACTCGGCGCCTCAGCCAAAAACCATCATCGGTGGTATCCGCGTAGGATTCTGATCACTTGAACCAATCATTGCCGGCCAGTGATTCATTCCAGGCCGGCCAAAGAAATTGACAATGAAAAAAGTAAAATATCTTCTCCTCTCGGGCTTCCTGCTTTCTGCAGTTGCCTGCGACAAAAGGCTCGACATCGAGCCGCTGCAGAGCGTGAGTGAAACTGTTGCACTCGACAGCGATGCCAACGTCAAACTGGTGCTTCAGGGTGCTTACGACAATATCAGCCGCGACGGCCTCTACGGCGGCAACCTCTTCCGCGACGCCGAACTGGCGGGTGCTGACGGCGAGGTGCGCTGGGTTGGTACTTTCGGCGATCCGCGCGATATCA
The DNA here is from genome assembly GCA_903925535.1 of uncultured Bacteroidota bacterium. Taxonomy (GTDB): domain Bacteria; phylum Bacteroidota; class Bacteroidia; order Chitinophagales; family Saprospiraceae; genus M3007. The sequence goes on along the minus strand of CAIYFY010000235.1, from coordinate 53,310 downwards.
CCAACCACACCATGGACGCCGGCAACTACGACGCCGAGAATACATGGACTACTGCCTACGCTGCTATTAACACGGCCAATAACGTTCTCTCCGCTTTGAGCTTCGTCAACGAAGGTGATCGCGGGCGCGTTGAAGGCGAGGCTCGTTTTATACGCGCCATCGCACATTTTGAACTGGTGCGCGTATTCGGCAAACCCTATGTTGCCGGTGCTGCCAATACCCAGCTCGGTGTACCTGTCATCACCAGCCCTACCCGCGGTGTGAACAGCGACAGCTATGTGTCGCGCAATACTGTGGAGGAAGTGTATCAGGCTGTTCACGACGACCTGCACGAAGCGCTTGACCTGTTGCCTGAAGACAATGACGTGTTCGCCAACAAATACACCGCCGCTGCCATGCTTGCCCGCCTGCACCTCACCCGCGGCGAATACAGCGAGGCACTTGCAGAGGCCGAACTGGTCATCGGATCAGGAGCTTACAGTCTCGTTTCCGATTATGCAGATCTCTGGAATCAGGATGATGATTCCGATGAGGCTATCTTCTCCATGCAGGTATCCAACCAGGATGGCGCCAATGAACTGGTTACCTTCTTCTCTATTCCGGAGTATGGCGGCCGCGATGGCGATATCGAAATTGAGCAGAAGCACATCGATCTGTACGATGCCGCCGACGCCCGTCTGGCGATGTTTTATGATGGCAACGGTGCCAGGCGCACCGGTAAATGGCGCGACCAGTACAAAAACATTCCGGTGATTCGCCTCGCAGAGATGTACCTCATCGCAGCAGAGTGCAAGGCCCGTCTGGGTCAGAGCGCCGATGAGTACTACAACGCCGTGCACACGCGTGCAGGCCTGAGCGCGAAAACCGGCGTCACGCTGGCCGATGTAATCCTCGAGCGCCGCCTCGAGCTGGCCTTTGAGGGACATCGCATCCACGATGTAAAACGCCTGAAAGGGTCTGTGGACGGACTGAACTTCGACGACGACAAACTCGTGTTCCCAATCCCGGCCCGTGAACTGGAAGCCAATCCGAACCTCGTTCAGAATAACGGCTATTAACTGACCTTATTTTCGGGGAGGCACGGGAAACTGTGCCTCCCCGTTTTTTATTTGTTGCCCATGCCACGTTTCCCCGTTGACCCCGACATATCGAGGGCACATACTATTTCCACCGAAGTCTATAACAGCGCGGCCATCTATTCCGAAGCCCTGGAGAAGATGTTCGCCAACTCGTGGCAGTACATCGGCGATACCGGACGGATACCCGATCCGGGCAGCGTATATCCGTTCACTCTGCTGGAAGGAAGCCTGAACGAGCCCCTCGTGCTCACGCGCGACAAGGAGTCTGCACTGCACTGCCTGTCAAATGTATGTACCCACCGGGGCAACCTGGTGGCCTGGGAGCCCTGTCAGTCGAGTCAGCTGCGCTGCAAATACCACGGCCGCGTGTTCGATCTGGCCGGACAGTTTCAGTTTATGCCCGAGTTTAAAGAGGTGGCTGGTTTCCCCTGTGCCGACGACCACCTGAAACAGCTTCCGCTGTTCCATTGGGGCAAACTGCTGTTCACAGCCCTGCATCCGCAACAGGAGCCCGATGCCGTGTTCGGCGATATGATACGCCGGGTATCGTGGCTGCCCATGGATCAGCTTAGATACCGCCCCGACCTGTCAACCGTGTGGAATGTGGATGCCAACTGGGCCCTGTACTGCGAAAACTACCTCGAAGGGTTCCATATCCCGTTTGTACACGGCGGACTCAGCGCCGTGCTCGATTACGGAAACTATACGACAGAACTTTTCCGGTATTCGAGCCTGCAACTCGGTATTGGCAAGAAAGACGACACCTGTTTCGAACTGCCGCCCGAATCGCCCGATTACGGGAAGCAGGTGGCCGGGTACTACTTCTGGGTGTTCCCGAACATGATGTTCAATTTTTATCCCTGGGGACTGTCGTTCAATCTGGTAGAACCCACAGGCGTGAACACCTGTCGCGTAACCTTTGTGGTTTACACCTACGACGAGAGCAAGCTCGGCGCCGGCGCCGGATCAGGACTGGATCAGGTGGAACTGGAAGACGAGGAGGTAGTGAACAACGTACAGAAGGGCGTTCGCTCCCGTTTTTACCGCCATGGCCGGTATTCCGTGACCCGTGAGCAGGGCACTCACCACTTTCATCGGTTATTATCAGAATTTTTAGGTTAAAAACTTGCTGATTTGCGTGAAGTTAATTTAACTTTGCGCCCGCTTCGGGGGATTAGCTCAGTTGGTAGAGCGCTTGCATGGCATGCAAGAGGTCATCGGTTCGAATCCGTTATCCTCCACCACCCTTGGGCCACTTCGTATTTCGGAGTGGCTTTTCTCGTTTTTCGGGGCTTTTTTTGCCATTTACAGGGCAAAAAAAGCCGCTGCGAAGATAGCCCGGTGTGCTGTGACGTCTTTTGTCACCAGATATGTCACCTGAAAAAGGGGCTCACGCGCAAGAAACGCGGGGCAAACCGGGTTATCTCCACTGCCTGCATATCAATGCCCGGCCACGACCACCTTCAGCGGCGTAATGCCCGACTCCTGCTCGATGATTACCATATACACCCCGGCAGACCAGTTTGCGGTTCCTATCTCAATCAGATCGTTAGTGCCCGGGAAAACGGTCTGTTGCAGACGACCCACTGCGTCGAAAATCTGGATCCTGCTCACCGGTTGCTGATCTGCAGAACGGATTATCAGGTAATCCTGTACCGGGTTGGGGGCAACAGACCAGGCGGCTGTCAGTGATTCCGGTGAGCCGGTGGCAGAAGACTGATTTAACCGGTATTTGCTGAAAAATCGCCAGATTTCCTTGCTGGCGCTGAAATCCTGACTGGTTACACCAATCGTGAACGCTGCGCCCGGCCAGGTATGGCCGCCGCCGGTCACTTTGTAGAACTCCACGGTACTGCCCTGGTCGCCACCCGTATATAAATAATGCTCTGCCGTACAACCATCCGTTGTGCTGATATTGGGTACCTGAGTGATGGCAGGCACAGGATTGCAGTTATTGAATTCCGCCCAGGCGTCCACCAGCACCGGTATGCTCACGAAAGTGCTGACCGGAGACCCGTTGAAAGGCACTGTATTGTCGGCCGTGCCGTGGATTTGCATGACCGGCACCGGACGAACCGGATTGCAGGCATTCAGTCTGGACTGAATCATCGTACCGGTAACGGAAGCGATGGCCGTAATGCGGTCGCCGAGTTCGCAGGCCAGTGAATAGCTCATGAAGCCACCGTTGCTCATGCCTGTGCTGTAAACCCGGTTGGTATCAATGTTGTAGGTCGCCTGCAGGGAATTGAGCAAATCCCTGATAAAACCGACATCATCCACCGTGGAATTGCCCAGAAAAGTATTCCAGAAGCGATTGCCCTGGGTATCTTTGGTGCCGTTGGGCAGCGCAATAATGAAATTGGCCGTGTCGGCAATGGGGCGAAAATCGGCGTAAAACAACTGCTCCGTATTATTGGAGGTGTATCCGTGCAGGTTGAACACCAGCGGCACTGCCGTATTGCCGGTGTAGGAAGCAGGAACGTAGAGCAGATATTCCCGCGTCAGACCACCGCTCTGAATGGTGCCTGTTATCGTGTTCTGTGCAAAGATTGTATTGGCGAGCAACCAACAAAAAAAGACGTAGCGAATGCGCATACCGGTGTGATTGAAAAACACTTTTGAAGAAATAATGAAGAATGCAGGATGAAGCGGCTACACTTCCATCCTGCATTACACATAAACCCCGTAAGCTTCCTTAATGTTCAATATTACGGACCTGGCACCCTGCTCCGGGCGCCGGCAGGACAATTTTCCTGCAAATACCGGGTAAATAACCGTTTCAGGTGTTCTGATGTGCCCTCGCCTTCGCTTATGCCGTGCGAGCGATTGGGATAGGCCATATACTGGAATAGTTTTCCGTGTTTGACCAGCTCGTTTACCAGCAACTCGGCATTCTGAAAATGCACATTGTCGTCGCCTGTGCCATGGATGTACAGCAAATTTCCCTTGAGATTTTTGGCGTGGGTGACGGGTGAGCCCGCAACGAAATCCTCCCTGTTCTCCTGCGGCAAGCCCATATAGCGCTCCTGATAAATATTGTCGTAACAAAGCTGGTCGGCTACTGCTGCCACTGAAATGCCGGTCTGATATGTTTCCGGGTACTGAAACAGCAGGTTGAGGGTGGCACTTCCGCCGCCGCTCCATCCGTGCACGGCAACCCTGTTTTCATCGAGCCACGACCACCGTTTGAGCAGCGCCTGTGCACCCAGCGCCTGATCCCGAATGTTAACGATGCCAATCTTCCGGTAAATTGCTTTCCGCCAGGCCCGACCCTTGGGGGCCGGCGTTCCCCGGTTGTCGAGGGAAATATAGCAATAGCCGTCGGCAGCCGCATCTCCGTCGTACATCCAGTTGGAGCCCGTTCCCCAGGCATTTCTGACCGTGGCGCCGGCCGGTTCCGAATAGACATAAAATACAACCGGATATTTTTTGGTGGTATCCAGGTTCGCCGGCTTGACCATCCACCCGTCCATAGTAACCCCTTCCGGGGTGGTTACCTGAAAAAACTCTACTTTGTTCTTGCCCGGATCGTGTTTGGACCATTTTGCTGCCACACTGTCTTCCACATCCAGCGAGCGATGATCCGGAAGCGAAATACGCTCGCGCACCGTGGGAAATCCGGCGTTGGAAAAACTGTGGAACGCCCACAGTCCATTGGATGAGATCTGATAGCTGTGTGTTCCTTTCTGATCCATCGGCGTGAGCCTGACCGCCTTCCCGGTCCCGTCCAGCGAAGTCCGGTAGAGGTATCGCTCCGTGGCATTGTCCGGAGAGGCCATGAAGTAAAACGCATTGTTGGCCGCATCCAGCAACACCGGACTAATCACATCATAATCGCCCGGGGTGATATTCACCTCCCGCTGACCGTCACGGGACACCCGGTAATAACTTCTCCAGCCATTTTTCTCGCTGGCCCAGATAAATTCATTGCCCTGACTGATCCACTCCAGTCCGCCTTCATTTCTCCAGACATCCTGAACGTCAGTCCATGCTTCATCTCGCTCGGCGTAAACCTGCGTTGCAGCACCGGTCGCTGCCTGGCAGATGAAAATTTTGCTCTCCTGTTGCTTCCGGTCCAGCTGCTGCAGAACGATGCCGGTTGAGCCGGGCACCCAGCCCATTCTGGGAATATAGTGCTGCACCGGATCGCCCGGCACCTTCATCCACGTCGTTTTTTTGCTTTTCAGGTTAATCACCCCGATCCGGCAGGCAGACGGATTTTCTCCCACTTTGGGATACTCGACCGGAATCGTGCGGGAGTAGATGGAGTCGGTGTTGTTGATCATCAGGAAATACTTCACATCGCTGGCGTCTATTTGCCAGTAAGCGATAGACTTGCTGTCGGGCGACCACCGGAAGCCATCGCGGCAGTCGAACTCCTCCTCATAGGCCCAGTCAAAAGTACCGTTGATGATTTTATCTGTACCGTCACTGGTCAGGCGGGTGATTTTTCCGGAGGCGAGATTTTCCACATATATATTGTGCCTGCTCACATAGGCGGCCGACAAGCCGTCGGGCGATATTTTGGCGAACATCAGGGATGCGGCCGGCAGACCGAGGCCCAGCTGACGGAGCGTTTCCGAGCCGATGTCATACACCCAGTAATCGCCCCGGGTTTCGTAGCGCCACACCCGCTGTGTATTGGTGAAAACCAGTATCTTCTTTCCGTTGGCGGAGGGCTTGAACGACCTGACCGACAGCGGTTTGGCTGCTCCGGCCGGAGTGAGCCTGTTGGCGGAAACAATGACATTTTTTTGTCTGGTGGCAAAATTTACCTGTGCGATACCCTCCTTGTCTGACACCCAGTAGCTGTTGCCGTCGGGAGTCCACTGGAGCTCCTGAGCGATGGCGGTGAAAGAGAACAGGATGCAGCAAAAGAACAGGAAAATGCGGCTGGCAGGAATGTGATGCATAGGAGAAGATTGTTTGGGCAAAGCTAATGATAATGCGGGAAATGGGGGGAAGCCGTTGCCAGTCAATCAATCGGTGGGGAAAGGGGGGGGGTAACCAGGCGTTTTTTTAACCGCAGAGGTATGCGGAGATAACCGCAGAGTTACGCAGAGATAACCGCAGAGTTGCGCGGAGGTAACCGCAGAGGTACGCAGAGGTAACCGCAGAGGTACGCAGAGGTAACCGCAGAGTCACGCAGAGCAATCTTACTCTGCGCAACTCTGCGGTTAAACAGAACTACAAGCAATTTTCAGTTACCCGGCTCCAGTCATGTGCCTTCAAATAATGAGCCCACGCTTACCTCTGATTTACCTCCTCAGCCGCACGGTGAACGAGTCGCCGTTGGCCAGGGTGAGGGTGCCGAGGCGGTCACAGTTGCCGTTGCCGAAGTTCAGGGTTCCGGTGCGCAGGCCGGCCGTAAATTCAATGATTCCCTGTGATATCCAGCGGCAGCTGGCTTTCTTGATGAGCGGCTCCATGATGGTGGCCGTGAACGGTATGCCGTTGCGGTTGATGCCGCTGGCCGAGCCGATGCTGCTCCACACGTCGTCGAGCGGGGTGACGGTGCCGGCACCTTCCGTCAGGGTGGTGGTGCGAAGTTTGTTCCAGGTGGTAAAGGTGCCATCCGTGAAGGTCAGTTTCATATTGGTGGCCTCCACGGTGTACGACCACAGTCCGTCGGCATTCTGGCCGTTGTTGGTCCACTGGCGGGTTCCCTCCAGCTTGTTGCCATCCACAAAGAAATTGTCGTGGTTAACTGTCCGCACGGCGCCTGGCTGTCGGAGCGGTGCTGTCTGGTTTACAATGAGTTTGCCGCTCAGCACGCGCCCGTCTGCACGCGTGCAGGAAGTACCGAAATCAATGGTGATGGTGTTGGGCCAGGTACCCTCGGGCTGGGCGAAGGTGACGGTCGGACAACTGCCGCCGCGCTCTTCGATGGCCATATCTACGTCTATGTCGGTCTGATCGGAGTAATCTTCGCTGGCCGACAGGTCGTCAGCGGTGGTAACCAGCAGGTCTTCGTTACCGCGGTCGTTCTGAAAGCAGGCGTGAAAGGTGAATGAACCAATGCCCAGGAGCAGGAGAATCAGGATTGACTTTCTCATGGTGAACAGTTTTGTGAATGTTACTTTTTGTGTTTAAGTTATGGCTGATTTTTTCAGACGCAGGTTTGACGTACAAATGTCCGCCGGGGTTTATTCCCGTTTTGATAAAGGTTTGTTAAAACCCGGCAAGATCACCCGGTTGAAGGCCTCCAATATCCGGGTTGTCACCAAAAATGGCTGTCTCCGACGGAGAATTTCCCTTACCTTGCGGCGCTTTTCGAACTCAAGATGAATCTGCCCAGGTTAAAAGTCCTCGACCGGTATCTGATCCGGAAATTCCTGTCCACCGCAGGTTTTTCCCTGCTGATCTGTACCATGATTTCCTGCGCAATTGATTTCAGCGACAAGGTACAATCCATCATCGAGGAGCCCTGCACCGGAAAGGATATTCTGGCCTACTACACGGGTTTCGTGTTCCAGATGTCATCGCTTCTGATGCCGCTCTACACGCTCATCGCAGTGGTGTTTTTCACGTCTCGACTGGCCTTCAACTCCGAAATTCTGTCTATCCTCAACGCGGGTGTGAGCTTCGGCCGCCTGCTGCGGCCTTACCTTATTGGAGGGGTCACCATCGGACTGCTGCATCTTTCCATCAATCACTTCATCGCGCCCGGTTTCAACAAATGGAAGCTCTGGTTCGAGCGCACGTACGTGTGGAAGCAGCAGGACAAGGGAAAAACCACCAATGTACACCTGCTCACGGCCCCCGATGTCAAGGTGTATATCCGCGGGTACAACAAGAACGGAAAATCCATGTCCGGATTGCGTGTGGAACGCTTCGAGGGCAGTCAGATCAAAAGTATCCTGTCTGCCGAAAATGCGCGGTGGAAGTCGGAACCCGACCGCTGGGAACTGACCCAGTGGTCAATCAGGACGTTCGACGGACTGAAAGAAACGCTGCAGCGGGGCACGACGCCGCTGGATACGGCGTTAAACATTCGACCGCAGGATTTTGTCTATTACAACAACCAGAACGAGGAGATGACCACGCCCGAACTCCGGCAGGCTATTCAGCGCGACCGGAACCGCGGACAGGCCAATACGCGCAGTTACGAAATCGAGATGCACCGGAGAACGGCCGATGCTGTCACGAATGTTATTCTGACGGTGATCGGACTGGCGGTAGCGGGCCGCAAGGTGCGCGGCGGACTGGGTCTGCACCTCGCCATGGGTATTGGAATAGGCGCCGGATTCATACTTTTGTCCAAGTTTGCTGTTTCATTCGCTGCCAGCGGCTCCATCCCGGTGATGCTCGGCATGTGGATTCCCAACCTGATTTTCATCGCAGTGGCAGCCTGGCTGGTACTGCGCGCTCAGAAATAATAACGCTTTTGAATTAAACGCAGATGTCCAAAGTATCCAGACAGAGAATCATGGCCTACGGGCTGATTGCCGTTATGCTGCTCTCCGTGGTAGCGCTTGTTTTGCCCAAATTACTGCCTTCCGGCGGCAAATCGGCCGGTACGGTAACCACCACCCCGCAAAAACCGTCGGTTCAGGCACCGCCTTTCAGCGGCGACTCGGCGTTTGCGTATGTCAAAAAGCAGGTGGACTTTGGTCCGCGTGTGCCCGGCTCTGCAGCCCACAAGGCCTGCGCCGACTGGCTGGTAAAGGCTTTCGAGCAGCGGGGCATGACGGTGGTCAGGCAGCCATTCAAGGCAAAGACCTACTTCGGCACGCTGGATGCCGTGAATATCATCGCCCAGTACAAACCAGAATTATCCAATCGCATCCTCCTTTGTGCGCACTGGGACAGCCGGCATATCGCCGACAAGGACAGCAAAGACAAAGAGAAACCTATTGACGGTGCCGATGATGGCGCCAGCGGCGTGGCCGTCATGCTGGAACTGGCCCGCATGGTGCAGCAGTATCCGGTGGATTACGGTATTGATTTCATTTGTTTTGATGCTGAAGACCTGGGCGATGACCGCGATGCCGCCGCAGGCTCGGTCATGCAGCAAAATTCGGCCAATACCGCTGAAACCTGGTGCCTGGGATCGCAGTACTGGGGTAAAAATCTGCACAAGCCCGGTTACAGGGCCAAATTTGGTATCTTGCTCGACATGGTGGGCGCTACGGGCGCGCGCTTCCCGCGCGAGGGCTATTCCATGGCCAACGCACCGGATGTTGTGAATCGCATCTGGGGAACGGCAGCAGAGCTGGGTTACCAGGATCTGTTCACGCCCAATCAGGCGGGTGGCATCACCGACGACCACTTCTATGTGATGAAATATACCCAGATTCCGACGGTTGACATCATCGGCATGCCGAAGGAGCCCCCGATGTTCGGTGATCATCACCATACCCATTTCGACAATATCAGTATTATTGACAGCGAGGTGATGCGCAAGGTAGGTCACGTGGTGGCCACGGTAATCTACCGGACCGCCGCCCAGCCGATGTAATCAGCTATCAAACAGACAACTTTTTTGCACCGTGAACAAATTTTCATCGCGCCACCTGACAGGAATCAAGGGTATCACGGAAGAGGATATCAGACTGATTTTTGAAACCGCCGACAACTTCAAGGAGGTCATTAACCGTCCTATCAAGAAAGTGCCTTCACTGCGCGATGTGACGGTGGCCAATCTGTTTTTTGAGAGCAGTACGCGCACCCGCGTGTCTTTCGAGCTCGCCGAGCGCCGCCTGAGCGCCGATATTGTCAATTTTACGGCATCCAGCAGCAGTGTGAGCAAGGGAGAAACGCTCCTCGACACGGTAAACAATATCCTGGCCATGAAGGTGGATATGGTGGTAATGCGCCACCCGGCCCCCGGAGCCTGCGTGTATCTCTCCTCCAGAATACCTGCCAATATCGTGAACGCCGGCGACGGGACGCATGAGCACCCCACGCAGGCACTGCTCGACGCCTTCTCCATCCGCGAGAAGCTGGGCGACGTGACGGGCAAAAAAATTGCCATCATCGGCGATATCCTGCACAGCCGGGTGGCACTCAGCAATGTTTTTTGTCTGAAAAAGCTGGGTGCCAGGGTCAGGGTATGCGGACCGCCCACGCTGATTCCGAAATATTACGCCGACCTCGGGGTGGAGGTGAGCCACGACGTGCGCGACACCCTGCGCTGGTGCGATGTAGCCAATGTCCTGCGCATACAGCTCGAACGCCAGGATATCAAGTACTTCCCCAGCCTGCGGGAGTACCACCAGTACTTCGGTATCACGCGGAAAATGCTCGATGAGCTCGACCGGCCCATTGTGCTCATGCACCCCGGCCCCATCAACCGCGGGGTGGAACTCAGCTCCGATGCCGCCGACAGTCCGCACAATATCATACTCGATCAGGTGGAGAATGGCGTGGCGGTCAGGATGGCCGTGCTGTACCTCCTGGCGAACAACAACTGATGAAACATGATACCGCCCCGCCAGATTCAGGATGTACTCGACGCCGCCCGTATTGAAGACGTGGTGGGCGAGTTCGTTACACTGAAGAGACGGGGGGTGAACCTGATCGGGCTCTGCCCCTTTCACGGGGAAAAAACACCTTCGTTCAACGTAAATCCTGCGAGGAATATCTTCAAGTGCTTCGGCTGTGCAAAGGGCGGGGATGCCGTCACTTTCCTGCGCGAGCACGAGAAGATGACCTACGTGGAAGCTATACGCTGGCTGGCCAAAAAATACGGCATCGAACTCCAGGAAATCGAGCGAACGCCCGAACAGCTGGCGGAAATTCAGCTGGCCGACTCCCTCTATATCGTCAATGAGTTCGGACTGAAGCATTTCCAGCAGCAGCTGTTTGATACCGACGAGGGAAAATCCGTTGCGCTGTCCTATTTCAGAAAACGGGGACTGCGCGAGGAAACCATTCGCACCTTCGGACTCGGTTATGCGCCCGATCAGCGCGACCTGCTTGTCCGGGAAGCCAAAAATACGGGCCACAGCCTTGATCTGCTGAAAAAAGTGGGGCTGTGCAGTCAGGATGGCAGCAGGGATTTCTTCCGTGCCAGGGTCATGTTTGCCATACACAACCTGTCGGGGAAAGTGGCTGCCTTCGCGGGCAGAACCATGTCGTCAGAAAAGACCATTCCAAAGTATATAAATAGTCCGGAGACGGAAATTTATATAAAAAACAAAACATTATACGGATTGTATCAGGCCCGGAAGGCCATCCGGCAACACGATGAATGTCTGCTGGTGGAGGGCTACATGGATGTGATTTCCCTGTATCAGGCCGGCATTGAAAACGTGGTGGCCTCATCCGGCACCTCCCTCACGGAAGGGCAGCTGCAATTGATCAGGCGGCATACCGACAACCTGAAAATACTGTACGACGGCGATGCTGCGGGCGTGAAGGCAGCCCTTCGCGGTCTTGATCTGGCCCTCGAGCAGGATTTGAACGTCAAAATATGTCTGTTTCCCGACGGGCACGATCCCGATTCGTATGTGCAGGCGTTTGGCGGCGAGGCGATGACTCAGTTTGTGGCAGCCAACGCAAAAGACTTCATCCTGTTCAAGACCGAGTTACTGCTGGAAGAAACACGCCATGATCCGATCAAGAGAGCCGGACTGATCAAGGATATTGTGGGCAGCATTGCGCGTATTCCGGATCCGATCAAGCGGAGCGTTTATCTGAGAGAATGTGCCACTTTAATGGAGGTGGCAGAGCAGACCCTGTCGGCAGAACTGAACAGGATCATTGCCGGAAGCATCCGGAAGAAGGAAGAGAAAGCAGCCAGACAGCCGGGCAGAGCCAGCGACTCCGGGCCGTTCATGCCTGGCGAGGAGTGGCCCGCCGAGATGCCACCCATGTCCTCCGACGCGGATTTCCCGCCCGACCAGCCACCACCCTTCCCGGTGGAGCCCGGCGAGCCCCGCCGGCAGCCCCGGGGCGGAGCCGTTCAGGAGCGCGACGTCGTCAGGATGCTGATACAGTACGGCAACCGCATCCTGGAACAGGAGCAGGTCTCGGTAGCGGAATATATCCTGTCTGACATAGGCGATTCGCTGGACAGTTTCGACGATCCGCTGTACGCCAAAATCGCCATCGAGTGCCGGGATATGCTCCTGAGCGGCAGAACATTCGACCAGCATTACTTTATTCAACACCCTTCGGCGGAAGTCTGCGAACTGACCATTAATATCTTATCGGAGCCGTGGGATTACTCACCCAACTGGGAGGGCATGTGGAACTACCCGCTTCAGAACCAGAAGATGCCCGATCTGAACTTTGATCTGGACATGAAGCAGGCGCTGTTGCGCTTCAAACTGCTGAAAGTGAACAAGATGTGTGACCAGAACCTGGCACGCATCAAGGCCGCATCGCTGGCTGGCGACGACGAGAGCATGATGCGCTACATGAAGGTACAGCAGAAACTGCTCGCCACGCGGAACGACATCGCGGCGAAAGGGGGGACGGTGATATTTCCGAAGTGAGGGCGGCTCGCGGGCGCGAAGTGCATCCCGGACATACTATGACGCTTCACTGACAAAGAAGTTGTAAAATCCCCGGATCATGTCTGTCAGCTCACTTTCTATCAAATCAGGATTGACGTAATCAACCAGCTGGTAAAACTTTGATTTATCCATAATACCTCTCGGTATCCCGGCCTCATCAAGAAAATTTTCAAACAGTGGCATTAAAAAATCATCGCTTATTTTGGTAGTAATCCAGAATGAATCAGACAGATTACCCAGTGCGACGGGTGGAATACGCCCGTCAACCAGTTCTCTGAGTCTTTTCTGCCAGAAAGTGCCCGCATACAGGGCATCAGCGTAACTGTACAATGTATCCGGCAAGGGTAAATAATTCTCGATTTCGTTTCTGCGCCATTGTTTGATCATCAAACCGGGTTGATTATTCTCGATATTTCTTTTCAGATTGTCAAATATGGCATATCCTTTAAGATCCGGAATAAATTTCCTTAAAGCATCAAAATGGTTTCTGACTCTGTTTACGTCGTTGCCGACAGGATAGGGGAATACATTTTCTTCAATAAACTGATGAATGTCTGAAAATCCCAATTTTTTACAGAAAGCTTTGATGAAATCCAGGTCCGTTGTCCCCTCAAAATACAGTATAAAGGGACGTTGTTTTGCAATCAAAAACTCTTCATATCCTATATCGCGCAATACAGATTTTATATATTTCTCCTGATTTACCTGCTCAAAGGCACCAAAAATTCCTGAAATCACCAGATCCTTCCCGAATGCCCGGCTCGTGACGCTTTCAGAATGGCTTGCCACAATAAGCTGACTGTTATTCTTCTTTGCCAGATCACTGATTTTATCATAAATATTTGACTGTCGTATGACTTCCAGGTGAGCGTCGGGCTCATCCAGCATATTAACAGTATTGGGGAATGCGAGCAAATAAGCGAAGAGCAGGATAGCCTGCTTCGTGCCGCTTCCCAGGGACGACAAATCAATATCTTTCTTCACCCCTTCATTATAGCTCATTTTGAGCAGTCCCGTTGCCGGGATGTATTTCGGTGGATTGAGTTGCACTTTGAACAAACCCTCTATTTCTGCCGAAAATTGCATCCAGCTCGTTTTGTCTTCCCTGGCATAGAGCAAATAACAAATATTTCGCAGTACATCGGACGTATTACCACTGCCGATATACCGCAAAATAGAACCGACTTCCAGTTTGTCTTCCGTTGGCTTGAGCCCTGCGACCGAGGGTAAAAAGCCAATTTTTTCATTCAACAGCACCTCCGGGAACTCATACAGATTTCCTTCTTCATCCCGGGTTAATCTTGCGTAGATCAGACTGTCCCGGCCATAATCAAATTCGAAGCCTGTTTTCCAGGGCTGTTTATCCGTATAACCCTCGGCGATTATTTCTATTCGAACATTTTTTACGATCGGTTTCCCTTCTTCACTGGCAGACCCTTCCCTTACAATCAGGTCTGTCCATAATTCCTTGAAATCGCTGACAGGAATATTGAGGACTTCTTCCAGATTGATGGCTACACCGGTTCTCTTTGATGCCTTGCTTTTTTTATTGATTCTTTCTGTACCCCACGCTCTTGTTGCAACAGCAAATAAAGAAATAGCCTGGAGCAAGGAACTCTTACCTCCATTATTCGGACCAATAATCACAACAGCCTGCCCCAGATCAATGGTTTGATCCTTTATTTGCCTGAAATTTCTGATCCGTATTTTCGTAATCATAGATGACAAAGGTAACGCAAGACACGATTGGAAACAAATCCGGTACAAATATTATGTGACCAGCCCGGACTCAACGAACCGGGATAGATGACGTAACGGCTTTTCGAAGAAGCAGTATAAAGACGAGTTACCGGGCCCCGTTGCACGGCATGGCGAGATGCAGCAGACGCACGTTCATCGGGTTTTCGATGCAATATCCACCCGCACAGAAAACACATGCGAGTACTGCACCGTAGCCACATTCCCTATATTCGTCATGGCATAATCGAGCGATACGCGATTCAGGCGCAATCCGATACCGAAATTGGGCTGGGCTATCAGCCGCTCCCTGTCCGGATCGAAATCGTCTTTTAACCGCTGAAAGTTGCCCGCGCCCGCGCGCAGGCTCACGAGGTTGTTATAGACTACCTCCGCGCCCAGTCGCATATCCATGTTGAAAAAATCGGAGCTAACCAGCACATTGCGCTGTCCGTCGGTGGTAAACTCCAGGTCAAGCACCGGGGTAATGGTAGTTTTGACGCCCGCTTTCAGTTTGTACGCACCGCCCAGAATCACCCGGGGGCGTGTAATCTCTGCGCCTGACTCCGGCAGATCGTTACCGGTGGAATCAAAAACGGCTTTTTCCCGGTCGGTAAGCCTGAACGACCAGGCATTGAAGGTGGTGGTCAGGTCGCGGCCCTGAGCCCCCAGCATGAGGTTGCCTTTCCGGTATTGTATGCCCAGATCGGCCCCGAAGCCCCACGACCGCCCGAAAGAGCCAATCACCCGGCGGATTACCTTGACACTGCCGCCCACCGTCAGGGCAGGGTTCTTCAGCGCGCGGGCGTAACTGCCCATCAGCGCATAGTCGGCCGCCGAAAACTCCGTGACGTTGTCGTAGTTGATAGTGCCATCGGCATTCACGAGGTTGATCGTATAGGGTATGTTGTCTATACCCAGTCTGATGAGTGAAAAAGCGAGATATTCGCTGTTGGCTCCTCGCAGCGACTTGCCGAAAGACAGATAATCATATTGCCCGACACCTCCGAACCACTCCGCGTGCATGGCCGCAGCCTGCATGGGCGCGGATATGCGCGCGAGACCCGCCGGATTCCAGTACGCCGCCGTAATATCGTCGGATAGTGCTACCTGCGCTCCCGACAGTCCGTGAGCCCTTGCCCCTACTCCGATGGACAAAAATTCGTTGCTGTATTTCTGCGAAAAGGCGGGAAATACAGATAAAATGAGCAATTGAACAATCAGACAGGTTTGTTTTTTCATAATGCTTTACTTTCGTGCGGGTTCATTTGACGTTTCACCCGGCAGGCAGGTTGCCTTCCGATAACCATTTACTGTTTTCATGAGCAAAAGTATCGTTTTGTTGTGCAGCGTGCTGCTTTCGGCCTCTCTGTACGGCCAAAATAATTTCAACCTCGAACTGCTGGCGCGCTGGGACGACGACTCGCTGCCCGTTTCTTCTCCCAACAACCTCAATCTGCAGTACAACGCCTGCTGGGGTATGGCAGTCAACAACCACGAATATGCCATCATAGGGGGAGCTGCACATGTACTGGTGCTCGATGTAACAGATCCCTACCAGCCCCAACTCGCCGGAAAGTTTCAGGGCCGCTCGACGGTGGTTCCGCGGGAGTTCAAATCCTACAAAAACAGGTTTTACGCGGTGGCTGACGGAGGCAAGGACGGACTCATGATTATCAACATGAGCAATGCACCCGGTGAAATTACACAGACCTACTGGGACACCACCTTTTTCAAAAAAATTCACACCATTGCGCTGGATACCGTGTCCGGACGACTCTATCTGAACGGTGGAAATGCAGGCAACGGCATTATGGTACTCGATGTCAGTCAGAACCCCGATTCGCCCACCATGCTCGGCCACGTTGATATCCCGGGCGGCTATGTGCACGACTGCTACGTGCGCAACGACACCGTATATGCTTCTTCCGGCTATGAAGGTTATTATGTGTTTGACTACAAAGACCCGCTGAATCCGAAACTGCTGGCCCAGATATCCACCGGAGGCTATAACCACAACAGCTGGCTCACCCTCGACGGCAAGTACGCCTATTATGCCGAAGAAATACCTGCCGGCATGCCCATGCGCATCGTGGATTTGCAAAACCTGTCGCTGGGAGAGATCGAAGTGGTCGGATCATTTATTGACAACCTGCTCGATCCCGACAACCCGGAAAAAAAAGCCATTCCGCACAATGTTTATATCAAGGACGATCTGCTCTTCGACTCACAGTACGAGGACGGGCTGCTGGTGTACGACATCAGCAACCGCCTGAACCCGGTGCTGATTGCCCACTACGATACCCGACCGGAGAACACCACTTACAACGGGTATTTTGGCAACTGGGGCAACTATCCCTGGCTGCCATCGGGCACCATCATTTCCAGCGACATGCAGAACGGACTGTTTCTGTTCAGACTGGGCACTACCAGTACGAGCGCTCCTGCCAGTAATGTTTCGGTGGATGTTTTCCCTAACCCGGCGTCAGACAGGGTATATGTCAACGTGGGCGATAACAGCGAATGGAACTGGCGGCTCGGCACACTGTCGGGTGTTTCGCTGGAGAGCGGGCGCAGCTCCGATCATATTGTGCTGACACACCGGCCGGCGGGTGTATATCTGCTGGAGATCCTGCTTCCCGATGGCAGCAGGATTACCAGAAAGATTGTACACTGATAACCGGGAAAACGCTCACTTCCAGCTTATTTCGTCGGTAAAAAGCCAGCAATTCTGTCCTTTGCCGGGGTGCCACTCCGGACAAACGCCGGTGTTCTCCGCGCGTATGCGTATGAAGCGCGCGGGTCGTTCGCTGAAAGATATGCTCAGCCTTTCGATTCGCGCCGGACGGTTTTCTGTCGGAGGTACGGGAGCAAGCTCTCCGGCTTTCTCAAACCGGACACCGTCTTCAGAGGTCAGCACAGTCACTTTGCGCGGGGGGAATATCCACACGCCGGTATTTTCCAGAAATCCGGCCTGCACTTCGCTGACAGTGGTTGTTTCCTTCAGTTCGAAGGTTGTTTCGAGGTCATTCCCTGAAAACCCCTGCCAGCGGCCATCACTGAACTGCTCGCCGCCGGTGAGTCCGTCGCGCAGTCCGAAAGGTCCGCCGCCCCGGTATTTCGGGTGATATCCGGTGGTATAAACAGGTTTTTTCTGGTCTGTAACGACAAAATCGGCAGCCACCACCCGGCTCTTTCGTCCGTTCACAGTGGCAATGGCCGTCACCCGTCCGCTTTTGTATGGTTTCAGGAGGGTAACACGCTGAAAGGCGTTCCCTCCGTAACCGACGGTTACAATCGCATCAGGTGAACCTTTAATGCGCACCGAATCGCCCGGATTGATCATACCGCCCGGCGGATCAATAACCGGTGCTGCGGTAAAAGATCCCGTGTTGATATCGCGCAGTACAGCCGGGTCAATCTTGCTGACCTTCCGGTCATAGGTCATCAGTCCGTTGGCTTCCGTTTCCACGTCAGTGATCTGGGTATAAATGGAGGCGCTCAGTCCCTGATTTCTGAATGGTCCCCATACCTCGGCGTAATACTTTTCATAATCATTCAGCAGAGACTCCGGGGTGGCATACGAGCTGTAGCCCCAGTTGCTGTTTTCCCACATATGTCCTTCCGTATTCAGGCCCAGTCCGCCGAATTCACCGAGTACAATGGCCCTGTTCTCCTCTGCAGGCGGGCATGAAGGCGCCGGGTAACTGTGCCAGTCGAGCACATCACCGGTGCGGCGGTCCGACCATCCGCTGGCGTTATTCACCAGCCGCGACGGGTCCAGCGACTTGACATAGCTGACAATACGGGGAGTTTCATACTGGCCCCAGCCCTCGTTGAAGGGCACCCACATAATAATGGAAGGGTGATTGATATGTGTTTTTACCAGTCTGGTCAGCTCCTGTTCAAACTGCCGGGCCGACTCCTGCGTCCGGGTGATATCCGGATCTTCGGGGGCAATTTTGGCGTCGCCGTTGGGCATATCCTGCCACACGAGCAGACCCATCCGGTCGCACCAGTAATAAAAGCGGCGCGGTTCCACCTTCACGTGCTTGCGCAGCATATTGAAGCCCATTTTCCGGATCATTTCCAGGTCATATCTCATGGCATCCTCGGTGGGTGGAGTGTAAATGCCATCCGGCCAGAAACCCTGATCGAGGGGGCCATTCTGAAAAACGAACTGATTGTTGACGAGCATACGGGTCAGACCCTTGTCGTCCTTTCCGAGCGACACCTTCCTCATACCGAAATAGCCCGACACTTCATCTGCCGGGTGCCCCTGCCGGAGCAGTCTGATTTTCAGAGCGTACAGGTGCGGGCGCGCGGGCGACCACAGCACCGGATCCGGGATGCGTAGCTCCACCGTTTCGTTCGGACGAGCCTGTCCGGAAGCCACGACACGCCCCTTTTCGAGCGCTTCCACCTCAATACCGTCGCATGGGAGCGTGCCTGCAATCTCGCATGATACACGGACGACACCCTTATCAATATCTGAAAAAGCCTGATAATCAGCAATATAAGTATTTGGGACAGCTTCCAGCCAGACCGTTTGCCAGATACCGGTGACAGAGGTATAGAAAATACCGCCGGGGGTAAGCGTCTGTTTCCCGACGGGTTGCCAGCCTTTGTCGGTGGGGTCGTACACACTCAATACGAGTTCATTCTCGCCGGGCCGGAGATAATCCCCTATTTCAAAAGAAAAAGGATCATATCCACCCCTGTGCGTGCCAGCTTCCTTTCCGTTCACCAGCAGCCTGCATTCCCAGTCAACCGCCTCGAAATGGATGAGTACATTTGACTTTTTCCAGGAGGCGGGGAGATTGAACGTGCGTTTGTACCACAGTCTGTGGTTATTGTCCACCTGTTTTTTCACGCCTGACAGAGACGACTCCACCGGGAAAGGCACGAGAATCTGTCCGTCCCAGGCATCAGGCACTCCCTCGCTGACTGGCCGTATGGCGTAGCTCCAGAGTCCGTTGAGATTTTGCCAGCGCTTCCGCACGAGGTGTGGTCTCGGGTATTCGGGCCACGGATTGCGGGCACTCACCTTGTCGGTCCAGGGCGTGGTTATATGGCCCGGTACGGGAGCCCAGAGCGGCTTTGAGCAGGAGGACAGGCCGAACAGGCCCAGCAGTAACAGCGTGTATTTCATGGCATTACAATTTTCGGGTGCAATATATACAGGTATTTTATGGATTGACTGTTTTTTACGATACATACAAAATTCAGTCTTCCTTTAATTAGTCTAAGGAGTTTTTAAGGAGGTAATCCATTCCATAGGCGCATTTTTGCCCTGTCATAAAACAAAAAAGCTATTTCAATGCGCAACAAACTTCTCTGTACAATCATGTTGCTGTCGGGCACCTGCTCACTCCTGACAGCTCAGTCACCTACCGATGCACTGATGATGCCACAGCATCAGATTTGCATACTTGGTCAGTATGCATCCGGTACCTGGGATGAATACTGGGAGGGCACCAACAGACGCAGCAACTCGAATCTGGGCACCTTCAACACGACCAATGTTATGCTGATGGCCAACTACGGCATTACCGATCGCCTGAATATAATGGCCGGTTTGCCCTGGATCAAGAACAGCAGCGACAGCTACCTGAAGGGTCAGCAGGGCGTTCAGGATCTGTCGGCATGGCTTAAATACCGTCCGCTGGCGTTATCGGCCGGTCCGGGCGAAGTGCGAGGCTTCGTTACGGGAGGAGTATCCACTCCTGTATCCCGTTATGTAAACGATCTGCTGCCGCTGAGTATCGGATTGCGTTGCCCGACGGCCTCCCTGCGTGCGGTGTTCAATTACACCTTCCAATTTGGACTGTATGCCACAGCGCAGGCCGGACACACATGGCGAGGCCGTACCACCATTGACCGCGATTCCTACCTGTATAACAACCAACTTTACTACACCGATGAGGTGCCGGTTCCGAATGTATTTGATGCTTCAGCCCGGATTGGATTCATCAAACCAAGATTTCAGACAGAATTCTGGATAGAAAGAAATGCCTGTATAAGTGGCGATGATATCCGTTACAATGATGCACCATTTCCGACCAACAAGATGGAAGCCACCGTTGCCGGCTGGTTCGGCAAGGTATTCGTGACCAACCAGTGGGCCTTTCACGCCAGCGTGAGCAAGGTTCTTGCTGGTCGCAATGCCGGTTTGGCCACCACCTGGGCTGCCGGTAGCACCTATTTCTTCACTGTAGGAGAATAACCTCCTTTCAACATTCCAGACAAAGAAATCTGACTGATATGAAAAAACTTCACTTCTCATACCTGGCCTTGCTGTGTATCACTGCAGGCGTATTGTTCACCCGTTGTTCCAAAACAGTGGATGATCCGGTTTACGAACCCTATCCGGAAACGAGTCTTGACCAGGCTGCCGGGAGCTGGAAAACCTATGTACTTTCTTCTGCTGATCAGTTCAGTCTGCCAGCCCCCGAGGCACCCACATCTTCAGCGTATCTCGCGGAGGTGGAAGACCTGAAGCGCTTGGCCGCCACCCTGACAGACGAGCAGAAGGATGCCGCGCAGTTCTGGGGCGGCAACGGCGTACTTCGCTGGCATGAAATAGCCCGTGAATTCGCTGCACAGTACAATGTGCCACCGAATTACAATGCCGACGGTACTTATCCGTGGCCCGATCCGGCCAACCCGACTGTCTATCCGCGCTTCCCGTTCTGCAACCCGCCTTATGCCTCCCGGGCCTTTGCCCTGCTGTCTGTAGCTCAGTACGATGCACTGGTAGCGGCATGGAACCTCAAGTTTCAGCACAACAGGAAATCACCTGCGCACTACGATAATTCAGTTACTCAGCAGATTCCGGAAAACGACCTCCCTTCCTGGCCTTCCGAGGATGCCGTGGTTGCTGCGGCTTCACGGGAAATCCTGAAATTCCTGTTTCCGGGCGAGAAAGCACTGATTGATGCCAAATCGGCAGAGCACAAGAACAGTCGCCTGTGGGCCGGTGCAAACGTACAGTCTGACCTCGATGCCGGCGATTCGCTGGGTCGCAAAGTAGCCGAGCGCATCATCGCATACGCCAAAACCGACAGAATGGGACAGGCCAACAACCAGGCAGGCTATCAGGCATTGAAGGACGCAGCTACTTCCCGTGGCTATACCGACCTGTGGGTCAGTCAGGACATCCCCGCACGTCCGCCGATGCTCCCATATTTCGGCAATGTAAAACCATGGAATTTCACGGATTCGGTGAAAGTGGCTATTCGTCCGGCCGCACCGCCGAGAGCGGGTAGTCCGGAATTTGAGTCAGCCCTCGATGAACTCCGCGACCTGGCTAAAAACAGAACATCCGAACAGTGGCGGATTGCCTCCTTCTGGGCCGACGGCGTGGGCTCCTACACACCTCCCGGGCACTGGAACCGCACAGCCTGCGAACTGATATACGAGAAAACACTCAACGAGATCAGGAGCGCCCGCGCACTCGCGCTCATGAGCACGGCAGTACAGGACGCAGGAATCGTTTGCTGGGATACAAAATACTATTACTTGCTGCCTCGTCCCACACAGGTGGACAGAAACGTGACCACCAGCACGGGTATTCCGAACTTCCCGGCATACACCTCGGGGCACTCCACCTTCTCCGCTGCTGCTGCCGAGGTACTGGGCTATCTGTTCCCGGATCACGCTGCTGAAATGGACGCCCTGGCCAAGGAAGCTTCCAACTCCAGAATTTATGGCTGCATCCACTTTCGGTTCGATTGCGAAGTCGGCCTGGAGTCGGGTAAAAAAGTGGGAAGCTACGCCGTTACAAGAGGAAAAAACGACGGCGCCGAGTAAGAAAAGGGTTTAATTGACTTCATATTTGTTCAGACAGGCAGATTTCGGGTGTACCGCGAGTCTGCCTGTCTATGTTCCTACATATACAGAATTTTGTACTATTTTACAAGAAATATAAAAACAAAATACCGGAACTACAACAACTGTGGTACCTTTACAAATCAACATTTTTCATATACCAACCTGTCAGTTTTCATACATCCGGCTGACAAATTTCGTTATAATCCACTCTGTATTGCGGCAGAATCCCGGTTATCTCAACATGGTTCATCGTTACTATATTTTCCATCTGGCACTTGTCGTGGCTGTTTGCAGCGTCCAGACAGCCTGCGACAGTAACCCGGGGCGATCATCCGGCGATTCGCTCGGCAGTGTGACCAGTCTGCTCGACAAAGCCGACTCCCTGTCGAAAGCATATCCAGACAGCAGTCTGGTGTATGCGGACTCGGCGCTGGCCCTGTCTGTACGAATGTCTCTGCCTGATACACTTCATCTAAGAGCCATAAACGCCAGGGCAGAGGCGCTTCTCAGTGCAGGAAAACCTGATTCTGCTTTCTCCGTTGTACAGGAATATTACCTTCAGAAGGAAAGCTGGTCTGATTCTTCCGCCCTGACGATGGCCCTATTCTACATGGGCTGGTACGGATATCAGAACACACACCTGAATGCCGCATACAAGTACATCTCAGAGGCTGTACAACTGGCAGAGCGCGTGGGCCCGGAACAAAAGAGGTGTGGAATAATGACATTTTATGCCGACATTCTGGAGGACATGGGGCGGTATGAAGAGGCGCAGGAATGGCTGTTCAAGGCGATTCGAATTTCGGAGACTTCCGGAGACACTTTCAGTCTGGCCGTAGCTCACGTCGGAGTCGGGCATATCTTTGGCTATCTCGATGACAACATCAGGTCGAGGGAGTATTACCGAAAAGCACTTGGGCTGATCCGGCAACTCGACGAACGGGAGCATCTGTGTGCTGTACTCGGCGATATCGGGCTTACGTACCGCCATTCCAATCCCGACAGTGCCCTCTTTTACTACAATCAGGCGCTTGAACTCGATCCCGATGGACACAACAAACGAGTCTCGGTGATTTCCCTTTACAACAAAGCCAATATCCATGCAGACGGCAAACTGGCCATACCCAATCAGCTGGATATAGCCACGAAGCTGTACGGAGAAGTACTCAAAATATGCGAAGACAATGGGATAAAGTCAGGCATCCCGAAGGTATACAGCGGACTTGCTGCCGTTGCCTACCAGCGTGGAGAATACGCCCTGTCTGAAGCACTTTACAGAAAAGGGATAGAGCTTTGTGAGCAAACAGGAGATATACACACTACTGTATCTATTCTGAGGGCAAGCAGGCCCGTTTATGAAAACAGAAATGACTGGGCTGCACTGGTAAAACTCGACAGCAAGATCAGGTTGGTTGAGGATTCCATTTCTGTTGCCGAAAAAAGAATAGCTATCAATGACATAGAATGGACGTACCAACTGGAAAAAAAGGAGCTTGAAAACCAGTCGCTGAAGAAAACTCTCAGTTTTGAGACCCGTATCAGTCACCTGAGAATGTTCCTCCTGCTTATTTTAGCCGTTGCCCTGATTGTGACCCTCATACTTTCTGCCAGAAACAGGCGACTTAACAAGGGACTCGCAACTGCTTACAATAAACTGATGGAACAATATCGCGAGGAGCGCAAAACCCGTCAACCATTGCTGCAAGCATCGGAGAGTGCCTATGTGGGCAGCGTGGAATCGCGTCTGTGCGATTATCTGGACAAAGAAAAACCGTTCCTGAACCCGGAATTACGAGCATCGGATGTGATGAACCAGCTGCAAATTACACAGCAGGAACTGCAAGAGGCACTGAAAAAACAGGGATTCAGTAATTTCAATGCCTTCATCAACCATCTCAGGGTACAGGAAGTACAAAGTCGCTTTGAAGATCCGGGATTTGACCACCACACCATTGAGGCAATTGCAAAAGATGCCGGCTTCAAGTCGAGATCAACGTTTTACAGTGTATTTGAAGCCACTACCGGTGTGAAACCGGCCTACTACCGAAGCCAGTTGCGAAAGTAGCTGATACTGAACCTGAAGATTATCAGTGCATTTTAACACGTCTGTCGTGTATATTATCCGTCGTAGTGTAACTTTGTCTGACAAACAATTTCGCCCCATGCGCTATCAAATTACCTTGTTTCAGGTTGCATCAATTGCCCTTTCATTACTGCAGTTCTGGTCCTGTTCCGGTGATATAAACCGCCGCCCGGATGATGATACGGTACAAGTGGAAAAAATCACTGACAGGGCGCTTGCGCTGGCCACTACCAGGCCCGACAGCAGTTTGTATTACGCCGACTCTGCCATCAGGTTATGCGCTGACAGGAATATACCCGATTCTGTATACCAAAGAGCCCTGATTGCAAAAGCCGATGCCCTCGCCAACACCGGAATGCCGGATTCGGCTCTCTCGGTAATCCAAAACTATTATTTTGACAAGACAGCGTGGGCCGATTCATCACTGCTGTTGAAAACATTATACTGCCTCTGCCGGTACAATTACCTGAATGGCAGACTGGCTGTGGCTGAACAGTATGGCGCCAAAGCAGTCAATCTGATGGATAAGATATTCTATTCCGGCAAAAAGGCGCCGATTATTAACCTTTATGCTTCCACTCAGGTACGGTTTGGCCGGTACGAAGAAGCGCAAACTCTACTTTTCAAGTCAGTGAGCTGCGCAGAGCGGCAGAAAGATTCCACCGCGCTCGGAGATGCCTTTTCCATACTGGGAAATGCCTATATGGTACTCAATAATCCGGGTAAAGCAAAAGAGTATGTGCAAAAAAGCCACAAGGTATTCTCGGAACTTCGCGATACACTGCGGATTTGCGCGGCACTGAATGACTGGGGGATTAACTTGATTAAGAATAATCCGGATAGTGCACTCTTGCTTTACAATGAATCCCTGAGGATGATTCGTAAATACCCCGGACACTTTATCGGGGTTATAAGTATGTTCAACAAGGCCGATATTTATCTGGATAAAGCTGAAAAAATACCCGCTTGTCTGGATACAGCCCGTGTTCTGCTGGATGAGGTGTACCGGCAGTGTCTGGAAAACCGTATTGCCGAAGGTATTCCCAAGGTACTTGGTGCTTATGGGAAGATAGCATATAAAACCGGTGATTACGCCAAATCGAGGCAATATTTTGATGAAGCTATTACGGCCAGCGAGAAATATGGGGATATAAACAATACCATTTCTTTGATGGATGGAAGCAGGGATGTTTATAATAAATTGGGTCGGCTGGACGAGTTAGTCAGACTTGATAACAGAATCAGATTTCTTCAGGACTCTGTCAGGAGCGATGTACAGCAAATGGCTATTCTGGACAAGGAGTGGCTTTTCAGAATGCAGGAGAAGGAGCTTGAAAACAAATTGCTGAGGGAAACACTTGAGCGGGAGGAACGAATAAGTCAGCTCAGACTGGTACTGATTATCATACTTACCATTGGAGCCGCTCTCCTGACTGCCCTGATTATTTGGAACCGAAAATTACAGCGGGGGCTTGGTATGGCCTATCAGGCCCTCATGGTACGATATCGTGCGGAAAGAAAAGGTAGTGATTCCGCCGGGTTAATGAGTCCTCATGCCATTATCATGCAACGCCTCTCTGATTACTTTGAAGCCGACAAGCCTTATATCAATCCGGAAATGCGTGTCAGCGATGTACAGAAGAATCTGGATGTAAGTGCGCAGGAACTCAGTGCTGCTCTCAGGGAAAATGGTTTTGACAACTTTAATGTCTTCCTGAATCAGGCAAGGGTAAAAGAGGTACAAAAACGGTTCGAGCTGCCGGAATTTGATCATTACTCGATAGAAGCCATAGCAAAAGACGCCGGTTTCGGGTCGCGCACTTCATTTTACAGGGCTTTCGAAGCGGTGACCGGAGTGCGACCAGCCTACTACAGAAGCCGGATCCGCGGGAGCATCAGATAGTTTTTCGGGCAAAATCCCGGTGTGTCCGGATTTTTTTGATGTCGGGACATGCACCTGCCAAATTGGTACACCCCCCTTTCGTCTGTCTGCTCCATACTGCGATATCTTTGTACTGGTCAATTGCTGACGGACGGAGTTATCATATTTCGTACCGAACTGACACCGGCGCACTAATCCCGGTTCTCCGTGTTCGCCAGCCGTCCCGTAATTATACATAGTCTGCTTCTTTAATCAGGCTCATAACACGTTTCAGGCGTCGCAGTAACTGCACAAGGTGTGTCAGCTCTTATGCCTTCGTAGTTGCTGCGATTTTTCTATCTCCATCTGCAAGAGCTTGTTCAGGATTCTCTGCCGTTGGCAAAAACAGGCTGATTTTTTGTCAGTTTTTGCGTTTTGAAGGAGCATGGCCGGTACTACGTAACTGAAAAAGGTGAAAAATGAGTTGTTTTTGACCCGGCGAGAGATCCCTGAACAAGCACGTCTAAATGAAATTCGCATCTCCTCTGACTGCAGTTCACCCGGCACTTTCCGATTATAATGGCATGTACCATTTTTACAGAAGAATCTGGGACATGTAGTTCTTTCAATTTACGTCTCATTTCAGACATCCCGTTTGGTCAGGTATTACCTTAGCGAAAGAATTTGACAGCACAAATAACATTCCTGATAATACTGCATTCTAATCCGTTGCCCTGTAATCCCGGCACATCCCGTTGATCTGACTCAAAACACGTTTCCAGATCGCAGTAACTGCGCGAGGTAAATCAGCTCTTGCCCCGTGTGGTTGCTGCGATTTTTTTTGCCACTCCCTATCTTTGCCGGAAATTTACAGCAATGCAGCAAAGGCCTGTTGATACAACCCCGCTCGCTCTGTGGGAGCGCGCCCTGGATTTCATCGCACTGATTGTTCCACTGGCCGGGCTGGCACTGGCACTCTCCCGTTATCCGGAACTACCCGACCAGATACCTACCCACTTCAACGGAAAGGGGGTAGCCGACGGTTATGGACCCCGCTGGACGATCTTTCTGTTACCGGCAATCAGTATGGTGATGTCGGTCGGCCTGACGATTCTGGCCCGTTTCCCGCACCAGTTCAATTATCTGACAACCATCACAACTGAAAACGCGCCGATTGAGTACAAAAAGGCACGGGTGATGGTTCGCCTGCTGAGCGCAGAGTGCGCCCTGCTTTTCTTCACCGCTGTACTGAGTACGCTGCAGGGCACCGACGGAGAGGCCCGGCTGTCACCATGGTTCTGGGCAGCTTTCGCAGCCACGATGATCACTCCGGTGGCTGTACTGACAGGATGGAGAAAGAAGAATTAGTCCTTGCCCTTGTTCAGTACGGGAAGCAGCACCAGCGACGATACCCCGCCAATGATGTTATAGAAAATCTGAATGGCGAAAAATGAGATGTTGGCGTATGAAAACGCATCTCCGCCATTGATGCCGTACAATGCCAGCGCAGCTATACAAAGGGCGTGAAAAGTACCCATGCCGCCCGGGGAGGGTATTACAAAGCCCAGTGTGCCAAATACGAAAACCATCAGCGCCGCACCGGCACCCAGATGTGCCGTGGGCGGAAAGGCCAGCAAATTGAAATAGCACTGCAGATAGAACATCGCCCATATTCCCAGCGAATAGACGGTAAACATAGCCGGGCTCTTGAGCTTCAGCACACTGCGAAGCCCCTCCCA
Source organism: uncultured Bacteroidota bacterium (assembly GCA_903925535.1). GTDB lineage: Bacteria > Bacteroidota > Bacteroidia > Chitinophagales > Saprospiraceae > M3007. The sequence continues at coordinate 25,513 of CAIYFY010000235.1, read as the reverse complement.
GAATCCTTTCACCACTTCCAGTCCCTTTTTTACCAGTGTCAGCTCCTGCAGGCGCGCGCGGAACAGATAACCCGCACCCAGTATAATCAGTCCGGTCAGCAACAGTATCCACGGCAGGGAGATACCGCCGGTGGGAGCACCCGACTGACGGTTGCTGTTAATAAAATTCAGCAGCGTGGTACCTTCAAATAAAAAAGCCAGTCCGACCACCAGTCCCAGACAAACCACATCGGCCAGCCTGTCAATCACCAGCGTGCCCATTACCTTGTCGAGCGGGGCTTTTTCGTACCGGGCCAGTGATCCGGCCCTGATTACCTCGCCCATGCGCGGAAAGCCCAGATTGGCGAAGTAACCCAGTAAAATAGTCAGAAAGGAATTGTGAAAACGGGCATGGTACCCGATAGGTTCCAGCAGCATCTGCCAGCGCAGTGCCCTGAATATGTTACTGACAGTAAATGCGACCATAACCATCAGCAGCCAGCCAACATGTACTGTAGAAAAATCTCCGAGCAGTTTGTCTGTCAGACTGCACTGGTCCTCCGGTACACCGTCGAGCCGGCACTGCTCCATGAAGGCTGCGTTCTGACTCCGGAAAACCAGGTAGAGTATGGTTGCTCCGATGCCGAAAAAGAGCAGAAACTGAATCGCTTTCTTAAACATATTTCGCATGCTGGATAATCTGAACCGTACTGTACATCACTCCGCGAAGTACGATTCTGCTGTAAACAAATACTTGCTGCAGCAAAAATACGACAAAAATACCTGTACCTGTGTGCGTTCCCGCTGCCCCGGAGCATAACAGGTACGCCGCTGCCACAAGGAGCTGTAACCCCAGAAAGATCGCCGCCAGCAGTAAAAAAGAGCCTTTATTGCGCATAAAATCGCTCCAGCCTTTCCTCATTGCACGCATCATTCGCTCTCCCTCTGTTTGCCTGATTCTGCTCAGTACAGACCATACAAACAGCACAGCACCGCCCGTCAGCCATACAGTTACTACCAGCAGTGCAACACCAATAACAGGTTTTTCTGACCGGAATGTTTCCAGCATAGGCATCAGGCTGATCAGCAGGGGAATAAACAGCATGGCTGTCCAGACCAGCAACAGTACCAGAAAGATCAGGCCTGTTTGCAAAAAACGATTGAAATACCCGGCAGCGAACTGCCAGTAAGCCCCCCGGGAGGTACGTTCGGGGTGAATGGCACAAAGCAGCAGTCCGCCATTCAGGAAAACCGATGCGACCAGCCATACGAGCAACAGCCACCGCAATTGTCCGAAGAGCGGGGTGAGCGAGGCACCGTGCACTTTCAGAAAGTCCATGACAACGGTGTGATCATATCCCGAAAACAGCTTTTTTATTTCCAGTGAACGCCCAACCGATGCGTCCAGTACCTCCCTGATCTGCATTCCGACTGACAGCGCCAGCAGGAGTTGCATGGCATACACAATCAGACTCACATGCCTGAGCCGGTAACCGGTTTTAAATCCCTGAATCAATGCCTGGATGACCTGTTTCATACGAGAAAAGTGATAGCCTGGAACAGATTCTGAATCCAGAAGGTGAACTTCAGGGCATATTTCCAGAGAGGGGCCTGTTCCGGCTGCAGGGTCAGACTGTTGTTGTTGATATCGGTGTCGAGCCCCAGCTTCCCGTACGGATCCAGCTGTGCCGATACAACGGGAGGTGTGTCATAAAATTCGAAAACACGGACACCCGATTCTCCGGACCAGTGTTCCAGACGGGTACTTCCATCTTCAAAAGTGACGAGCAGCTCAACCGGATACACCCAGTCCCCGCGACGTTGAACCTCTACCTTCGAGACGCGCTGCTTCCCGGCGCTTCCGTCGGCTACCGTCTGTACACTGTCTCCGAATATTCCCTGTCGGCCAGGCAGTACTTCGTTGACAATGGATGAAACAGCATAGTCCATCACCTTTGAGTCGTAGATAGCCGTTTCGAAGAGCCTGTAAGCGTTATCAGCCAGCGTGGTATCGGGCAGTTTGTCGAGTTCTTCCTGCAGGACAGTCATAAAATCGCTCCCGCGCGGGTGCGCGAACTTCCACCGCTCGAAGTAGGTGCGCATGATATGATCCATTGCCTCCTCGCCGATAATTTCATGCAGGGTGCGCAGTGAAGTAGCTGTTTTACTGTATATAAGACTTTTGAAGTTGAGGTCGGAAAACTCCCAGCCCGGCCTTGCCACACTGCCATCGCGCGGGTTTCGCATGGCGGTGTACTCGATACGTGTCTGTTCGCGATTGCCGAGATGAAATCCGGGGAAGGCAAGCAGCGATTGCTTCTCGCCGAAAGCCGCATCCAGAATCCGGTCTTCAAAATAAGTGGTGAATCCCTCATCCAGCCAGGGTTCCTCCTTCTCGTTGGAGGCGAGTACACCCATAAAGTACTGGTGCGTGAACTCGTGTATCAGCAGGGATTCGGAGGTGCGTACACACTCCGGAATACCATAAAAGGTACCCACTGTAATCAGCGTGGGGTATTCCATCATCCCGGAACGCAGTCCGTGAAAAGGAGGGTCCACCACAGTGATACTCGGGTACGGGTACTTTCCGACGTGCTTTTCGAGATATTCCAGCGCATATTTCAGGATATACAGGTAACGAGGCCCCATGGCGGCGTGTTCGGGCGGCAGCATCAGACGGATGTAAACGCCGTTCCACTGATCGGTTATCTCCTGAAAATACGGATAAACGGACCACGCGAAGTCTATCACATCTTCAGCGTGATAATGACGCGTGGTGGTTCCGTCGGGATTATTTACCGCGGTGACCAGACACCCGGAAGCACCCATTTTGTACTTGCTGTCGGTAGTAATATGTACATCGTAAACCCCGAAGTCAGCGTAAAATTCGGTCCGCCTGAAAAACTGGTGACAGTTCCAGTTCCAGACACCGTCTTTGTCCTGTTCCCACACGCCGAGTTGGGGGAACCAGTGACAGAACAGGTAAAAATCGCGGCTGTAGCCGGCTCTCGCTATGGTTTTGGGAATCCTGGCTGTCCAATTCAGTTGAAAAACGGCGCTGTCGCCGGGTTCGACAGGCTGGTCGAGCGCTACTTCCAGGACCGACTGGTCTTCCGTATTCCCGTCATCGGGCTGAACAAAACGCATGCCTGCGCGCAGGTCTGCGGCTCCCTTTGCGCCCTTGCGCGAGAAAGACCGGATGTTCACCCAGCCCCACTCTTCCGGCCTCCTGTCGTCGAATTTTTGTCCAAAAACATTGGTTGCTCCCTTCAGAAAGGTGGATTCAGTGTTTTTGAAGGCATTCAGATACAGATAAAGGCGGAGCGTTTTTACCGGCACGGGCGACTGGTTGACAAACGTGACAGACTGATCGGCCGTCAGCATTCTGTTCTGGTCATCCAGCCTGACATCAATGTTGTAGTTTGCCGGACGCTTGCTGAGTGCACCCGGCAGAAAAGGGTCGCACTGCGTCCTGATTTCAGTACAGGGAGTGAGTACCACCAGCAGTACAGGTATGATTTTCCTGAAAAACATATTCTTTGTAACCCGTATGTTCTGCGAAGGTACGAAATTTGTTGTACAATTGCTGAACATATCAGGCACACCCGGACAATCGGGTTAAACTGACAAATAAATTACATAATCAGATTGAAAATGAGGAACTTGCTGACCGGACTGTTTTTGGCAGTCTTTCTGAACGCTGCCCTGTCACAGAAGTTGCAGATCAGCCGTGCTTATGGCGGCTATTTACTTTCTGTGGTACAAAACGACAAGATAATGCTGCAGTCGCCGGTAGAGGGCCTCTGGAGTATTTCCACGGAATGGCGCGACAACTGGCCCTATAACTGGCAGCATATTCAGCCATCGCGTGTAGATACTACCGGTGACTGGCTCATTGTGCAAGGCACCTTGCAGTTGCCACAGGGAGAATGGCAGGTGCGCGATGCCTACCGCGTGGAAGAAGGCCGTATCCGGTGCCTGCGCCGCTGGGAGTGGCGCGGAGAGCAGACCCTCGATCAGGTAACACTCTCGGTTCGCTGGCTCACACCCACCGCCGACAGTCGCCCCTTTTTGCCGGGCATCCTGTATTACGGCAACCCGTCGGGGTACAAAAATGGTGCAGGCAATGTAGCGTGGTATCAGAGCAAACCGGGTGATATCGGTATTTTTGAAGAACACCGGTACCCCATGCCCTTTGCTTTGGCAGAATGGCAACAGGACGGCACCACCCATGGCGCTGCCCTGCATTCTGTTCCCAGTCCGGTGTACGGAGGCAACCTCTACGACCAATGGTGGTCACTCGGCCTGGCAACCACCTACAACAACACGGAGCTCACCCTGCTCTCGGGACCTGTGGGCTATAACCGGCAGCAGGGACAGGTAAAGGCACTGCAGGACAAGCCCTTGCCATATCAGGATACCTGGATGAAGGTGCGTCCGGGAACCGTCATAGAAAAAACTTATTATCTGGAAACATTTGCCGCACCCGGGCCCGGCACAGCCTTCCAGAAGCCGGTACACACCTCCATCGAACTTTTCAAGCCGTTCTATGCCGAAGACCTGCCCGCTTTCGACGAAATCATCAAACTGAAGTATCAGTTTCTGCAATCGCGCTGGATAGAAGACCTGGACTATGCGGGCTTCAATATGTATCCTCCGCAGTATGCCCCAAAAATTGTCATGGGCTGGGCCGGACAGTGTGAAGCACCCGGCTATGCACTTCAGCCGCTTGCAAAACGAATCACCGATCCGAAACTGCCCGACATGGTGCAGCGATCGCTCGACCACCTTTGTACCTCTCCCTTCGACCAGAGCGGTTTTTGCGTTACATACAATCCCAACACCAATGAATGGACCGATAAAGATGCCGTTTCGCAAGGCCAGGCCATGTACAGTATGGCGCTCGCCATCAGGGAGGGACGTAAAAACGCCGGGATGAAGACACAAAGCTGGGAAAATTTTCTCCGGAAAGCCTGCGATATATTCTCCGACCGCCTGCTGAGCAAAACCTGGAATCCGGTGAATACTGCAGAGGCTTTTTTCATCGCCCCACTGCTTGAAGCACACAGCCTGTTCGGTGTAAAAAAATACCGGGAAGCGGCGCTCAGGGCGACCGACTACTACATCACCCGGCACGGTGACATGAAGGAACCCTACTGGGGCGGCACGCTCGACGCCACCTGCGAGGACAAGGAGGGCGCATGGGGCGCCTTTCAGGGATTTCTTTCGGCCTACGAAGCCACCAAAGATGCCCGGTATCTGAAAGCAGCCCAACACGCCTGTGATGTGGTGCTCAGCTATACTGTGGTGTGGGATATCCCCATGCCCGCAGGTCGCCTCGCCGATCACGCCCTGAAAACCAGGGGCTGGACGGGCGTTTCGGCACAGAACCAGCATCTGGACGTGTACGGAGTAGTAATGGCCCCCTCCATATACAAAATGGGGAACTACCTGAAAGACGAGTCGCTGAAGCGACTGGCTGTAGTCATGTATCGCAGCTGCGGACAGATGATATCGCCCACGGGTGCACACGGGGAACAAATTCAGGAAACAAACTTTGCACAGCATGGCGATATGTCCGACGTCCTTAAACTCCGCGGTGGCTACTCGGAGAGCTGGACCGTATTCTGGATTACAGCGCACTTCCTGCACGCCGCGGCACAGTTTGAAGAGATGGGGGTGCGGTAAAAAGACCCTGAAATATGTTAATGATTTGCTCCATGGCACAAATGAGACATAACTTTGGGAACCAAATCAAAAAACTGGTTGAATTATGGTACTTAATATTCCGGAGGAGTACATACGCGCAACACGTCTCACCGAGCAGGAGCTTCTAGTGGAGATTGCCGTACTTTTTTTCCAAAAAGGGAAACTAACCATGGGGCAGGCCGCAAGACTGGCAAAACTTCCTGTCTACCAGTTCCAGTGGATTCTGGCAGGCAGGGATATCCCTGTACACTATGACCTGGAAGATTACGAAGAGGATTTGGAAACAATTAGCACGCTGAAGCTATGATAGTGGTCAGCGACACTTCGCCGATTATAAACCTGGCGATGATCGGTCGCCTGGAGTTGTTGCCGGCCTTATTCGGAGAAGTAATTATACCTTACAAAGTTTTTGAAGAAATTACGCAGAGAGGAAGTAGTATGCCCGGTGCAGAGGCTGTGCTGGCTGCCAGGTGGGTTGAAACAAGAGCCTGTACAAATACAACGCTTGTTCAGGCGCTCCGGACACAACTGGATAGCGGAGAGGCTGAGGCAATCGTCCTGGCTCTGGAATTAGAGTCAGGATTACTTCTTATTGATGAAAAAATGGGCAGACAAGTTGCCAGGGGCTTTTCGTTATCAGTTATGGGCCTTGTAGGTGTGCTGACTTTAGCCAAAAGACAAGGTTTGATTCTGGAAATAAAGTCCGTTCTGGATGAATTGATTCACCGTGCAGGTTTCAGGATTTCAGATGACCTTTACCAGGCTGTCCTGAAAAAAGAAGGTGAATTACCATGATGACCGCGAGCCCGCGGTGGCTACTCGGAGAGCTGGACCGTATTCTGGATTACAGCGCACTTCCTGCACGCCGCGGCACAGTTTGAAGAGATGGGGGTGCGGTAAAAATGAACAAACTTTCAAATTAGATGTTATAACACTTAATTAAAAACAAACTACAACATGGCAAAGACTACCTGGGCAATTGACCCAACCCACTCTGAAGTCGGTTTCAAGGTGAAACACCTGATGTTCACGAACGTTTCCGGCAAATTCAATGCTTTTTCAGCTTCAGCTGAAAGCGAAGACGACGATTTTTCGACTGCAAAAATCAGCTTTTCCGCTGAAGCAGCCAGCGTGGACACCGGTAACGGCGATCGCGACAACCACCTCAAGGGTGCCGATTTCTTCGATGCTGACAACTACCCGCAGGTTGTTTTCTCTGGCAAGGAAATGAAAAAAGTATCCGATGAGGTTTACCATCTCACTGGTGATCTCACCATGCGCGGGGTAACACAGCCCGTGACGCTGGAAGTTGAATACGGCGGACAGATGAAAGATCCGTGGGGAAACACCAAGGCTGGTTTCTCCCTGAACGGAAAGATTAACCGCAAAGATTTTGGTCTTGTGTGGAATGCGCCGCTCGAAGCAGGTGGTGTGCTGGTAAGTGAAGAAGTGAAGCTGCAGGCTGAAGTACAGTTTGTGAAGCAAGCTTAAAGCATAACATCGGGGCGTCTGTAGAAAGGACGCCCCGATGTGTTTTATAAAATATTATATTGAATTAATCATAATATTGATTTTATTTACGCAAAAATTCACTTATTAACGAAAACATATCATTGATTAGTAACCACTTTTGAAATCATCTGTAGCTTCAGCCCGAAATATCGCGCCCTTCGAAATACTGTTCCGGAACCCGCAACTCGAGTCACAGGCATTGTCTTTTCTGAACGCCTCTTTCCCCTTCGAAACAGTCAGGTTCGAAACACCGACATTTGTATGGCCCCCTGTTGGAACAACTTCTCAAGGATAATATTGAGCTGTTAATGTAGACACCCTCCGATGCTCCTCGTTCACCAGTTGCTTCCACACAAAAAAATACTCCAGCGCTATCAGCCAGTAATGTTCCTGAAACTGCCCTCCGCGGTAGTGGCTATACGACAATACCACCAGCCCCGTCCATAAAATCAGGAAACGATACCGGGTAAACAGCGAAAAAACCATCGGAACAGCCACATACCAGGGCTGCACCACCGCAGCAAGGCTCAGGTACAGGAAAAGGGAAAACATCAGGGTACGCGCGAGCGCAGGCGCGCTGTCGCCCGTGCGCACACGCAAGGCCAGCCATAGCACGCCGGTTATTGTCAGCAGACCCAGTGCAGGTCCGGAATATTCTCCGATATCCCAGCCTTTCAGCCAGAACCCGAGTACACGGATTACGTAATAGAAGCTGGCGTTAAACTGAAACTGGCGGAAATACAGGTCAAGACTCTCCAGTATATTGGGCAACACCGCCAGCAGCGGACTGAAAATCACCACCGAAAAAAGCACGAAAAAGGAGATAAAACGGGCTCCTTTCTTCCATCCCAGCCATTTCCAGACAGCGGGCAACAGCATCAGCGGAAGCAGCTTGGAGGCTGCAGCCAGCGACCAGCACAATGCACCCGGTACAATCCTGTCGCGCTGCAATGCGATAAACCCTGCGAGTAAAAAGCATATCATGGCACCTTCAAAGTGCAGGTTACCCGAAAACTCCAGAATAACGAGCGGATTCAGGGCGTAAATGGCCGCCCCGTTCTCCGGCAAGCCGAACTTACCGCGGTGTTTCCACAGTAGCCAAATCGTGCATACCTCAAATCCCAGCATTAACAATTTCATCACCACCACAGCAGGGAGAACGGCAACCGGCGAAACCAGTGCAGCCAGCGCAAACACCGCCTGACACACCGGGGGATACACCGTAAAGTAGTCAGGAGAATTGAGCCTGACGAATAATTCCTGTGTCAGGCCTGGCACATTATATTGATTGTCAATAAAATATCGAGGAGTGTGCAGAAACGGGTGGTAGCCGGAAACAGTCAGCCGGCCATCCCACAAAAACCGGAACACATCATCCGACAACTGCGGTATACTGAAAAGCAGCAGCAGCCTGAGTACAATACCGGCCAGAATCAACTGCCGGGTGGAAATATGGCGATATCCGAATACCAGCCAGCCATAGAGCAGAAACAATACCGACCAGGCGGCTATAAAGGAGGAAAATACTGTTCTGTCGGCAAAATAGCCAAGAAAAATCACAAGGATTGAAGCCAGAACGAAGGATGCCCATTTCATACTTGCAGGCAAAAGAAAACATCTGAGGGATTGAACCCGGCCCATAAGAGAAGACCCACACAATCTTTTGATTGCATGGGTCGTCTTGTGCTGGTGGGCCCGGCAGGAATTGAACCCGCGACCATCTGATTATGAGTCAGCCGCTCTAACCACCTGAGCTACGGGCCCTGTTGATAATTCAACGGCGCAAAATTAATGCTTCTTTGCGAATTTTCCGAACTTGACTGAAAAAATGCTAATACGCCATCAGTTTTCTGATTTGCTCCTTCGCCCTTTCCAGCGGGAAGAAATTCTGTTCCAGCGGAATGGCGAAGGGGACCGGCGTATCGAGACTCGCTGCCCGCAGCACCGGTGCATCCAGATACTCAAACAGGTGCTCGGATATCCAGGCGGAAATTTCTCCGCCTATGCCGCCGAACAGGGTATCTTCATGTAGAATAAGCACTCTGTTGGTTTTCTTCACTGTTTTTTCAACAGCCTCATAATCAACAGGAACCAGCGAGCGCAAGTCGAGGATATCCGCGCTGATCTTCAGCTCGTCGGCCAGTTGCTGCGCCCAGCGGACACCCAGTCCGTAGGTGATGATACTCACATCGCTGCCTTCCCTGACTTGCCGTGCCTTCCCTATTTCAGTGGTATAGAAGCCTTCGGGCACCATGCCGCTTTCGCTTCTGTACAATCCCTTGTGCTCGAAGAACATAACCGGATTGGGGTCTTCAAAGGACGCCAGCAGCAGTCCCTTGGCATCTTCCGGTGTACTTGGATATACGACCTTGAGTCCGGGCGTGTGGGTAAACCAGGCTTCATTGGACTGCGAATGGAACGGACCTGCGCCGGTACCGCCGCCTGTGGGCATGCGCACCACCACATCGGCCTTTTCATTCCAGCGCCAGTGCAGCTTGGCCAGGTTGTTTACAATCTGGTTGAATCCACAGGTAACGAAATCGGCAAACTGCATTTCGACCATACTCTTGTAGCCGCCCATGCTGAGGCCCAGACTGATACCGACAATAGCCGACTCGCAAAGGGGTGTGTTGCGTACCCTGTGCTCGCCGAATTGCTCCACAAAGCCCTGTGTGATTTTGAATACCCCGCCGTAAGCTCCGATATCCTGTCCCATCAGGACAAGTTTCGGGTGGCGGATCATTGCCTCCCGCAATCCGTCGGAAATGGCATCAATAAAACGCATTTCCTTCGATGCACCCCGAGGTTTTACGTGTGCGGGTGCGGGTGCATATACATCTGCGAGTTCCTCTTCGGTATCGGGCGCCGGCTCGGGCTCGGCAAACATAACCTCTACTGCGTCCAGAATCTGTTTTTTGTACTTGTCGTGGATAGAATCGCGGACTTCACTGGTCAGAACACCTTCTTTCAGAAGCCATTTTTCGTAATTTTCGATCGGATCCTTCTTCGCCCACTCGTCCATGAGCTCTTTGGGCACGTACTTGGTGCCACTGGCCTCTTCATGTCCGCGCATGCGGAAAGTGACACATTCGAGCAGGAAAGGTTCGGGATTCTCGCGGAGTTCTGCGGCAATTTTGCTGATCGTGGAATAAACTTCCAGAATGTTGTTGCCGTCAATCTTGGCGGAACGCATTCCATAGCCGGCGGCACGGTCAATCAGATCCTTGCAGGCATACTGTTCATTGGGGCGGGTGCTGAGTCCGTAACCGTTGTTTTCAATCAGGAAAATAACAGGCAGCTTCCAGACGGAGGCGACATTGAGTGCTTCATGAAATTCGCCCTGACTGGTAGCGCCTTCGCCGGTGAAAGCGAGAGAAACTTTTCCTTCTCCGCCGAGTTTATGTGCCATAGCCACGCCTGCCGCCAGCGAGAGCTGTGGACCCAGGTGTGAAATCATACCCACAATACCGTGTTCGAGGGCCCCGAAATGGAAGGATCGGTCGCGCCCCTTGGTATAACCCAGTCGCTTGCCCTGCCACTGACAGAACATCCTGTCGAGCGGCATATTCCGGGCAGTAAATACCCCCAGATTTCGGTGCATGGTGAATACAAGTTCTTCGGGGTGAAGCGCGCAGGCAGCACCCACACTGATCGCCTCCTGGCCAATGCCACTGAACCACTTGGAAATACGACCCTGCCTGAGCAGGTTCAGCATTTTCTCCTCAATAAGGCGTGGTTTGGCAAGCTGGTCGTAGAGGTGGAGCAGGGATTCATCGGTAAAACCCTTTCTGGAATATTTTAGTGGCATGGTCAGAGCTTTCTGAAATTTGCCGCAAAATTCGGAAAAATCTGCGAATACCTCTTAAAATAGACTCCTAATTGCTAAACCTGAATAATTTTATACAGTCTTAAAAGGGCGTTGTTTACATTCGCCTCTCTGAATATCGAAATTAAATCAACTATCAACTTCTGATTCATGAAAAGAGTCCTTCTCTTTATGGTTTGCCTGTGGAGCAGCCTCGGGTTTGCCTTAGCTCAAAACCCCTGGCAGGAAGCAGCCGAAAGCTCGGCTCCTGCTACAGGTGAGCGCCGTATTGTACCTTCCAGTTACCGAACTGTGCGGCTCGACCTGCAGGCTCTCCGTCCCATTCTGGACTCGGCCCCCGAATTGTATTCCCTGGCCGGACAGGCAGAGCAGTTTCCCGAGCTGGTTGTACCGGGGCCTGATGGCGCCCTAAACCGGTTCAGAATAGCAGAAACACCTGTTATGGCTCCGGAACTGCAAGCCAAATATCCGCAGATACGATGCTATACAGGGTACAGTGCCGATAATTCGGCTACAAGGATCAAGCTCGATCTGACTCCCTGGGGCTTCCATGCGATGGTATTTTCCGCCACACAGGGCACCTGGTTTGTTGACCCGATGATACATGGAAATACAGAGTTCTATGTGGTGTATAGCAAAAAAGATTACCGTTCCGGGAAACAGGAGTCGTTCTGGGCCTGCGATGTGCCCTCACCGGATGGAGCTCAGGAACTGGGAGAGACAAAGGATCACGAACATATTCCTGCGCAGGGAGCTGACTTTCAGGGAGATACCAGACTTCGCAGATACCGTCTGGCGTTGTCGTGCACCGGTGAGTACTCCTCTTTTCACGGTGGTAATAAACCGGCCGTTCTGGCAGCCATGAACACGACCATGAACCGTGTCAACGGAGTTTACGAGACGGACTTCGGCGTTACCATGCAGATCATCGCCAACAACGACCTGCTGATTTACCTGGATGCCGGCAGCGACCCGTTCACCAACAACAACGGCGGAACCATGCTCGGCCAGAACCAGACCACCTGCGATAACGTGGTGGGCAATGCCAATTACGACATCGGACACGTATTCAGTACCGGCGGCGGCGGTGTCGCATTTCTGGGTGTTGTTTGTAATAATCAGAACAAGGCACGCGGTGTAACCGGCAGCGGATCTCCGGTGGGTGATCCGTTCGATATTGATTACGTAGCGCATGAAATAGGCCACCAGTTCGGAGGCAGCCACACATTCAACGGAACTCAGGGCTCCTGCTCCGGAAATGCCGCGGCCCGCGTGGAACCCGGGAGCGGTACTACCATCATGGCATACGCCGGAATATGCGGCGCCCAGAACGTAGCTCCCAACAGCGAAGATTTCTTCCATGCCTATAATATTATTGAAATGGGCAATTACATCTACACAGGTGGCGGCAATACCTGTCCTGTGAAGATTAATACCACCAATAACAATCCGACGGTGAGCGCCGGAAATGACTTTGTGATTCCCAAATCCACCCCGTTCCAGCTGACTGCCACCGGCAGTGACCCCGATGGCGATCAGCTCACCTATACCTGGGAGCAGATTGACAACGCGAACGCCACTTCACCGCCGGTCTCTTCGAGCGCAACAGGAGCACTGTTCCGCTCATTCAAAGGAACTGCATCGCCTGTGCGGGTTTTCCCGAGACTGACCGATATCGTCAACAACGCCAACCCAACCTGGGAAAAGCTGCCCGGTGTAGCCAGAACCATGAATTTCAGGGTGGTGACCCGTGATAATAACCTGCAGGCAGGCTGTACCGACGAAGACGAGGCGCTGGTTACTGTTGCAGGTAACTCCGGACCATTTCTGGTTACACAGCCCAATACCAACGTTACATGGAACGTAGGTTCAACACAGACTGTCACCTGGGATGTTGCCAACACGACGGCGGCACCGGTATCCTGTGCCAACGTCCGGATTCTTCTTTCCACCGACGGAGGCTTTACCTATCCTGTCGTCCTCAGCAGCAGTACCGCTAATGACGGCACGGAAGACATCGTGGTTCCCAATAACCTGGGCAATACCTGCCGCGTACGCGTGGAGGGAGATGGAAATATCTTCTTCGATATCTCCAATGCCAACTTTAAAATAGAACCGGCAGTCCTGCCGACGTTTTTCCTGAATTTGGACGTCAGCGAACTGACAGTATGCGCGGGTGAAACAGGAACAATCAACCTTGCTCTCGAGCGCATACTCGGATTCGATACGCCGGCAAGCATCAGTGTGACCGGTCAACCGGGCGCCTCAACCGTCACAGTAAGCCCCAACCCCGTTGGAGACAACAGTGCCAGCATCAGCATCAGCGATTTGACTCCCGGTATGGCCGGTACATATATTCTGGTTATTGATGCTGTCGCAGGAGCTGAATCCCGTCAGAGAATCGTGGAATTGCTCGTTCTTCCGGGCGCACCTTCTGTGGCAACTCCGACATCCCCGGCCGACGGAACTTCGGGCACAGGCTCTTCCACTACAGTAAGCTGGGATATCACCTACGCTTCAACCTGCGAACTGGAGGTAGCAACCAACCCCTCCTTCGATTCAGGCTCTGTTGTTTCTTCCCAGACGGTAGCCGGATTGTCGGCTACTGTCACCGGACTGACAAACGGATCTGTCTATTACTGGCGTGTGCGCGGAACTAACGACTGTGGAACAAGTTCATTCAGCGCTGTTTCCGCGTTTCAGGTTGGTGCTGCTGACTGCGACAATGTTTACGCCAGCTCCGATGTGCCAAAGGCCATCAGCCCGTCTGCTGTATCCACTGTTGTTTCTACGCTCAATGTGACAGAAAACAAGCCTGTGGAGGATGTCAATGTTACACTGAATATCAACCACACATGGGTTGGCGACCTGATCGCACGCCTGATTTCTCCGGCTAACGACACAGTTGTACTGTTCGACCAGCCCGGTATTCCAGGCTCGGATTTCGGCTGTGACAGCGACAATATGGCTGTTGTACTCGATGATGAGGCTGCCAATGATTACGCTGTTCTTGACGGACAGTGCAACGGCACTCCGCCGGCTGTATCCGGAATCTTCAAGGCTGCAGGATTACTGGCCGGTCAGGATGGCGCATCAGCCCAGGGCGACTGGCGACTGATTGTTACCGATACCTACAACGAAGATGGCGGTGCAATCACAGCCTGGAGTATCAGCCTGTGTTTCCCCGAACTGATAGACGCAGCTGTACTGCTGAATAACAGCCCGCTCGTGGTTGGAAACGGAGGCACTGCCGCACCCGGCACTTCAAATCTGGAGCTGGTACTCAGCGGAGATGCCGCGCAGGGTATCTATACGCTGCTCTCGCTCCCGACACATGGCACGCTGAACCTGAACGGCACAACCCTCAGTATCGGCAGTACATTTACACAGGCGGATATCAATAGCGGCGCACTTTCCTATATCAACAATGGTGATCAGAGCGCGTCAGACAGTTTCACCTTCGATGTTCAGGACAGTGCCAACGACCATTGGCTGCATAACAATCTCTTCAATATTATTATTGCAGAAAACAACCTGAGCGTTACAGCCACTCAAACACAGGCTGTTAGTTGCTACAACGGAAATACAGGAGAAATTACGGCTACCGCTGCCGGCCTGGACGGCAACTATACCTACAGTCTGAATGGCGGAGCCCGGCAGGCTTCAAATATATTCAGCGGACTGTCGGCTGGAAACTACACTGTAACCGTACACGGACAATTCGGACTCACCGCTTCTTCACAGATAATAGTACTTGACAACCCCGCGCCCGTGAGCGCGAGCGCGAGTGCATTCCTGTTTGATATCACTGTCACAGCTGCCGGTGGTACAGGTGTGTACGAATACAGTATCGATGGAGCGAATTTCCAGAGCAATAATGTACTCACCGTATCAGCCAACGGCATCTACACTGTCACAGTCAGGGATGAAAACGGATGCACAGCAACCACCGAGGTAATTGTAGCTGTAAACCAGATTATTGCCACAGCCACAGTCACAGGCAATGTGACCTGCGCGGGTGGAGATAACGGCTCTATTTCCGTAACTGCTGCAGGAGGAGAAGGTCCGCTGTCTTACGCGCTGAACGGCGGAACCGCACAATCCAGTTCCGTATTTACAGGACTGACTGCAGGAGCCTATACTGTTCAGGTGAGTGACTCACTGGGTCTGTCTGCCACAACCAGTGAAGTAATCATTCTCGAGCCGGCTGCCCTGCAGCTCACAGCTGCTTCTGCGCTGAATACGGTTACCGCCACAGCAACAGGCGGTACAGGCGTACTTCAATACAGCATCAACGGAGTTGATTTCCAGAATTCAGGTGAATTTACCGGCCTGGTCAACGGTGATTATATTGTAACGGTACAGGATGCCAACGGATGTACAGCCACCACAACCGTCATAGTGGATATTCCACTTCTGACCCTGTCGCTCAACTTCTCGGCCTCACTTCTCTGTGCCGGGAATGCCGGTGGCTTTATCACAGTTCTGGCCAACGGCGGCATACCACCCTATTCGTACAGCCTGAACGGTGGTCCGGAGCAGACAGACAACACATTCGTTGGTCTGCAGGCGGGCAACTATAACATTACGGTACGCGATGCATTCAATCAGGAGTTGTCCTACAGCGTAACGATTACAGAACCGGCCCCCATCACGGGTACGGCAACGGTCGTCCTGAATGATGTCACGCTGAATATCAGCGGAGGCACACCGCCCTATTCTTTCTCCAACAATAACCTGCAGGACCTTCCCAACGGATCTTACAGCGTCACCGTTACAGATGGCAACGGATGCTCGGGTATCATTTCATTTGTAGTTGACGTACCGCCGGTTACGATCAGTGCCACTGTTACCAACGTGACGTGCTTCGGCGATTCCGATGGCTCCATTTCCCTGTTCGCTGCTGGCGGCATTCCGCCCTACACCCTCAATGGCCAGCCGTTTGTACAGGGAACAGCCATCAATAACCTCGCAGCAGGATCTTATACCGTAACAATCCTGGATTCTGCCGGAAATGAATCCACTTCCAGTTTCACAGTGGGAAGTCCGGCCCAGCTGGTTGTCACGGCCACACTGAACGGCAATACCATCACAGCCGCTGCAACCGGCGGTACAGGATCATACGTGTTCCTGCTGAATGGCGTGGCAGGAATCGGTAACGTATTCAGCAATCTGCCGCTGGGCAATTACACAGTGGGTGTGGTGGATGCCAACGGATGTGCAGCAACCATTAACACACCGCTGGTCATTTCTTCTGTGGTCGAACCTGCCGAAGAATGGGGGCTCACCGTTTCACCTAACCCGGGCACCGGACTGTTCGTCCTGACTATGAACCGTGCACCGGAGGTACTCCGGGCAGAAGTATTCGATGCATCGGGAAGGATGGTGCGCACGCTGGACTTTGCACCGGGTGGCGGAACATTCTCTGCCACAGTTGATATACGTGAACTGCCTGATGGCAACTACATACTCCGTCTGACCGACGGAAAACGATGGGGAGGCGTAAGACTGAGCAAGGCTGAATAAACAGCAGCCGGCGCTGAACGCAATGTTAATTCATTAAAACAGATGAAGCATCGCGTATCTTTGCCGCCGGATGATACAAGTAGTTTTCAACCTTCAGCACTACAACGATCTGTTATATCTGCCCGCGGCCCTGCTCGTCGAAACCGATGCGCAGGGCCGTTTGGGCTATATGCAGCAGCGGGCTACTGCCGCCACTATTGTTCCATACGGAATTGAAATGACACCGGAACTGTCAGACATGTTCGATCTGATCGAAATACTGACGCCCAAAAATCTGGAAGCGAAGTTCAAGCCACCCAAAGCCAAATCAGCCGTGGCACTGCCTCAGCTGCTGACCGACCCTGCCACCAAACCCTTTGTTGAAAAATTTATTTTTGACAAAATTGACAAGTTTCTGTCTGAAATAGCCGGAAACAGGTGGCCGCTCACCCTCGACCTCGAGCGCAAAACACCCGCCTGCGATATGCAGGTTTCCTTCCCCGAACAGGAAATCATGCCTCACATTTCTTTCCTCAAGAAGGAGGACGGAGTGGAATACCGATTTCGCCTGGGTCCGGAAGACACCCCCTGGACCATCCGGTCGAAGGAAGTGCTGCCACTCACCAATACCGATCCGGCCTGGCTGCTGGTGGGCTACGATCTTTACCGCGTACCCGGCATCAACGGCAATATGGTGAAGCCTTTCCGCACCAAGGATGTAGTTCAGATTCCTTCCGACAAGGCGAAGGTTTACTTCAGGCAATTCGTAGCCAAAAGTGCCGGCAGAACGCGTATCGAAGCCGAAGGATTCGAGGTGCACATCACTCGCGACCTGATGTCGGCAAGACTGGCCCCCACGGAAAATATTCTGGAAAAAACCTGGTACCTGCAGGCATTTTTCACCTACCGCGGCGCCGAATTTTCACACGGAGAAAAAAGGGATATCGTCACGGCCGTTGACTATGCCGGAGATGGGTCCGATGATATACTCATCAGGCAGGTAATCAGAAATCCGGAAGCGGAACAGGAAAAAGTACGGGCTCTCACCGGGCTCGGACTGCAAACATCCGGAAAACTGTTTTCCACCGGTCAGGAACTGTCGCTGGAAATGCTCGTAAACTGGCTGGCCCGCAACAGTGCCGCTCTGCTGTCTGCCGGAATCAAACCCGAATGTCCGGTTGTTGAAGGGAAGCCGGTAGCACTGCTGAACGGACAACTCCATATCACTACCACTGCCACCGACGACTGGTTCGATTTGCGCGGACATGTACAGGCAGGCGAATTCTCGTTCCCGTTCCGTTCTCTGTGGGCACACCTGCGCGCACGCGACCGGTTCTTCCGCCTCCCCGACGGAACTTTTTTTCTGATTCCGGAAGAATGGTTCACCCGATACGGCGAAATTGCCGATGCCGCCCGGGAAGGGAATGATGATGGCGTCAGACTGCCGCGCGCGCTGTTCACACTCCTCGAAGCGGCTGGTGTCGAATCGGGAGTGGGCGAATCCGTCCAGACTTCGTCGGGCGACAATAGCTATACTGTATCATCCGAGCTGAGGGCAGAACTGCGCCCCTATCAGTTGCAGGGTGTAAAATGGCTGGCCGGACACTATAATGATGGCTTCGGAGCGTGTCTGGCCGATGACATGGGTCTGGGCAAAACGCTTCAGACCATTGCTTTTTTACTCTATGCCAAAGAGCAAAAAAACAAATCGGCGCAGTCGCCCGCACAGCTTGACCTGTTCCAGAGCCACACCGGATCCGAGCCACTTACCGCGCTGATTGTACTGCCTGCCTCTCTGATCTTTAACTGGCGCATCGAACTGTCCAAATTCGCCCCCTCTCTGTTTGTTTGCTCGCATACAGGACCCAAACGCGGGAAAGATACCCGGGCACTGGCCAGTCACGATATCGTACTCACCACATATCATACCGTCAGACAGGATCTGGAGCTGCTGTCGAGAATACGCTGGCATGTCATTGTACTGGATGAGAGCCAGATGATCAAGAACCGCACTTCGGAAGTGGCAAAAGGGGTGCTCAGTCTGGAGGCAGACAACAAAATATCACTTTCAGGCACCCCGATCGAAAACTCGCTGAGCGATCTGTGGAGTCAGATGGAGTTCATCAATCCGGCCACACTGGGCAGTTTCAACGAATTCCGCGACCAATTCATCACACCGATTGAAAAGCGCAATGATGCTACAGCCAAAGAAAGACTGTTCAAACGCGTGCGACCGTTTTTCCTGCGCCGCACCAAACAGGAAGTAGCCCCCGATCTGCCCGCACTCTCGGAGCAACTGTTCTATACCGAGATGACAGATGCTCAGAAAAAACTCTACGAAAAAACAAAATCAGCCGCCAGAAACGAAATACTGGCCCTTTTCGACGATCCAAAAACGCGCTTCCAGGCCCTGCAGGCGCTCACACGCCTCCGGCAACTGGCCAACGATCCGCGCCTCGTGGAAACTGAATATACCGGTGGCTCCGGTAAATTCGACGATGTAATGGCTCAGTGGGACGTCATCCGCCGATCAAACCACAAAGTACTTTTCTTCAGCAGTTTTGAACGGCATCTTCAATTGTTCCGCTCCGCTTTTGAAGAAGCGGGCTTTGCCTATGCCTGGCTGACAGGAGACACCTCGCAGGCCGACAGGGCAAAAGCAGTGGAACGATTCCAGCAGGATGATTCCGTACAGGCATTTTTCATGACCGTAAAAGCTGGCGGCGTCGGACTGAACCTCACCGCTGCCGACTATGTTTTTCTTCTGGATCCCTGGTGGAACCCCGCTGTAGAAGATCAGGCCATTGCGCGGGCGCACAGGATAGGCCAGCAAAATCCCGTCACTGCTATCAGATTTCTCTCCCGCGATACCATCGAAGACAAAATCAGACAGCTGCAGGAACGTAAAAAGAAACTCGGAGAAGGGCTGTTCACCGACGAATCGCCGCAATTATCCCGGGAAGAATTCGAAAGCCTGCTTCTCTAGTCAGAACCTGACCGACATTTTCACTTTAATCATCTGCGTCGTGTACCATCGCCTTTTTTGTCTTTTCATCGCTGCATCGGCAGCCTTTTCACCACTCGCATCCGCACAGGACTGCACGGTCCCTTCCTTGCCTCCATTGTTTACGGCCCGGCTGGCATGGCAGTCAGGGAACACGGATATTTCATCCGTTGCCACAGTAGCCGTTGGCAATATGAATCCGCAGGAAGACTCCATACCGGAAATAATTGTCGGAGAAGGCGGCTCACTGACAGCAGACAGCAGACTGATATTCTTCAGGGGTGATGGCTCCAATGCTGCCACACCGAAATACCTTACGCTGCCTTCCTCCTTCGACACCTACCCGGTACCCGGTCCGACTATTGGAGATATTGACAAAGATGGTATCCCGGAACTGCTGATTTCCTGCAAGGACAGAACGATACGGGTGTACAAAAGCTATTCGGAAACGACAGCCGAACCCATGCAACTCTGGGTGACATCAAGCAGCCCGCTCGACTATACCGACCAGCGGCCGCTCCTGGCCGATTTCAACGGAGATGGGATACCGGAAGTATATGCAGGCAGCGATATCTACGCATTCAACCTGTCCAATCCGGCAGGGCCTACGCTGGACAAACTGATAGACGGCCCCGTCAACAGAGGCCGGGCCAACTACTCCAGCTATCTGGAAGGCGCCTGCAACCCGACCGCCGTGGACCTGCTCTCTGTGGCCGATTGCAACGGCGACCCCGACTGTGCCGGACTCGAACTGGCCGCAGGGCCCGTTATCTATTCCATTGATCTCACCACATCCGATGGTGACGGGTTCCAGATCAAGGTCAAAAGAGACCTGAATCTGATGATGGCCCCCTCCATGGCTTTCGGTGATGGCTACACCGCCGCTGCCGACATGGACCTTGATGGCGTAACCGATGTGATTGTGGCCTCCAGAAGGCTAACCCCTAATACAGAAACAGGCGTATATGTGTGGAATAAAAATGGCCTGATCCGGTTTCTGCCCTATCCTATTAATGTCATCAACAGCGGAGGTATGCCCTGTATTGCCAATGTATATGACGATACAAAAAGTGGTTTTGCCACCGACCTGCCGGAAATCATCTCAACCTGCTCAATCAACCTGACCTGTTTCAGTCTCCACGCCTCTGATCAGGATCCGACTGCTCCCTGGTGGTGGTCACTGTCAACCTCCGACCAGTCGGGCTGGACCGGCACTTCTGTCTATGACTTCAACGGCGACGGAATTTCGGAAATAGTGTACCGGGATGAACAAAACTTCAGAATTATGTACGGAGGTCCCGAACCTCTTCCATCCGGGGTGGACTACGAAAGAAACTGGTATAAACATCCCTGCTTTTCCGGCACAGCAGATGAATACCCCGTAGTAGCAGATGCTGACAACGACGGAGAGACAGAGGTAATCATATCGGGCTCCACAACATTCCTCGGAGGAAAAGCCCGATTGAATGTATTCAAATCCAGCGAATACCCCTGGGCTCCCTGCCGCAATATCTGGAATCAGTTCAACTATTTTGTCACCAACGTCAACGACGACCTGACCATCCCCGCGCAGCAACCGGATCATACCATCGAATATCCGGCACCGGGATCCGGGAACAGGCCGTTTAATCAGTACCTTGCACAAAGACCGCTCCTCAACGATAACTACCAGACTTTTTTCCTGACACCGGATGCAGTGGCCTCGGTCCTTTCAGTAAATTGTGAGCAGGAAAATGTGACCATAGCAGTACAGATATGCAATAACGGCGATGCACTGCTTCCTTCGGGTATTCCTGTTTCTTTTTATGAGAAAAATCCTGTTTCCGCTCCAGCCAGCCGGATCGGATGGGTCCATTTCACCCAGCAGGCTGTTTTACCCGACTCATGTTTCGTCCAGTATATCACACTGCCCAGGGCAGACGGAACAGTTTTTGGCGTGATCAATGCAGACAGTACCAACACAACTCCCTTATCACTCAGTACGCTGACTCCGCTCAATTTCAATCTGGAGTGCGACTGGCTGAATAATCTTTTCTCATTCCAGATGCCCGTACTGCCCGATTTTTCGGGTCTCGGTCCCGATCGAGGTGCCTGCAGGGATACATCAATCACGCTGGACGCAGGAACAGGTTTTGTTTCCTATTCGTGGAGCAGCAACACCTCCGGTCAGTTTTACACCGCTTCCACACCCGGAATTTACTGGGTAGAGGCAACCGACCAGTGCGGACTCGTCCTTCGCGATACCGTACGCGTACTGATGTACGACAGTCCGCTGGTCAATATTGACACCCTCAACGGCAACTGCGAAGGTTTCCCGTCGGCCATACTGGCCAGTGCCACCACCGTATTTCCTCCGCTCTCGTACAAATGGTCGTCCGGCGAAACGGTGGCATCCGTATTCGGGCTGCCCGACGGGCTCTACACTGTTACTGTTACCAATGCCAAAGGCTGCACTACTACCGGCTCTTCCTGGGTGGAAGGCGGTGGCAATCTGCAAACGGAAACAGAAATTGTTTCTCCGGTGTTCTGTCATGGTGGCACAGGTCATTTGCGACTGAATTTCCTGATTGGAGAACCTCCCTATTCCTATCTTTGGAGTAACGGGAATACCACCAGTGAAATTACTGCCGCTGCCGCCGGCGGGTATGGAGTAACCGTATCCGATGCCAGCGGCTGTATGCGTATTCACCAGGTGCACCTTTTCGAACCCACAGAACTCTCATCTTCCGGCACCGCCGCGATCCACGCGTGTCCGGGAGAGAGCAACGGAACAGCTATTTTTACAGGTGCTTTTCAGGGTACTCCACCCTATACCTTTGTATGGTCAAATGGCGCCACAACCAACCAGATCAACAATCTGCCGGCCGGAGTTTATCCGCTGACGCTGACGGATGCCAATGGCTGTACCCTGGTGGATTCCGCGGAAGTTCTTCAACATATTGCACCGGCCTTTTCAGCTGCGCATGAAGATATTTCCTGTGCAGGGGCAGCCGACGGATCTGTTGTGCTGAACATCAGCGGTGGCACCCCGACGATCTCTTTCCTGTGGTCTGACGGTTCCACCACAGGCAGTATTTCAGGTCTTCAGCCTGGACAGTACGATGTAGCCATTCTGTACGCAGGAGGAATGTGTTCAGAGAATCTTTCTGTGCAGATTACCGAACCGGCGCCCCTTCAGACCGACTTCGCAACTGTCACGCCTGTTTCATGTGCAGGGCTCCAGAATGGCAGCATAGACCTGTCATTTTCGGGTGGTACAGCTCCATATAAATACTTGTGGTCCAACGGCTTGCAAACGGAAGATCTCGCGGGCGCGGGTGCTGGCACGTACAGCGTGACTGTCACAGATGCCAATCAGTGCACCATGGCCACCAATTTTACGGTGGAAGAGCCCCTGCCAATTATACTGGCAGACACCGTAATTACCCACATAGCCTGCTACGGACAGCAGACTGGTGCAATCAGTACCGTTTTCACCGGCGGAACAACCCCGTATCAGTTCCTGTGGTCTAATGGCATCCAAACCGGCAGTCTCGCTGGCGCGGGTGCAGGTACGTACTCGGTCACACTCACCGACTCCAGGCAGTGCACTTTTCAGGCTTCCTTTCCGGTGAGTGAGCCTCCTGCGCTGAACCTTGCCACTGCTGCCACCAGCGATACATGCCAGCAGGCAGATGCTGCGATAACGGCAATGGCTACAGGCGGTATTCCACCGCTTTCTTTCCTGTGGAACAGCGGACAAACAACAGCAGCACTGAACAATCTGGCAGCAGGCAATTACGGAGTTACCGTAACCGATGCGAACGGATGTACGATCACCGGACAAACCACCGTGACTGCAGCTAATCTGTACCCCGGTCTCGAGGCACAGGCAACCCTTATTACCTGTGCAACTCCCGTATCGCAAATCAGCGTTGCGGCCAGTCAGCAAAATCTTCACTACAACTGGTCGGCGCCGGGCGGCACCCTCCCGGATGCGCCCTCCCACACGATTACCGTACCGGGCAATTATTCCGTTACGGCTACGAACAGTTTCGGTTGCAGTGCCAGCATTCAGATTACCGTTGGCTCAGATACCATACCTCCCGTTGCAGAAGCGGGTCCGGCACAACTTCAGGTGGGATGTAACGACTTTTCCACCCTGCTCAATGCCTCTGCCTCATCATCGGGAAGTCAGTATGTCCACCGCTGGCAGCTGATGGAGCAAGGACAGGCAACACTGGACACACAGGCCGTCGTGATCCAGATCCCCGCCTCCGGATTGTACAGGCACATCGTGACAAACACAGACAACGGCTGCTCCGCTTCAGACTCCATACTGGTATTCCGCGATCCGCCGGTCAGTGCTGTTGTGACAACAGATCCAGTGAAATGCTTCGGAGACCTGAACGGAGCCATATACTTCAGCAACGTAACAGGCGGACACCCGCCATACTATTTCGCGGCAGGGAACAAACCTTTCACCAGTCAGACAACCTACACCGGACTGGCGGCGGGCAGTTATTCATTGCGTATCCGCGACGATTTCGGGTGTTTCTGGAATTCATCAGTCACGCTGGACACACCGGTTGAGTTGTCCGTGTCACTCACCCTGAGCGACACGGCGATAGAACTGGGTCAGGCGGTAACTTTGCAGGCGGTCTCCGCTCCCCAGGGGTGGCCCCTGAGCGAAATACACTGGCTTCCGGAGCAGTTTGAATATACACCTCTGTCGCTGTTGCAGACCGTTTATCCGGAAGTGCCTGTCGTATTCACCGTGAAGGTAGTGGATGAAAAGGGCTGTACGGCTGAAGACCGGCGCAGTATTGGAGTGTACAGCAATGAATTTTACGTGCCGAATGTGATAAAACCGGATAGCGGCGACAATGGCTGGTTTACCATTTTCGGAGGCAGCGGCGTGTCGCGCGTGCGCCTGTTGCGCGTGTATGACCGCTGGGGCACACTGATATTCGAGCGCTCAGGATTCCATCCCGGCCAACCTGAGGCCGGCTGGGATGGAACAGCGAAGGGAGAGCCCGTAAACCCGGGGGTATTTGTCTGGTATGCTGAAGTGGAAATGAGCGACGGACGAATACTGAGCCGGAAGGGGGATGTCACCGTGGTCCGGTGATCTACTTCTTGCCGAGCAACGCGAACATATTTTTCTTGTAGGCTTCCACACCGGGCTGATCGAACGGATTGACACCCAGCATGTAGCCACTCACGGCGCAGGCCTTTTCAAAAAAGAAAAGGAGCTGTCCGAGATAATACGGTGTTGCCTCAGGGAGATGAATCGTGAGGTTGGGCACACCGCCGTCTTCATGGGCCATACGCGTACCTTCGGCCGCCTTTTTATTTACATAATCCATCGTTTTCCCGGCGAGATAGTTCAGTCCGTCGAGATCATCTTCTGTACGGACCACTGCAAGATCTCTTTCAGGCGCACCGATTTCAAGTACTGTTTCGAAAAGAGAGCGGCGTCCATCCTGAATATACTGTCCCATGGAATGCAGGTCGGCAGTGAAGCTGACAGATGCCGGGAAGATACCTTTTCCGTCTTTACCCTCACTCTCGCCGTAAAGCTGCTTCCACCATTCGGCGATATAATGGCAGCGAGGCTCATAATTGACCAGCAGCTCGATATCCTTTCCTTTGCGGTGAAGGATATTCCGCACGCCGGCGTACTGCAGACAGGCATTCTCTGCAAAAGGCTTTTTAAACAGTTTCACACCGTCGGCAGCGCCGCGCATGAGCGCATCAACATCAATGCCGGCAGCGGCGACCGGAAGCAGGCCAACAGCGGTAAGAACCGAGAAACGGCCGCCCACATTGTCTGGCACCACAAAAGTTTCATAGCCCTCCTGCGTCGCCAGATTTTTGAGCGCACCCTTTGACTGATCCGTCGTGGCATATATCCGGCTTCGGGCGCCCTCCTTCCCGTATTTTTCCTCCAGGCGCTGCCTGAAAAGCCGGAAAGCAATGGCAGGTTCGGTAGTAGT
>CAIYFY010000234.1 GCA_903925535.1 uncultured Bacteroidota bacterium | reverse complement strand
GACGACTGAACCAGCGCCCCGTAAAACCTCCGATTAAACTCCCAAGCAGGGCACCACATATCGCATCCAGCGGGTAGTGTACTCCCACATATACCTGTGAAAAGGCAATGGAACCTGCCCAAAACACCGCAGCATACCGAAAGGCCCGACCGGTTTGTCCGAAAAGGACTATCAGAAAAGAGGCAATGGCAAAATGATTGGCAGAATGGTTGGACGTAAAACTGTAGCCGCTCCCGCAGGGCACCCGCTCAATGATCTGCATTTCCATGGACGGATCATTGCAGGGTCTGATCCGCTGCACATTCTTTTTAATGAGTGTACCCGATGTGAAATCGGTCAGTCCAACACTCAGAATCAGCCCGATACCAACAATCAGTCCCCGGCGCCCGTAATTGACCCAAAGAAATGAAGCCAGAAAAAGATACAGTGGAGCCCACAACTTTCCCTCCCTGAGCCAGGGCAGAACGGCGTCAAATAATTCATTGCTCATCCCGGTATTGATTGCCCGGAACAGCGATTTGTCGAAATCAATTAACAGATCAAGCATTACCTTTATCCTTTATTCGCAAAAATAGTCCGAAACTTTGAATATCACACTTGTTTCCGCCACACCATTTGAAGTTGCACCCACCATTCAGTGGCTGGAATCGCTCTCGCCCCCGGGCTCAAACAATGAATTCACGCTTGGTGACCATCGAATTTCAGTGCTTGTAACAGGGGTCGGGCCGGTAGCCACTACCTGGAAACTGGCAGGTTATCTCTCCCGAAACAAACCCGATTTGCTGATCAATGCCGGAATAGCAGGCGCTTACGACCGCTCACTGGCATTGGGCGAAGTGGTACTGGTAGGGGAGGAGCAACTGGCCGATACGGGTGCCGAGGAATCGGATGGTCGCCTGATCAGTCTGTTTGATATGAATCTGCTGGATCCGGATGAATTCCCGTACCGGGGCGGCCGACTGGTGAACCCCGATACGGAGAACGCACATTTCCTCCGGCAGGTGCGCGGACTGACAGTCAGCCGGGCCACCGGTACCGAAGCATCCATATCGGCACTGACAAGCAAATATCCCGATGCGCAGACAGAGAGTATGGAAGGCGCCGCTGTGTTTTATTGCTGTCTGCTGTCCGGTGTCAGGTTCCTCGAAATACGATCTGTTTCCAATTATGTGGAACCGAGAAATCGCGCCGGCTGGAATATTCCGCTCGCTATTTCTTCCTTGAACGATGTGTTGAAAGAACTACTCCAGACTGTCTGAAATGGCCTGTGCGGCCCTGACAGATGCGCCGCCTGAACCGAGTTTCTCTCTGAGCACAGCATAATTTTCCTTCATTTTTGAGGCAAATTCCGGATGGAGCAATTTTTCAAGTTCTGTTTTAATATTATCTGTATTCAATTCATCCTGAATAAGTTCTGTTACTATTGGTGCGTCAGCTATCAGGTTGACCAGTGAAATGTAGCGTACCTTGATGAGTAGTCTGGCAATGTAGTAGGATACGCGGTTGCTGGTGTAGCAGACAACCTGGGGGACATCGAGCAGGGCTGTTTCGAGGGTGGAGGTCCCGGATTTTACCAGTGCGGCCACCGAGTGCTGCAGGAGTGGATAGGTTTGATCGCGCACAATGCGCACATTCGGATATGCCCTGAGCCAGGGTGCGTACATGTCGTCTGGCTGTTCTTTTGCTGCGGCAACTACAAAGTTATAATCCGGGAAAAAAGGTGTTACTGACAGCATGAGCGGCAGTATGCGCTGAATTTCCTGTTTCCTGCTACCCGGGAGCAGTGCGATGGTTTTTGCCGGGTATGAAACGTTTTCGTTTCTCGGCTCTCCCATCAGTGCGTCCAGAAGCGGATGACCCACGTACGTTGTTTCCATCCCGAAACGCTCGTAGAACGACTTCTCAAAAGGAAGGATAACCAGCATTTTGTCTACATCCCTTTTGATACGGTGTACCCTCGACTGCCGCCAGGCCCATATCTGGGGAGAGATATAGTAAATAACACGTATTCCTCTCTTCCTGGCCCAGTGTGCTATCCTCATGTTAAATCCGGGATAGTCCACGAGTACCAGTGCATCCGGATTGTATTCCAGGATATCCTTCTTGCAAAATGAGAGATTGCGGAGTATGGTACCCAGGTGCTTAATCACCTCTACAAAACCCATGAAGGCCAGGTCTCGGTAGTGTTTGACCACAGTTGCCCCTGCCTCCGTCAGTTTGTCACCGCCCCAGGCGCGGCATTCCGTCTCGGGTCGTATTTGTTTCAGTGCCTTCAGCATATTGCCGGCATGCAGGTCGCCGGAGGCTTCTCCCGCTATCAGATAAATTTTCAAGGCAACAGAATCATTTTGGTGTGTTTACAGAAAAACGCCGGATACAGGGCATAAACCCTGCATCCGGCGTCTGGACAAATCAGAGATGCAGCAAGGTTATTTCACAATAACCCACTGAGTCTGGGCTACACCTTCGGCGCCCTGCAGCACCACACGGTATGAACCGGTAGTAAGGAGTGCAGCGTCGAGTGATACGCGGTGTTCACCCGAGTTCAGGTTGCCGAGCTCACGCGACTGAACCAGTGAGCCGATGGCGTCGAACACCAGCAGCTGAATTTCCTGACTGTTTTCGAGGCTGAAACGAACTTCAGCTACATCTTTTGTCGGGTTTGGATTCAGTGTGAAGCTGGCCAGATCAAGTGTTTTTACACCACTTACTGTTGTTACGTTCACGTTGTCGAGGTAGGCGTTGTTACCATAACCGCTTTCACCTACAAAACGGATAATCACTTCTGAACCGTTGTAAGCTGTGAGATCAATGGTATTGGCTCTCCACTGGTCGGCAGTAGGCGTGAAGGCAGCAGTAGCCGCCGGTGCAGTAGCCAGTCCTTCGTAACCATCGTGGAAGATGGTCGTCCAGGTAGCACCACAGTCTGCGGTGATATCAACGCGCAGGCTGTCGAAATACGCATCATTGTAGTAAGCGTAAGCGTGGTCAAACACGAGTGTTGACGGTGCGCTGGAAGCCGGGAGCGTGATTTTCGGAGTGATCAGTTCGGTATTGGCTGCGTCGTAGTCGAACATATTGTTCTTTGCGGAGCGAGTGCTGCCCTGAGAACCTGCGTTGGTAACCAGTTTCCATCCGTTGGTACCTGCGTTGGAAATATTCCAGCCTGCAGGAGGGAACGTGGAACTCTGGAACGCATTGCCGAATGGAACCGCAGATGGCGCCGAGAAAAGACCCTTGATGTTCAGTGTGAGAACATCAACAAGGTTGGTCTGTCCGCCGTTATTGGTGCTTGAGAGACGGATGTCAATCTTGGTGTTACCGGCAGTAGTGATGGCTACATCTGACAGTGTGATCACGGTGGAAGCACCCGGAGCGAGTGTACCGTTCCAGGTGAAGTTCGTCCATGCGCCTGTACCAACACGGTACTGGAAATTGGCCGTAGTGATGTCAGCTGTGCCTGTGTTGGCCAGTGTGAATGTCGGGTTGGCACCTGATGTGCAAACAATCGGGCTCATGGAATTGATAACAGTACCGCCTGCGGAAGGGATACCGCCGATTGGCAGCGAACGGGCAGAGTTGTACACCTCTTTGGTGGTGTTGTTCTGCAGCCAGGCTGATACGCCGAGTTTGTTCACATCATAGGCATAACCAATAGGCCATGCAAACGTGTAATTCTTTGTTTCACCCGCAGCAAAGGCGGTGATGGTTGTGCCGTTTCCGTTCGGGAGCATTTTGCGCATAACCTGATAGAAATCAAGCTCTCCGTTGGTGCCTGGCTGGCTGGCGAAGATAACCTCTTCCTCAACTACGGCAACATGCAGACGCAGCTGACCGCTCAGGTCAATGGCAGATGTTACAGAAAGGCTGACGAGGATGGAATCATAATCCGCTGTTACGCTGTGTGTAAGAACTACCTCAACCGGAGAAGTTACAGCAGCGCGTGTCTGCAGCTCGTCGCCTGTGAGGCATGCCGGAGCATTGGCGTAGTAACCGCAGTCGTTGGCGATACCAGTTCCGTCAACGAAACCGTTGGGTACACCGGTTACACCGTAGTAGGATACACGGGTAGCAACATCAGTCGGATTTTGGGCGTTAAACG
>CAIYFY010000233.1 GCA_903925535.1 uncultured Bacteroidota bacterium | reverse complement strand
CAGCTTTTTATCAGTCATGATACGGCTGGTGGCTTCCTGAATTTTTCCTTCCAGTTCTAGCTGCCGCTGAAGCAGGTATTTAATCCGAAACCGCCACGCCAATGCCCCCAGCACAGACATCAAAGCCACCACAAGCAGAATAAACCAGGGCTCTTCGTAAAAATACGGGAGCACTTCCATTTCAAGTGTAATCGGTTCAACGGGACTGACACCACTTATTGAGCCTGTTTTAACATAAATCCTGTAGTGTCCGGCTGGCAACCGGGGAAACATGATATCAGGCGAGTTTACCTGTTGCCAGGCATCATTTACGCCTTCAATCTTGTAGAAGTAGCTTGTTGTACCTGCGGAACTGTAATCGGGAGCAGCAAAATGCAGTTTAATGAAGCTTTCCTCGGGTTTTATCCGGATAATACCTGTTTTCAGATACTGCGGCAACAAATCTACGGTTTGCCCCGCTTCGGGCCCCTGAGCACGC
The DNA here is from genome assembly GCA_903925535.1 of uncultured Bacteroidota bacterium. GTDB lineage: Bacteria > Bacteroidota > Bacteroidia > Chitinophagales > Saprospiraceae > M3007. Next base: position 2,405 of record CAIYFY010000233.1, on the reverse strand, counting down.
GCGCTCAGGAGTACAAGGCCACCTGTGCCTCCTCCGAAAAAGTCGGGCGCAAAATCGCGCGGATGAAATACGGTTACGCCATTGATACTGCCGAAGTAAAGCGTTCCGTCACGCGCTTTCAGGTGTGAAATTCTGTTGAACTCATTGCTGCTGGTGCCCTCTCTGACCGTGAAATGGCGCATTCTACCCGACTGAATATGATACTGAATGATACCCATATCACTGCTCATCCATAAAAATCCGTAGTCATCGGGATAAACTGCGTACAAATTTGGATTTGGCAATCCGTCCTGGGTCGAGATCAGAGTGATTTTGCCAGCAACTGGCTGCCAGTTCACCAGACCGCAGGTTGTTGCCATCCATATCTGATCGGGGGCAGTCTGGATTATGTGTCGTATGTTCTCGCAGGGCAGTCGGACCGGAGATCCGGTATGGTATCGGGCAACGACATTTCTTTCCCTGTTAAGCAGAAAAAGTCCTCTGCTGGTGGCCATCCAGAGACTGTCGCGGCCGGGTGTGGCCACTATCTGATAAATATCTGTATTTCTGAGATCCCCCGGGGTACCTGACCTGTAATAGGGAACAATCTGGTTGATCTTCCTGTCGTACAAAAGGGGTTCGCTGGAATAACCGAGCCACAACAAGTCTTTTTCCTCATAAAAAGACCACATATCTCCCAGTTTCACATGACCCGGCCTTTCAATGACAACGGTCTGTTTGCTTTTGGTGTCATACTTCAGAAGGTAGCCGGACCCCAGCCATACGCTCTGCGAATCGCGGGCAGCCTGAACACCCAGAATAGTGACGCCGGCAGATGCAACCCGGCCGAAATCCAGCTCGTTTGCACCCTTTTTATACAGTTCACTGGAATAGCTCAGATAAATATCACCATTCGGAGCCTGTGAAATACCCCTGCATGAATTCCTTGGGGCGCTTTTGGTGATCTCCGGATCCTGCCAGACATATCTTCTGAATCGCTGTGGTATCTTGTAGGTTTTCAACAGTCCATCGCTGGTGGCAATCCAGTAGGCGCCATTTCGGTCTTTCAGCACATCAAAAACCATGGGCAAACTGGAGAGTCCGTACAATTCGGTGAAGTCATTCACCCTGTTGTCTGTAATACTGACCTGCAGCAGTTTTCCCTGAAAATAAATCCAGCAATATTTACCGTCTTCTTCCGAAGGAGCTGGCTGGGTACACCCTACCAGCGCAATATTATTTCTGTGCAAATCGCGGTAACCGGGAATTTTCAGGCTAACAACTGAATGGTCGGAGTTCAGCAGTGTCAGTCCGTCATCATCAACACCACCGATACGGTCGCCCGACACTATCTTCGTACGTCCGGGAATTATGCGGTCAACAGGCGAGAGCAAAGCTGCAGATACATCCAGCCTGTGCGTTACATTATCCTCCAGTTGCACATTTTCGTTAAAAAACCATACTGTGTTGTCACTTCCGATAATATACTCGGAACCGGGGCGTGTGTACTCTGTAGATGAAATGTAATTATCCGCTACATTATACCGGTAAATACGGCCGGTATCTGTCATCATGGAAACAGTGCCATTCTCTCCCTCCACGACACATTCAATCTGTCCGGTTATCCTCTCCCTGAACAACACTGCGCTGTCCGTCACCTCCAGTGATCTGATATCAACGAGAAAATATGTTTTACCTCTTCTGAGCCATATTTTACCTGTACTATCTTCAAACAACAGCCGGGAATCCTGGGGTGAATTGGCAACATCCCAGCGCATCGCGGTCAGGAACAAACTGCCATCGTACAGCATCAGGGCATCCCCGGTGACGATCCAGATAAAGCCCCTTGAATCCTGAAACACCTGGTACACGTGGGCGTGCGTGAGGCCGTTCTGTGTATTGTACCGTTCAATAACCAGTCTGTCGGCGGCAGTTTGCGCACCGACATTCAATGAAAATAACAGACATATTACTAAAAAGGATTTCACCAGAAAATACAGCATGTTTTGGAGCAACAGATTAGGGACGTATCCTGAATTTTCCAATACAAAGATAAGTGGTTGGTTATAAATAATGACTTTTGAATTTCAGGCACCGAATACAGCTTTTCCGGAAACCATTTCCGTCTGCTTGAAATAGCTTTCTGTCAGATAAAATATGCATTAAACGAACCGGAAGTCGGGGAATAAATGGCCATCCCGCCGTAAAAAGGCGCAGGTATTACCGGCAGTCCGATAATACCTGCGAAGTGTGGGTTAAAAAAAACTTCTACACCTGTTTTCGACACATTTTTTATAAAATATGTAAAATATTGAATATCAGTTATTTGTATCAAAAAGCATGTTTATTTTGGGTGCCCCGGTGACGAAAACAGGAGACGGGTGGGCCGGGTAAATGTTTTTTCGCGCAGATGTCACGCAGATGTT
>CAIYFY010000232.1 GCA_903925535.1 uncultured Bacteroidota bacterium | reverse complement strand
GACTTTCTGAGGTAATGGCTGAAGACGCGCATGAAGAGAAAGGCTAAAGCGTCAAGTTCAGGGATTTTTTGCACCAGCACGTATTCAATTTATCTATATATATCTTTTCTTTTATATCGTATATTAGTTGCGAATATCTTTGCGTCTGCCTGCACTATTTCTCATCGATGGAAGTGCATTGTTTCATGCTTCCGCTCATTAAATAAACAAACAATTTTTCATGTACAAAAAAAATAATCTGAGGTTTCACGCTTTGTCTTCAATGGCCATTTGTATCCTCATGATAACAGGATGTAAAAAAGAGGAAGAAACCACTCAGCACTGGGATTACGAAAATACCGACTGGGCAACACTTGGTTACACCGATTGTGCGGGTACAGTTCAGACGCCTATTGATATTGTCACTTCCCAGACAATCAAAACTCCGCTGGATGAGCTCGAGTTTAATTATAACCCATTCAACATCAGTATTGTTGATAACGGTCACACTGTGCAGGTGAACAAGGGTGGTTCCACCAACAAACTCACGGTTGATGGAGTGACCTTCGAGTTCCAGCAATTCCATTATCACACACACAGTGAACATGCGGTTGACGGCTCGTTCAACGATATGGAATTACACCTTGTACACAAAGACCCGGTTACCGGGAATCTGGCAGTGGTTGCAGTATTCGTAAAAGGAACGGGAAATGTGGAAAATCCATTTCTGAGCAAATACTTTTCCGAATTTCCCGCTGAACAAATGAAGGAGATAGCAACGAATACAACGATCAATCTAGACGATATTCTGCCTTTTCAAAGAGGATATTATACTTACACGGGTTCACTGACCACACCTCCCTGCACACAGGGGCTCCGCTGGATTGTCATGAAAGAGGCCGTGAATGCCAGTGTTCAGCAGATCAGCAATTTTGAAGCACGCCATGAAATCAACGCGCGCCCCATACAGCCGCTGAATAACAGATTTGTACTTGAAAAACTGTAGAAGCAGTTTTCGCCGGCATAAATGGAACCGGGGAGGAGCATTTTATGTTTCTCTCCGGCTTTTTTATATCCGGTTTTGAAGCGAGTTTGTACGCTACCGTTTCCCGGAGGTGCCGGATGATGATTCGTTGGCTGTATCAGTCAACTGTTTTCGTGGTCGCTGACTGATATACAATCCCCAGATAACCAGTACGGCTCCGACAACGGTGTAGAGTGTAACAGGCTCACCAAGCAGCAGCCAGGCATAAAAGAAGCCCAGAACCGGACACAGATACAACCAGAGTGCTGCTTTAACCGCATCCTGATGCAGCAGATACAGCCAGAGCTGCACCGCTACAATGGAAACAGGTATAATCAGCCAGACAACGGTGGCCCAGAATGTGGCCGTCCACTGGTGTTGTTCCCAGTCGGTGAGTCCCAGGGTGAAGGGCAACAGGGTGAGTGCTCCAAACAGTATCTGCCAGCCATTAATGACCAGTCTTGGAATAGTCCAGGTAATTCCCGAAAAGTAAACCGTCCCCAGCGAGTAGGAAATCATACTGCCGAAAAGCAGACCCACACCGAGCGGCGTGGCGGTACTGTTCTGCAGGACAGGAAACGTAACTATGGCTACTCCGGCAATACCCAGCAATAAACCGGTCCAGATAGCATTTCCGACCTTTTTTTTCAGAAAAGCAGCGCTTATTATGGCAATCAGCAGCGGATTCAGTGCCAGGGAGAGGGTGCCGAGGCCCGCAGTAGTGTAGCGCATGGCCCACGAAAATGCTCCCAGGTAGATGCTGGCATTCAGCATTCCGTAAATCAGCAGTTTTTTGTATTCATAAGGTGCAGGTAGCGGTTGCCTGCGCACCAGATGTGCCCAGACCAGCATCAGCAGGGCGGCCAGTGCAAACCGTGTGTTGGTAATCACAAAGGGTTCGGATGTCTGTAGTCCGAACTTGGTAACTACCGAGGCGGAAGACCACAACATGGCAAAGAGCAGGCCGGTGAGTATGTCTTTCATTGTCTGATGCAGGTACGGAAAGTCTGTTATTGATGATTCCCGGAGAAATCCTGTTCACCGTATGCCTGAAAAGGGCAGGGGAGTAAGAAATACTGATTCCAGGCGGGAAACAATTTTCCCGTCCTTTTCCGAATCATCCCGAACTTTTATCCAGGCTGGGTCGTTGACAAAAGCGTCGAAAGAACGCTTTGCCGCATCCGCAGAATCATGTGCCAGCAGATATACCAGTTTCGACTGCTCACCACCTTCTTCCACGGTCGTCCAGTATATCACGTTTTTCATGCCATGTTGCTCGAATAGCCGGGTGGTATGGTTGCGAAAACGGCTCATCAAAGCCGGCAAGCGTCCCGGATGACAGGTATAGGTACGCAGTTCAAAAACCATCGGGTGTTTGCGGATTTGCCTGTCTCCGCGATGCCATTTAAAAGTGGAAAAGTCGGTTTTGGTCAGATAAACTGATTCCACGCTGGCCACAATTTTTCCCGATAGTTCCGACTCCGACCGCGCTTTTTGCCAGACAGGATCATCCCCGAAAGCCTTCCATGCTGCATTTCTGGATACCATGTCGGGGTAGGAGAGAACATAATAGAGCAGGTTGGAGTCGGCGTCGGATAACCAGTAGCCCTCATTGCGCATGCCGTGTTTTTCAAACAGGCCCAGGGTGTGACCGGTAAAGCGGTTCAGCAAGGCATTCATCCGGCCGGGTTCTGTCCGGTAAATCCGCAATTCATACAGGCGGGTATCAACATGCTGGCTGTTGCCGGTAACAGAGAAAAGCAGCAGTGCGATGAAGGGCAGGAATTTACTCATGAAGGAAACTTTTTAAAGTGTGGAATCCGAAAGGTAGCGGGTTTATGTTTTCCTGACGGTCCCGAGGCGAATTATTTTCATGAATACCCGCTGACAGACTGATGGAACAGTAAACCGGGACAGCATTACCCTAAGGAGAAATGATATTGCTGAGCGAGTTCATTCAGCCGTTTTAGTGCGCTGGTTTCACGCCTCATCTCATAATCATTCAGTTTGCCACCTGAGAAATTGTCTGCAATTTATATTGCCAGGGTTCGTGCATATTTCAGGCTGCGACATTGTGCGTATTGTTCCACCTCCTCATAAGCGGGATAGCTGACTTGTGCGGTACAGAAGAGTGGCATCAAAAAGCTAATAACAATCAATTTTTTGTTCATAAGAAGCGGACAGGATAAGTTTATGCACGCCATTTCCCTATTTTACGCAAGATTGATGGAAGCTGCAACGAAATGAAGGTAAAGAACCACTCCTGTAAATTTTTGTAATGTTCATTGAACGGGGTATTCCACCTTGATAACCTTTAGTGCCCCACATCAATAAGCGTGGGTACTATATCTTCAGTTGCGGGCAGAGAAGGCATCAGTTGCCCGTTGCCCATTGTGTCGAATGCTATCCAGCTTTGTCCATTCAGTTGTCCATACGCAATAAGTTCACCCTTTTTTCTGGATGTTCGCCAGGCTTCGTAGTGTTCCGGACCGGGTGTGCCTATAAATTTACAGGGCTGATCGGATATTTTTTTACCTGATGGACTATAGAGGTAGTAGGCACCATTTTCCTTTACCCCAAAATAGTGTTCAGGACGAACTACAATGATCCGATCCAGGTTAAATCTGGACCCCTCCGGATTATCCAGAAAATAAAAACCGAGCGACTCATCCACCGCGCGTCGAGCCAGAAAAAGGTTTGGATCCTCGGTGAAGACCAGTTCCGAGAAGATTTGCTCTGTCAAAAGCTGTCCGTCCCAGTTGAAAAGAAAGGTAGAGGCACCTCTGTTGGCCAGGACAGGATGTTTACTCGACTTAATCCGGATGTTGGAATACCGCGGTGGCAGGATCTGTTTCCTATTTCCCTCTATCAAACCGGAGGAATCCTGTCCCGGGAACGTATAAGTATAGAAATTAGATAAAAATGCCAGTTCTGGATCGTTTTTCAACAAAAAACAGGCGTTCCCCAGCCTGCAATTGGCTGCTACCAAGACCCCGTTTTGATCGTACAAGCGGGATTCCTGGACGGTTTTTGGGTTGCGCCGCAGCCAGCAATTACCAGGACGATCACCCATTAATTCCAGTATTCCATCTTCCAACGGAATTAACCATACACCCTGTTCATTGACCATGCCATGCGCTCTTCCCTCTTTCAGGACCAAAAAACGGTTTGGGCCGGAAGGGATGATGGCGCTGTACTGGCAAGGCAACAAGGTATCACCTGCCCAGGTCAGCAGGCCCATTTCTGCCATTTTAGCATTATTGACAATGCGGCCAACAACCACCCGCTTACCATCGGTCCACCGCGCGTCCCTCCACCTTTCCGGAAAAACTGGCAGGCCTTTTCGATCAATAAACACCCTGCTTTTATCGTGGCGAATCACCTCAATCGTTTGCTCATTAAATCCAGGCCAGGCAGTTTCTCCCATATATTGAAAAAGTTCTTTGCCTTTTTCATCATAAAAGGTCAGTGAAGCACTCCCCGGAGACCTTGCTGCAAACAGGTCGGTGGCCAGCACCTGCAAGTACTCATATTGCGGTGGCAGCAGCAGCTTGCCATCCAGGCGATACAGGGAGATCAGCTTTCCCTTCCTTGCGCCACAGAAACCAAGCTGTGTTCCCATCTGGAATGTCGCCTCTATTTCATCGTACTGGATTGGAATAATGGCCTTTCCGCTTTCTGAAAACAAGCCTTTCAGTGCTCCTTTTCTGACGATCCACAAGGAGTCATTAGGGTACACTTGCTGAATATCATCGTATCGAACGGGAAGCGCCCAATGGCCGTCCATGGAATGGAGAAGCCCTTTTTTACCTGTTTTCGGATCCTTGAAAACCTCCACCTGCGCCAGGAGTAGATCGGGTGAAAAGAGGAGAATGGTAATAAATACAACCCAATGGAGAGCTAATTTCATTGCTTCAAATTTTTAAAAAAATACTCTTTTCCCTCTTCCGTAATGTAAACAGGGCCACTGTCTCCGTACCACCCCTCTGCCACCAGGTGCTGGTCGTAAGGTAATTGAAAACGGCGCTCCCAGTCTGCCTGGACATTGGGATTCGTAAAACCACGTATGGAATGGAACTTAAATTCAGTAATTGCTTCTCCCTTCGAGTTAAAAAGGGCTTTTTTGTCCTCCAACTCAGCCACCACTACCCTGCCGGAGAATGACAGGTTACTAAATAGAGTATCAGATAGTCGCTGGCCTTGAACATCTAGTAAATGCCATCCACCTGCCACTAAAGGCGCCAACACCAGGTAAAAATCAGCGTGCCAAGCAACATCTTCCTTGTAAAGAGCAGGTGTTAGTTGCTTACCTTCCAGGTTGTGCAAGGAATATGCCGGTTCTTTCAACCGTCGGGTAATCAACAATTGCGAGGACAAGAAGCCATCTTGTTCGCGAACCAGGTGGCATTCAGCATATTCATACGGCAATACGAGCCTTCCGGATTTGTGCAACACGCCCGATTGGCCCAGTTTATTATCTCTTACCACCAAAGCCAGGTCAGCTCCAAGGTAGTGGGTGGTCGCCAGTTGAGGAGGGAAAAGTAACTCCCCTTCATAGCTGTAAATGGTTTGCAGGACACCTTCTGCGAGGCAAAGCATCCCCCCATAGCACCAGCGGACCTGATGTTCTGCTCCGGGGACGATCCACTTGCCGCGATGATTCAGGATGCCGGTTTTCCCCTTTTGCTGGATGCGCCAAAGCAGGGGCTTGGGAAAAGCTTCTTCATTAACCCACGACCAGCCTTCCACTGATTCCTCCCAGATCACCTGTTCGTCAGGCCCTTCCAACCGAAACCAGTTTGCCCGGGTCCAAAGCACCAGGCTATCATTGATCCAAGAGGCTTCTTCAAAATCAAAAGTGCGCACCGTCTTTCCTTGAGCATTTACAGCACCCCAACCCGCCTGCTTTTTGGCCAAAAGCCATTCAACCCGCCGAGCGGCAGGCTTTCGATGCCCGGAAGCACTATATTCAACAGTAGAGGGAGGCAATACAAGCCGCTCGTATTCAAAAGGCACTTGCACTTGTCCCAGGCGGTTCAAGAGCCCATATTTTCCTCCTTTTTTAGCAATTATCTGATCGCTGTATGGATCGGAAAGTTGTTCATATTCTGCCGGGATATACCATTTTCCGGTATTTGAGCCCTGGTAACCCATCAGACCATTTTGGCGCTTCCGTAGCACCTGCTCATGAGAGTTGGCAACCTCCATCTGCCGGATAGCCTCTACTTCTTGAGCTGGCAGCAATTGGCAGACGAGCAGAGCTAGCAAGAGCAAACCATTTTTCATACGTAGTAATGTTATTTATAGGTGAAAAACGGAAGGCTGGTCATTTTTGCTTAAAACGGAAAGGCATGGTGAATATTGCTCTTGCTTTCTGGCTATTTTTGTAGCCCAGCGACCATTTTGGCATAGCCTCCACCAGTCGAACTGCCTCTTTCCCGCAGTTGCTTTCGATGTCTCGAACTACCTTAATATTGGTGAGGGAACCGTCTTTTCTACAAATCAAAAAGCACCACAATCGGTATTTTGACTCGAACGGGCTGGCCTCCCTTGCGTCCAGGATGCCAGTTGGAGGTACTTTTTACCAGTCGAAGGGCCTCTTGCTCAGTACCTGCGCCTAAGCCCTTGACGACAGTGGCTTCCCGGATGGTACCCTCTTTTTCGATGATTGCCTCTACAATCATCTTTCCCTCAATACCAGTTTCACGAGCCAACCTTGGATACCGGAGGTTCCAGCGCAAATAGGCCTCCAGCGCCGCATCTCCTCCTGGGAAGGCGGGCGGGGTTCCCACTTCAAGCCTCGAATACACCTGTTGAGAAGCGGTCTCCAGAACCTCTTGTTCTACCACCTGCTCTACCTGGGGCTTTTGTGGCGTTCCTTCCCGCTTTTGTCCTCCTTTAAACGGAAATTCAAAGCCCATATCACTGAGCCCTACCCATTCATCAAAGGCATCCCCCTTATTGCGCGCAGCTGCCACCAGTTTTATCTTGGGCAAATGCGCCTGAAAAGCGCGCTCTTGAAAACTATCCGGTGAAAATAACGTATCGAATCGACAAGGGGTAACAGCTGTTCCAACCGGGCTGGAAAGCCCCCAACCGGTCGTTTGCTTTACCTTAAAATAACCCGAGGCCAATAATTGTATTCGATCATAGCGATATTGGCTGGAATCGGGCCGATTAAGGTCCACAAAACCCCAACGGCCATTTGGATGCTGACCCACCAAAATATCTATCCGGGGTGTAAAGGCTAATGCAACGTGGGTACCAAGTGGCAAACTACGTCCGGGATCCGTCAAAAAATGCGCGGTTGCACTGTCGGTTTGAGTACCTGAACCGTGGTACAGCAGCACTGGTGCACTATCGGACACATAGGAAATAGCTATCCCTGGTCCCAACAGCACCTGTCCATCCGTCCGAAGCAGGTGAAACTGCTGCTCCTTGTTTTTTATCATCAGGTACTGCTTGGGAAACTGATTTGGGAAACGAATATCCCGATACATGGACGGGATCGTTAATACATTGACCCTAATATCTCCCCAGGAAATCTCCTGACCAGTTGAAGTGAAAAGACGGTCATCGTAATTTCCCATCGGTCCAGACAGGATCCAAACATCCCCTTTCTTGTCCGATATTTGAGACAGGATCCCTTTTTGGAGCGGAAGCACCCAGCTGCCCAACGAATCCACCAGTCCACAACGTCCATCTGACTGATACACCAGGAAGCGGTGGCCATCCCGGGGTTGAATTTTGTGAAATTGGAAGGGCAGCAAGGTATCCCCCTTAGTGGTCAAAACACCCACCAGTGGGGTACGCCCCTCAATTCGATACAGGCTGTCCTCCCATTGCACCTGAGCGGAGGCGAAATAGCTGCTTAAGATACAAATAACGTAAAGGGCCTTCGATAACATGAGCTGGTATTAGGGTGCTTTAAAGGTGACCATCAGGGTGTACTCTCTTGGGGCAGGGACGCCATTGTTCTTTCCAGGCAGCCATTTGGGCATCCCCTTCGCTACACGAATGGCTTCTTCACCACAACCGCCTCCGATATCCCTTAGTACCCTTATGGAGGACAAGCTCCCATCT
>CAIYFY010000231.1 GCA_903925535.1 uncultured Bacteroidota bacterium | reverse complement strand
TGTACCACACAAATGACCAGGATAGGCCTGCTTTCCGACACACACAGCGAACTGGATGAACGAATTTTCAGGCATTTTGCCGAATGTGACGAAGTGTGGCATGCCGGCGACTTCGGAAGCATGGATCTCGTGAGCAAACTTCAGAACTTCAAGCCACTCAGGGGAGTGTATGGCAATATAGACGACGCACGCATCAGAGCGCTTTTCCCGCTCGACCTGCATTTCGAATGTGACGGAGTACCCGTTTTTATGACACATATCGGCGGGTATCCCGGAAAATATGCGCTCAGGGTGAAAAAAATCCTGCAGGAAAGACCTCCGGTTAACGGTATCTTCATCAGCGGGCACTCCCACATCCTTAAAGTCATGCCCGACCGTGAACTGAACTTTCTGCACATCAATCCGGGTGCATGCGGAAGTCAGGGGTGGCACAAGGTGAAAACCCTGGTGCGTTTCTCGCTCCATGCGGGTAATATATCGGGACTTGAAGTGATTGAACTGAAAAGCAGCTGACTTTTTTTGTACCTTTGCAACTTATCCGGCTTGAGATGTGTTTAATCTGATACACTCAAAATTTCGATCTAAATCACCTTAATTCAACAAAAATGGCACACGAATTCAGCGATGCAACCTTCCAGAAGGAAGTGCTGGAAAGCGACAAAGTAGTACTGATTGATCTTTGGGCAGAATGGTGCGGTCCCTGCAGAATGATGACCCCTGTTATCGAAGAACTGTCGAAAGAGTACGAAGGAAAGGCTGTTGTCGGAAAACTCAACGTTGACGACAACCCTAAAACCCCTACTGACTACAATGTGCGCGGCATACCTACTTTCCTGATTTTCAAGAAAGGCGAGCTCAAAGACAAAGTGGTGGGCGCTGTTACCAAGCAAACACTCAAGGAAAAGCTCGATGCAATGATCTGATTGTCAGATTAAATAAAAACGGCCCGCCGGATGTAAATCTGGCGGGCCGTTTTTATTTGAATCCGTTTCGGATGCGGCAGTAATTACCGGAAATTACTTCAGATTGAAGCTTCCCGTTCCAACGAGGTAGCCCTTGTTGTAAACTTCGACCTTGTACTTGCCTTTGGCAAAATTCTGGCCAGGTTCCCAGGTACCGCATACATCAGTTTCTTCATTGGAATAATCGCAGGTAGCAACTGTTGTGTAGCGGAACTCTTCATCGGAGCGCTTGTTCTGGGCAACTCCGGAGCCACGCTCCTCTACAGAAAGGGGGCTTCCTGACGGGTCAATGATGCGGAGATAGAAAGTTTCTTCACCCTGAGCAGCCACTTCGTTGGCCTCCGTGCGGAAACAAACACTCAGCCTGTCAACCTTCTTGGCCTTGCTCTTGGAGCGCTCTTTGTTGCCTTTTACATCAACACCCTTCACCACGATGTTCTTGATCCGAATAGCCGAGGCGATGTCAACCTTTTTGCTCAGTTTGTTGCGCTCTGCTTCCAGATTGCTCTTCTCGCTGGCCAGTGATGCCTTGGCAGCACTTTCTTCCTTGAGCTTGGACTGCGTTTCTCCGAGGGAGCTGTTCAGTTGTTCATTTTGCTCTGCGAGTTCAGTATTCCGCTCAGTCAGAATACCTACTTGTTGCTTTAACTCTTCAATCTGTGCCAGATACTCCTTCTTCTGTTTGTCGAAGTTGGCCATGGCAGATTTATAGTCTTTTCTTCCGCGAATCAGCTCGGCAATCTGATTCTTCTGGCTTTCCAGCTGGGCAAGCTGGGCATTTACCATGGAATCGAGCTGCACGTTCTGTCCCTTCTGCATTTCCAGCTGGGCCACAGTCTCCTTGTACTTTGTGTCAAGCTCAGCCAGTGCGACCGACTGCTCGTCCAGTTGCTCCTGGAGCGCATTGGTTGCACGTGTTTTGGACACAAAGAGATAGACACACAGACCAAGCAGAACGACTATGATACCGATCATGATCGGCATGAGATTCTTGTTGTTGCTGTCACCGGTGGACGGCTGGAAAGGCGGCGGCGTACCGGGCGAATTGTAATTCGTACTCATAGATAGTTGTAGGTTGAAAGTTGTTAGATTAACACCAATAGCGGCAAATTTATTGCATTAACACGAAATATCTTTTAACAATTTATCCGATTAAAAAATATAATTCATTGATTTAAAAAACTTTACATCTGAGATGCTTATTAAAATTATTTCTGTTGTTCGGCGAGACGTTCCCAGAGGCTAACTTTGCACCCAACAGTCAAAAAAACAAGTCATGTCGGTATTTGAATCATTCGACCCGTTTAACATCCTTTATCTGGACATTGAAACTGCTCCGGCCGCCGGTGATTTTGAAGAACTCAGCGATGAACTTCAGGATTTGTGGGCGCACAAGTGCAAGGGGATATTCAAGCAGGCTGAACTTCAGCAGGACGAGATTGCGTATGCATTCGGAGAGCGGGCAGGTATTTATGCAGAATTTGGCAAGATAATCTGTATTTCAGTGGGTTTTATGACCCGCCAGCAGGGGTCCAATGAGCCGGTACTGCGCCTGAAATCTTTCACCAACCACGTGGAGGGTGCCTTGCTCGACGATTTCTCCGACCTGCTCAACAAGCACTTCAGCAATCCGGAAAAATTTGCTGTGTGTGGTCATAACATCCGCGAGTTCGACATACCATATATATGCAGGCGCATGCTGGTCAATCAGATGCCCCTGCCCCGGGTGCTTGATATAGCTGGAAAAAAGCCCTGGGAGGTAAAACACCTGCTCGACACCCTGGAAATGTGGAAGTTCGGCGATATCAAAAACTACACGTCACTGCGCCTGTTATGTGCCCTGTTCGAGATTCCTTCACCCAAGGATGATATCAGCGGTGCAGATGTGGGAAAGGTTTACTGGGAAGACCGCGACCTCGACCGCATCGCCAGATATTGCGAGAAAGATGTGGCAGCCACTGTTCAGCTGTTCCTGAAAATGCGCCGCATGCCTATTCTTCGCCCCGACCAGATCTTTTCTGTCAGATCTTAAAACCAACTGTTATTCTCAACCAAAAGCCCCGGAGAGGGCAACTCCCTGACCTGTATGCCACGCCAACACCTGATCGCCCCGTCCCTGCTCGCTGCCGACTTCACCCGCCTGGGCGAAGAAATGAAAATGGTCAACCGCTCTGAAGCCGACTGGTTTCATGTGGATGTCATGGACGGCCGATTTGTACCCAACATTACTTTCGGGATGTTCATCGTAGAAGCCATGAAGAAAATGGCTGAAAAGCCCCTTGATGTGCATCTTATGATCGTGGAACCGGAAAAATATATAGAGTCGTTCAGAAAGGCCGGCGCTGATGTAATAACGGTCCACTACGAGGCTTGTCAGCACCTGCACCGCACTGTACACCAGATCAGGGAAACCGGTGCCAAAGCAGGAGTTGCACTGAATCCGCATACGCCTGTTACAGTACTGGCTGACCTGATTGAGGATATTGATCTGGTTTGTATCATGTCGGTAAATCCGGGGTTCGGCGGACAAAAATTTATTTACAGGAGCCTGGAAAAAACGCGGCAACTCCGCGAAATGATTGATACCGCCAACGCATCTGTCCTGATCGAGATTGACGGCGGCGTCGGACTGCAAAACGCGGAGTCTCTGCTGCAGGCCGGTGCGGATGTGCTGGTTGCCGGCAGCAGTGTATTCAGCGCTCAGAACCCGGAGGATACCATATCGAAACTGAAAGCGTTTAAAGCAGGTTTCGATTTCTGATCCGGTGCAAAGCATGAAAAAGATAGATAAATACATACTCAAAAGTTTTATCGGGCCATTTTTTGTCTCGTTCGGTATAGCCCTGTTCGTACTGGTAATGCAGTTTCTGTGGCTGTATATTGACGAGATTGCCGGCAAGGGTGTCAATATCTTTATCATGCTGGAGCTGATAGGATATATGTCGGTATCCACTTTCCCGATGGCCCTGCCTATTGCCGTGCTCATCGCCTCAGTCATGGTGATGGGAAATCTGGCAGAGCGGTACGAGCTTTCGAGTATGAAATCGGCCGGAGTGCCGCTGATCCGGATCATGGCCGGACTGATTATTGTGTGTGCAGGCATCGCCTTCTTTTCCTATCTGTGCTCCGATTTTATTATACCCAAGTCAACAGCCAAATTCAAATCCAGACTTACCGATATAAGACGACAAAAGCCGGCGCTAACGCTGGAAAAAGGGGTTTTTAACGAGGACTTCCGGCAGTTTGTTATCAGAATTGGCGACAAGGCCAAAGATGGTGAAACGATCTCGGGCGAGATGATAGAAGACCATACCAACGCTGCAAAAAAAAAAAAGAATCAGATTCTGGCCGACAGCGGACAGATGTACACTACGCGCGACAAACGCTATTTTGTGATGAATCTGTTCAGGGGCACCCAGTATCAGGAGCCCTCCGCCCAGCAGAACGTACGGCAGAATCAGAAGTTTCCTTTCGTCAGAACCCGTTTCGGCTCCTGGACGAAGGTATGGGATATGAAAGAGTTCGAACTGGTCAGGTCGGCCGAAGACAAATACTCCAAGCAGCGCGGGGCACTGACCATGAATGAACTGCGCGCCAACATGGATTCGCTCAAAAACAAAATCATAGAGGGTGGCCAGTCGGCAGTGGATGACATCACCCTGAACCTGCGTCGCAGGGTGGAACCACCAAAGCTGGAGAAGCCGGTTGCCCAGGTGCACCCGGGCAACGTTCCCAAAACGGCAGTGAAACAAGGTACAGGGCCAATACTTCCCAAGCAGGAAACAGCCAGGCCGCTGAATGAATATGACAGTTTCGTGGAAACATTTCAGGGGCAATCCAGATACAACCTGCTGAAAGAGGCGAAAACGCTCTCCGGTATAGCCAAAAGCAGCGTGGAGACCAGGATTGCACAGACCGAAAGCCGGAGACTGGAATGGGTAAAAACCGGATATGAGCTGTATATCAAGTTCAGCTTCGCACTCGTTTGTTTTGTATTCCTTTTCATCGGCGCGCCCATGGGAGCCATTATCCGGAAAGGGGGGTTCGGATACCCGATTCTGGTTTCAATCATATTCTTCGTCGCCTTCATCTTTCTGACCATTCTGTGCAGAAAGCTGGCAGAATCAAATGTCATGACCCCGTTCTGGGCGGCCATGATGCCCTGTATCGGTATGATGCCCATTGGAGCATATCTGACATCCAAGGCCATGAACGATGCGCAGCTGTTCAGAAATGAGCGCCTCGACCGCCTGATTTACTGGATTTCAATGCGATTCAAGAAAAAAAGCACCCCGGAACAAGCATGAAAACCTGCCGTTGGTACTACTACCCTGTCGGTATCTTTCTCGTTGCTGCCCTCGCCGCAGCCTGCGTACTACCCTATGGTGAAGAAATTCTCATCCTGAACGACCTGCGGTTTGAGCCTTTCAATACAGTGTTCAGGATAATAACAGGATTGGGCGAGCCATATATGTGGGTCATTGCGGTCGTCTTTTTTCTTTTCCGTTCACGCAGTACGGCTGTCCCGTTGATAGTAGCCGGATTACTCATTATGCCGGTTTCTTATATTGTCAAAGACAAGGCTGGCTCCGATCGGCCCTACACACATTTCCAGAATATTGGCAAGTCGGACCAGGTGGTGGTGGTTCCGGGAGTAGCACTGAACAAAGGAAAAACCAGCTTTCCGTCGGGACACACCATGTCGGCCTTCGGGCTTTACAGTATGCTGGCCCTGCTGAGCGGGGCGAAAAACAGGTATTTGTTGATGACGCTGGCGGGAATTTCAATACTCACCGGTATTTCAAGGATATTCCTTGTGCAGCACTTCCTGGTTGATGTGATTGGCGGCGCCATACTGGGTATGCTGATCAGCTTACTGGTATGGAAGCTGTGGGACACAAAAAAACCCGGAACTTCTGAGAAGATCCGGGTTTCCGATATATAAGGATGAACCTTACTTGGCGTCAGCGAAAAAGTCTTTGACTTTGTCTTTGTGCACCATTACCTGTTTGTATGTGTATTTGCCGGTTACCGGGTCTTTAACTGATTTTACCACTTTGACGTGGTCTTTGCCAGATCCTGCGTTGGCGGCACGCTGGGCTACACGAGCGTTTTTGGAAACCTTCTTAGCCATTTTTCAGTAGTTTGATGGTTGATGAATTATTTAATTTCGCGGTGAACTGTGTATTTCCTCATGATAGAGTTGTACTTTTTCAGTTCCATGCGATCAGGGTTGTTCTTGCGGTTCTTTTCGGTGATGTAGCGGGAAGTGCCGGGAAGACCGCTGTTTTTATGCTCTGTACATTCCAGGATCACCTGAATGCGGTTGCCTTTGCTTTTCTTTGCCATGGTTGTCGCGTAATTTAAAAATTCAGGTCAGGATTGATCAGA
>CAIYFY010000230.1 GCA_903925535.1 uncultured Bacteroidota bacterium | reverse complement strand
TTGTCCACCAGATTGTAGTCGTAAGACCGAAGTTTGATGCGAATTTTTTGATTCATTACCTGGTTGATTTAAAATTGTGCTTCTTGTACAAGGGTGCCGAAATTTCATTTTGAAATACCTTCCCTCAAAAGCGCCCGCAAAGGTAATACAAACAAATTCGTAATTCCAAAAAAATTTAAAAAAAAGTTGAAAATAATGGAACGATTCTCCGGAATGGTCGGGGAATCGGCTTTTCGGTGCGTTTTACCCCTGTATCTGCAGTTTTGCAAACTTCAGGACGATTCTTCTTTCAGGCATGGAATCATTTTTGAAGCATATTGTGGCCACTCTGTTGTCTTTGGGACCTTCTATGCTTTTCACCTCTCCCTCTCCGAATTTCAGGTGAAGTATGGTCTGTCCGGGCATTATTTCTGATTCATGAGATGCCTGGAAGTTTGCCGGCACTTCGGCAGGCTTTGAGGCATTGTTTGTTCGAAGCCGGCTTTGGGTAAAGTTGCCGGTCACCCGCGCGCCTGCAGAAACCGGCTGTGTGCCTGAATTGCTCCGTCTTTCACTTCCAAATCCACCGGTTGCTGTAAAATGGCTTTGATCTATTTCTTGCAGGAAACGCGAAGGTGCGCTCACCTTGATCTGACCGAAGCGGTATCTGTTCTGGGCAAAGCAGAGTGTCAGATACTCTTTGGCTCTGGTAATGGCCACATAAAACAGTCTTCGCTCTTCATCCAGCCCGTTCGGATCTTCGAATGACATGGTTGAAGGAAACAACCCCTCTTCCATTCCTGTTACGAATATACTCCTGTATTCGAGTCCTTTGGCGGCATGTACACTCATCAGTGTGATATATTCGCCATCGTTAGCCTTTTCATCGGCATCAGTAAGCAGGGAGATTGTCTGCAGATAGGATGCCAGCGAGTTGGCTGCAGCTGCATCTTCTTCCGGCGACAGTGTCTGGTTGTCGGTGAACTCGGAAATGGCATCCAGTACGGCATCCACATTTTCACGGCGGTCTTTCCCTTCCGGACTGGTATCACCCTTCAACAGGTCACCGAGACCCGAACGGCGCAGAATATCGGCTGCCAGACTGGATGCGGGCTCGGTCTGGGCGCGGGCACTCCACTCCTCCACCATTTTTCTGAAATTGGAGAGGGATTTTTTGGCGCGGTCGGTCACTTCCAGATTCCAGTCGTTCATGGCATCCCACATGGTAGTTTCAGACGCGCCTGCCCGGGCGCTCAGCTTTTCCACGGTTGCATCGCTGATTCCTCTGGCCGGCAGGTTTATCACCCGTCGCAGGGCTTCTTCATCCCTGGGATTCACTGCGAGCCGCAGATAGGCTACAAAGTCTTTTACTTCTTTCCGCTGGTAAAAGGACATACCACCGTACACTCTGTACAGGAGATTCAGCCGGCGCAGATGCTCCTCAAATTTCCGGCTTTGCGCATTGGTGCGGTAAAGAATGGCAATTTCATTATTGGGTATATGATACCGGTGTTTTTGTTCAAGTATCATATCTGCCACACGGCGCCCCTCCTCATCATCAGTCAGGCACTTGACGAGCCGGATTTTATCGCGGTCTTCCCGGTCAGTCCATATTGTTTTATGGAGCTGTCTTTTATTGTGGGAAATCACTTCATTGGCTGCTGACACTATATGGTGTGTGCTGCGGTAGTTCTGTTCCAGTTTGAACGTCTGCAAGTCAGGAAAGTCCTTCTCAAAATCCAGGATATTGTCAATAGTGGCTCCGCGGAAAGCATAGATACTCTGGGCATCATCACCTACAACGAACACATTGCGCTGACTTTCATCATATTTCAGCAGTTGACGGAGGATGGCGTACTGCAGGTGATTGGTGTCCTGGAACTCGTCCACGTGCAGATACCTGAATTTATCGCGGTATCGCTCGACCACATTATCCGGGTTTTGCTGAAACAGCCTGAAAAGCTGATAGAGCAGATCGTCAAAATCCATAGCCCCCGACCGATAGCAGCGGGCCACATACTTCTCGTAAATATCCACGATGTACGGACGCCGGGCCGCTCTGTCCTGCTGCAGCATTTCAGCATGCTGCCGGTAGAGTGGTGGTGAAATGAGATTGCTCTTGCAGAGGGATATTCTTGATCTGACGGCAGCAGCGTTGTAAACCGCCGGGTCAAGGTTCATCTCCTTGACGATGGCCCTGATCACACTGAGCGTATCATCGGAATCATAAATAGTAAACGACGCGGGGTAACCAATCTTGTCGGCCTCCATCCGGAGTATGCGGGCGAAGATGGAGTGGAAAGTACCTGCCCATAACTGCCTGGCTGACGCTCCCACCACCCTTTCAATCCGCTCTTTCATTTCCCGCGCACTTTTATTGGTAAAAGTAAGCGCCAGAATATGGCGGGCAGGCACGCCCTGCTGCAACAGATGCGCAATGCGATAGGTGAGTACACGCGTTTTGCCTGACCCTGGCCCGGCTATCACCAGCACGGGGCCGTTTACAGTTGTCACAGCCTGTCTTTGTACAGGGTTCAGTTCGTCGAGGAATGACATGGCGCAGGTATTTAAACAGCAAAGGTAGAACGCCGGAGTTATGATTGGGGCCGGTTTTTCCGATTTGTTTGTGTTCAGGAGTATATTCGGGCCGGAGAATGCCGTTTGGGTTACCTTTGTGCCCGCTAAACCTGCACAACCGCTAAAACTTTGTAACTGCTCAAGACTCATAACTGTGAAGATAGGACTGTTTTTTGGCTCGTTTAATCCCGTTCACACGGGTCATCTGGTTATCGCCAACTATATGGCCACACAGACCGATCTCGACAGGGTCTGGCTTGTTGTCAGTCCGCAAAATCCGCTGAAGCCCAGGAAGACGCTCGCGCGCGACCACGACCGCCTGCACCTTGTCCGGCTGGCTGTAGAGGACAATCCACTGCTGAAAGCGTCGGATGTAGAGTTCAGCCTTCCGAAACCATCCTATACTGTTGACACCCTCTCGTACCTGAAGGAAAAGTATCCGGAACACGAATTCGTCCTGATTATGGGGGGCGACAACATTGCCACGCTCGACCAGTGGAAGAACTACCACCAGCTTCTGGAGGGGTATTATATATATGTGTATAGAAGACCGCATGTCGAATCCGGGGCACTGGCCTCGCACCCGCACGTGCGGATGTTCGATGTGCCACCGCTGGACATTTCTGCCACGTATATCCGGGATTGCCTGAAAAAAGGCCAGTCAGTGCGCTATCTGGTGCCAGATCCCGTGTGGGAGTATCTGGAAAGCGGGAATATGTACCGCGGCGACTGACACTATCTGCAGGCGCTCAGCAGTGTTTTCACTGCCATTATTTCGCCGTTGCGCCGAAGCACCACGAATACGGGTCCGCCCGGCGGAGGAGTTATCTGTACCGATATGCCGGCTGACACCGGCACAAACTGTACGAGTTCGCCGTAAAAATTGTACACCCCGGCAGTCCAGTCGGCTGTGGAGTCGCTGTGCCTGATTTGAAAAGACCGGCAGAACGGATTGGGTGAAACATCGCAGGTCCAGCTTACTCCCGACTGGGCAGCGTCGGAAATGCCGCAGAATGAAGCCGCCAGTCCGCCGAAATAATGGCGTCCGAGGTAATCGAGCAGTGCCACAGCGAGCGTGTCGGCGAATCGCTCCACCTGCGAGAGGGAGTCGCGTATGCCGGTTCTGTTACACTCTATCTGTACTCCGTCAATACTGCCGCCATTGTATGAACTGTAGCGGGCGGTATTATAGCCACCGCTGAAATAATCTTCCCCGGCATCGGGAGCAGGGTCGGACTGCGACGGAGTGGCGGGATAGCCGCGGTCGGCCAGCAGTTCACCAAGACTCTGACTGCCGCGCAGCAGTTCGGCATGCGTGAGCGATTGCAGATTGTTTTCCGAGAGATTTCTGATACTGCTGTACCCGGTGAAAACGGGCGTGTTCAGTGTGTCATCGGGGAGGCGCAATTCGTCGGAGTACAGCAGATAACCCAGTTCCAGGCGCTGAATACTGTGCCCGTGTCCGTGGATATCCACATAAAAACCCTTTCCGAACTGCAATGAAACATCATTTTTGGCATAGCCGAGGAAATTATGGAAATCTGCCCATGCCTGTCCGGCCACCGGATTGCCGTCGGCAGCGTCGGGCAGGTCGCGGTTGGCATCGAGTTTCCTGCGGTGGAGGCGGTTGATAACCAGATGTGGCCAGCATCCGGTTCGTTCGTGCAGGGCACCCGCCAGGGCGCGGCCCAGTTCCTGTGTATTGAAATCATTCACCGTAGAGCATCCGCTGCAGTTGCGGTCGGGTATGGCAGCCGGGGAGAGAAGCCCGCCGTGCGGGGCCGAGAGAATGACCGGCATATTTCCGGCGACATACTCCGTGTAATTATTGGTGCCGAAGTAAGACTGTCCGGGGATGTACGGTTGCGTGTACACACAGGGCGTGACGATCGAAAGCAGGAAAAGGAGTAAAGCGAAACGCATTAAGAAGAGTTTTAAATCATATTCTGGATTTTCACTGACGTTACAACGTGGTTTTATTAGTTTTTACCTTTTAAGTTTTACAGGCCAGAATAGGTAAATGAGAACGAGTCTTAAAAATCTGGCTACGATCTATGTGGATAAATTCTATTTTTTTTCTGAGTGCTTTGTCAAGTTTTCTTCCCGAGAAAAGTGTATCCCATTCGTTAGAAACTGACATTATTGGATACATTATATCCAGGTCAAACCTCAGAACAATCATCTGAACGACATATCCAAGAACTCCCGAAAGAGCGCTGAGTATGAATACATAGGAGAGAAAGTAATTGATTCCCCCATTAATCAGATCAAGACGGAGTCCGTCACTTGCTTTTGCGCCGGAAATAACAAGATATAGCTGAGATACTTCCGGCGAAAAACCAGCTTTCCAAAGTAAAGACAGCGCTAAAGGA
>CAIYFY010000229.1 GCA_903925535.1 uncultured Bacteroidota bacterium | reverse complement strand
GTTATTCAGATACTGAGGACGAATCTGTGAAATATGATATAGTCCCCCCAGTGAGAGAAAGATTACACCAGGTATCACTTGCCCGGCAAGCAGGACGAGTCCGCCGGTAATCAATGGTGCCTTGCGGATGTAAGGATAACCTGAGAATGATTTGGTTTCGTTCATCCTCACCAGATTATCGAGCTCGTGGAGTGATTGTCCGACAGCCTTGTTGGAGGGATCATACAGATTTCTGACCCAGTCAAGGTGTATCTTTGTATGCTCCAGATGATAAGCTTCCGTAGGGAAGGAAGTGCTTTTATCCTCCGGGGGCACCCGCCAGTGTTCAGTAGCTTTCCCCAGATGTGCAATAGCGAGCTGTTCGTTCAAAGCCGTATCCCGAACACCTGCCCTGTATGCATTCTCCATAATGGACAATCCCTCATCAATATAGTTCACGTTACCGTCATTTACCCCCTTTTCGTGAAGAATTCGTCCGTAATAAGCCTGATAAAGGTTATTTGAAGAGTCGAGTCGGCGGGCGCTCTGGTACTGATTGAGAGCTCCGGTATAGTTGTCCTCCAGTTCATATGCTTTTCCCATCCCGAAATACGCTTCAGCATATTCCGGACGAAGCGAAACCGCTTTTTCATACTGTTCTGCTGCCTTCTTTGGGTTGGACATTTCCAGAAAAACATTTCCATAATGTACCAGTGACTCCGGATCATCCGGATTCAGTGTAACAAGCTGTTGAACTTTCTGAAGCGCCTCCGTGAAATTATCCACTTCAAGTGCTGTCCGGATTTCCTGAATGAGCTGTTGCTTCATCATATCAACTTTAAAACAGATTTTGAACAATTGAAACTCCCAGATAGACAGAAAGAAGAATGGAAACCGGAGAGAGGTACCAGGCAAGAACATCTTTTATTCCCGCTGACCGAAGGGATTGCTGAAATACATTCACCATCATCAGGAAGAAATACAATACCACTACTGTCATTAGCCAGTCCCCGCTGAGCGGACTGCTGAACATGGTAAACGGATTCATTCCTTCGCCAAACAGTCTTAATACCAGTAATACTACCATAATCAGACCTAGTGGAAGCCCGCCAAGAGCACCGGTCAGCATTTCGCTTTTGAAATCAGCTCTGCCTGTTGCTGCCTTGATTACGAATGAGAACAGCGTAATGAAAAGCATGATAAAAACCGGAATAATACCAATGCTCAGAAATGCAGAAAATTTCATATATTCTCTCATGTCTCCGGAAGCCAGATAGGAGCCTGCAAAAAACAACACAAATACTGAAGAAATAATAATAACAGACTGCATGAAGCCTTTGGCAGGCGGATTGGCAAATATGCCGTACAAACCATTGACAGGATCCTGAAAAAATGCCATGAGAAGGTGCCTGAAATCCTGCTGGTAGAAAGTGCGGACTTCATTGGCAAACTGCGGGTCGTTTGATTGATAGTTTTCCATTTAAAATCATTGAAAAGGTGAGTGATAGGAATTCACGGGTGGTTTTTGGGATAATACGGGAATTATTTCGTCAGACAGATATGTGTCGTCAATGGCGATATAGTTTTTCCCCTGTACGCTCGTGCGCGGACGTATGACTGTACGTCCTGTTGCACCGTTCACACAATACTGAACCAGTTCAGTACAATATACTGCAGTTGAGTCTTCAGCATCGAATGACAAGTCGAAGGGCGTTTGCCGACGGTGATAATCCAGTGCGAAACCGGCAATTCTTTCTCTGGTCAGCGCATCGTCGCGAAGCCGAAAAACAGCAAAATCACTGGCACCCCGCAGAAATTCTGTCAGCCTTTCGCGCCGGACACAGCCCCTTCCTGTCATATCATCAGCTTCTGCATGAATCACGTACAAGCTGTCGCATTTATCAGCATCAATCAGGATACCCGTATGCGAGAAGCGTTTCTCTCGCTGTGAAAAATCCTGAAAATATGCGGAGTAAAAGCCATCTCCAAGTCGGTAAACAAGATCTCCCGATTGCAGACAGGAGGTATCCGGGAGGGCACTTGCTACTGTCGCTGGATTTTGCCTGCAGGCAGAAATGGTCATGCAAAGCAGCAGGGCCATTACTTGCGCATGGAGGGATCTACTTTCCATTTGCCTTCAACTCTGGCCAGTTCAATGGAACTGCGTCTTTTGTGGCCATTAGCCATACCTTCGTAGAAAACCCAGGCCCTGTCACCCACTATGGAGTCGCGGATTATCTTGTAACCTGAGAATTCATACTCTGTTTTGCCTATGCTTTCATAAAACTCCAGCGCTACCACACCCGTTGATGTACAGTACTGTTTGGCGCATTTGTAGTCCTTGGCCATCAGGCAATCCAGGAAGTCGGAAACCACACCCGAGGGTGAATCGTTATTACATGCAACAATGGAACATGTAATCAGCATGAAAATGAGTGTCTTTTTCATTGAAATCAGCTATATTTAAGTTATTATTTAAAATTACCCTCTATTTTTGAACCATTTAGACCAGTTACAACGATGCTAACTCCCGTTTTTCCGGAATCCAGCGCCGAAGCGATATTGTCCAGTGACCCCGTGTGTGTAACAGTGAATCGCGCCACTCCGCTGGAAAAATTCTTAACGACGGATTTTACTCCTTTGAAGGTTTTCAGGTAGGTTTCTACCTTGCCAGCATTGGTATATGTTGCGTTACCAAGTACAATCTCAGAGCTTGATTCTCCTGTTCCGCCAGTACTTTTTTTCACTCCCTGTGCCTCACAAAGGGTATTCACGAAATAGGCACCCATTTTGGATCCTGCACTGCGGAGTGCAGCTTTGCCCGCAACCAGCTCCGAATTATCGCTACCCCCTGCATGCCTGCCGTCAGCGCCTAGAATCTGCGCATTGTAGGTACTTACAGCCCTTGCCTCCACCCTCGCACGGCAGCTTTGCATGCCGTTCTGAATTCCGGTACTTTCGCTGAAGGCCTCACCAAAAATAATGATATCAGCACCAAACCTTGATCCAATTTTGGAAGCTGCAGCAGCATCCTGGTATTTTACAGCGTTCCCGAACTCTTCACTGTCCCGGATAGCTTTATAAATCGAAGGGTCAATCACCTTGAATCCGGCGTTTATCAGTGTTTTTATTATCTCAGTCTCTCCCGCCGGATCTGGCACGCGACGTGTAATGTGAATCTCCGGGATGATAACCATTACAGTGGGACCACTACCACCAAGGTTAATCGGACATGTATTTCTGTCATATTTGAGTTCAACGTCTGACTGCTTGGGACTGTATGTCTCAATCAACTCTCTCTGGCTAACTATGAGTCCTACAGCGTCGGATATCGCTTTTTCGAGAGCATCTTCCATAGCCTGTGTGCCAAAGCTGATAATATCAGCATTGAAAATTTTGAGACCGGGCTTCGTAACTTTCCTCTCGACCGACTCAGACCACAATACTTCAGCCGTTTGAGGGTCAACAATCCTGAGAATAAAGCCGATATGCGCCTGATTAACACCAATTGCCAGGGCTCCGATCTTGGTTTCCTTGAATTCTGTCACCTCGCCTGTCACAATGAGCTGAGCTCCTTTCATACGACCAGTCTCCGGACCTGATCCATCTGTAACACCACTTTGATTTAACTTCATCTCCTCCATCGAATTCCCAATATTTTTCAGACTCTCAAGCACATTGAAGCACCCCGTTTTATTCAGTGAATTGACCAGCATACTCGCAAGTTCCTTTCCAAAGACACTTTGAGCGCTGGTCCTCGTGATGTCAAATCCGGTTACCCTTATCCGGGGGCGCTGTTCCCGGGATACATTTTCACAATTAATCGTACTTGATTCAACTGTGTTCTTTCTCTGTGCGTTGACTGTGCCGACTAGTATTGGAAGTGTAACAGCCATAATGATCGGAATTAAAATTTTGTATCGCATATCAAGTATTTTGTGCGTGAAAAGATGCAGTTTCGTATATAAGAGTGCCTGTATGCAGAAAGGGTAACCTCTATTTTGAAATTATTTGAAAAAATATTCATTTATTTGCAACTCAAAACTTTGTAGCCACAGTATATGTAGCAGAATAGAGCAGGTTATGACAGGCCTGCAGGGATACTGGCTTGATAACTTCTGAATTTTACCCTCAAAAGGTTACCAGTACGATGAAAAAATACTCTTATATATGTTGAAATCATATACTGACCAGCAAATCATTGAGGCCTTCAGGGCCGGAGGCACTCCGAGGGATAGCGCCTGGGAGTATGCTTTTAAAACCTGGAAAAGCGGAATTATCAGTAATATTGTCAGAAACGGCGGCACCCGTGATGAAGCAATGGATGCAATACAGGATACTTGTATTCACTTCGAAAATAGAGTCAAACAGCCCGGTTTTATGGTTGAAAGGAGTCTCTTCGCTTACTTCAAATATGCTGTTTACCGATGCTGGGTCAATTCAAGAAAAACAAACTCAAATGTATTTTCCGAGCTCAGGGATGAAGAACTGGAGAATTTTTCACTGGAAATTGATGCGCAGATCGTTCGTGGTGAACTGGCCCGTTTGCTCGATGAAACAATCGGCCGGTTGGGTAACCGGTGCCAGTCAATCCTGAGCCTGGCACTCAGCGGATTTTCCATGCGGGAAATTGCCGAAAAAATGGGGTTTCAGGGGGGGGAGCAAGTGGCTAAAAATGAAAAAAGGAAGTGTCAGGAGCGCTACGAAAATTACCTGAACGAAAACCCGGTCATTAAAGAACAATTAAAAAATCTGTTCCATGGTTGACGATATTCTCCACGACCGAATCGAACAATATCTGCTCGGGAACCTGCCTCCCGACGATTGCGCCAGACTGGAAAATGAGATGGCAGCCAATCAGCAACTGGCTGAACAAGTTGCCCTGCAGCGACTGGCTATCACTGGCATTCAACGTCTCGCCGCCCGGGATATGCGAAAGAAATTCGAACTTTGGGACAAAGAAACTGATGGAGTGTCTCCTCAATATCCCTGGTTGTGGGCTACATTTATACTGCTGGGATTGCTTGTATTCGGAATTTTCCTGCATTATAGCAAAATCCGCAACAAGCATGAAGAGCACCTGCGCGAGCTGGAAGTAATAGCTGCCCGCGACTCACTTATTACAGTACTTCAGGCCGACTATCGCAATTTATCCACTGCGCTCGACTCCCTCTCCAGGAATAGCATATCCGAAAAAGACAGCTTGCTGAAAAATGAATTACTGTTACTTCGAAACAGGCTGAAGCAGGGAGACAGGGTACTCCGCGAACTGGAGCGACAGCGAAATGCCGGCAAATCACAAATGGCTATGAGACTCGCCCCTCCTCCACCTCGACTTCGCGGAAATAATCAATTTTCCGACTCGCCTGTTGACAGGGCTAAAAAGGCCTATAACGAAGGGAAGTACGACCAGGCTGTTCAACTCTTTCGGAAAATTCCTGACTCAGACCCGGCGCAGGCGCAGGTTATTCAACATCTCCCGCTCGCTCTTTTCTATGCGGGTGATTTTTCTGATGCAATACCGGCTTTTGTGAAACTCTGGGAAGATGACCCGGAAAATGAAGCCGCCAACGCTCAGGGCTATCTTATGCTTTGCTACCTCGCAGAAGGAAAAAAAACCGAGGTGCGACAACTGAGAATGGTTATAGTGGGAAATCCGAATCATATCTTTTACGACAAGGCAGTCGCTCTGAAAGACTCCATCTGATCCTCTTTATCCTCCGCCATCAATTTGTTTGAATTTCGTAACTTTATTCCACCAGAATTACCCGAACTTTGTCAGGCGTGAATGGTAATCTCACGCTCTATCACTATGGCAAAGTTCAACCTGAAAGTTAACGGCTTATCCCGACAAGTGGATGTTGACCCCTCCACGCCGGTACTCTGGGTGCTCCGGGAGCATCTCAATCTGACCGGAACCAAATACGGCTGCGGGGTCGCTTCCTGCGGTGCCTGCACGATTCACCTCGACGGAACACCGGTCCGATCCTGCCAACTGCCCGTATCTACTGTAAAACAACAGGAAATCACTACCATCGAGGGACTGTCTCCCGAAGGCAATCACCCTGTGCAGGAGGCCTGGATTGAACACGACGTAGCACAGTGCGGGTATTGCCAGGCCGGACAAATCATGAGCGCTGCCGCACTGCTCAAAAACAACCCGAATCCTTCTGATGAGGACATAGAAACTTTCATGAGCGGGAATATCTGCCGCTGTGGTACTTACCTGCGCATCAGACAGGCCATATTGTCCGCCTCTCAAAAGTAAACCTCAACGCTGTCATGGATAACCAATTTAACAGGCGATCATTTATCAAGGTCACCGCACTCTCCGGCGGTGGTATGCTGCTCGGTTTCAACTGGTTTGTGAACCCGAAACAACGCGAAGTATTCGACACGGTGTCTTCCGCCGGGACCGACTGGACTGAATTCAACGGTTACATCAGTATTTCCAGCGATAACGTAATCCGGATCATGGCCCCCAATCCCGAATTTGGCCAGAATGTCAAGACTTCCCTGCCCATGATTGTGGCCGAAGAACTCGACGCAGACTGGAGCCAGGTGGTGGTTGAACAGGCGTCTTTCAATACCAGTCTGTATGTCCGCCAGTTCGCAGGAGGCAGCCAGTCTGTACGCACAACCTGGAAACCGCTCCGGAATGCAGGCGCCTCGGCCAGGCACCTGCTCCGTCAGGCAGCCGCAAATGCCTGGAATGTGCCGATTGAAGAGGTTTCTACCAGCGCCGGTATCCTTATGCACAACAAAACGGGTAAATCGGCTTCTTACGGAGAATTCGCTACCGCTGCAGCCTCCCTGCCAATACCCAAAGACGTGCCCCTTAAGTCCACAGCCGATTTCAGGGTCGTACGTCAGTCGCAAAAGAATGTGGACGGACGTAATATCGTGACCGGCAAACCGATGTTTGGTATGGACTACAGCGAACCTGGCATGCTGATCGCCATGATTGAACACCCGCCCGCTTTCGGACTCAAGCTGAAGTCGTGGGACGGCTCCCGCGCGCGCAGGATGCCCGGTATCAAGGATGTTTTCACCATCAGTGTATTTCCCGAAGGCTATGAACGCGAAAGTTTTGACACCAGAACTTTCAATGAACTGGTTGTTGTAGTGGGAAATACTACCTGGGAAGTCATGAATGCCCGCAAGAAATTGCAGGTTGAGTGGGAGCCAATCACTGAAAAAAAGGAAACCGTCAATGCTTTCGGCAATAAAAGGGAGGAGACGATTCCTGCCGGACTCGAAAGTTCTGAGCGACACCTGGAAATCATGCAGGAAATGGCAGGAAAGCCAGCACGTCAGC
>CAIYFY010000228.1 GCA_903925535.1 uncultured Bacteroidota bacterium | reverse complement strand
TATGTATAAAACGGTCAAATAAACATATCCTTTTATATTTTTGCATTTAGTGAATGATTTGAAAGGTTTTTTGACAGCCTTTTCACCAAAATCAAAGCATAACTGTGAAGACAAATGACAAAAGACCGGAGTCACTGCTCCGGAAGGCAGCTCTTTTTCTCTCCTCGGGAAAAAAATTATACCTCGGTGGTTCTCTGATCCTTCTTGCCGGTATAGCCATACTGCTCCAGCAAAAATTGGGAGGCAATCAGGCCGCTGCCATTTCAAATCCGCTGAAACTGACATCCCTGAACGGACTGCCTGCCAACGAACGGTGGGGATTCGATCTCGACGATTATATCATGGATGAGGTGGAACTCAGACCAGGAGATGTGCTGGGCGAAATTCTAATGGGACAGGGTATGACTTATCCCCAGGTGAATCAGCTGGTAGTTCAGTGCAAGGACAAGTTCAACATATCTTCTTTCAGAATCGGACAGA
Organism: uncultured Bacteroidota bacterium; assembly: GCA_903925535.1. Classification (GTDB taxonomy): domain Bacteria; phylum Bacteroidota; class Bacteroidia; order Chitinophagales; family Saprospiraceae; genus M3007. The sequence goes on along the minus strand of CAIYFY010000228.1, from coordinate 4,375 downwards.
AACTGCATTTCCTGACTCAGGGAATTAGTCCTTCACCCAGGTATATGGTATATGAACCGTCTCCTTATCAATATACTATTTTTCAGCTTCAGCCACCCTATGAAGTAAATACCATCAAAAGGGAAGTAAAAACTGAAATTATAGCTGCTTCAGGTGTACTGGAAACGAGTTTCTGGCAGGCACTTACCGACAATGGCCTTTCCGACGCACTGGCCGATGGAATGATAGATGTGCTTGCTTCTTCTGTTGATTTTTATCATCAGAAAGTGGGCGATCGCTTCAAGGTAGTTTTTGAACAACACTATATTAATGGAGAAGCTGTAGGAACCGGTAAAATTATCGCTGCTGTTTATGAACGCGACGGGAAGGAATACTACGCCTTTAATTTTGAGAAAGAAGGAGAGAAAAGTGATTATTATGATTTCGAAGGCAGACCAGCAAGAAAAGCATTTCTCAAGTCGCCTGTAAAATTCAGCCGTATTTCAAGCAGGTACAATCTTCGTCGCCTCCATCCTGTACTCGGATACCACAAGGCACACCGTGGAACCGATTATGCCGCTCCTCAGGGTACTCCCATTATGGCTGTGGCCGATGGAACCGTTGTGGAAGCCGGAAGAAGAGGCGGAAACGGTATCTATGTCAAGATTCGTCACGATGCTGTGTACCAGACTCAGTATCTCCATATGTGCAGGCACGCAAAAGGTATTCGTCCGGGTACCCGCGTGGTACAGGGACAAACGATTGGCTATGTAGGTTCCACCGGACTGGCTACCGGACCGCACTGTTGTTTCAGATTTTGGAAAAATGGTGTAGAGGTTGATCACCTGCGTCTGAACCTTCCTCAACCAGAGCCTATCAAAGGTGCTATCCTTCAGGAGTTTAATGTGGTCAGGGATTCCCTTGTCAGGGTGCTGGGTAATGTGGAGTATCGTACGCACGGCCGAGCAGACGAACAGAAACCGGAAACTGCTCCCTGAGTATTTTCCTGATAAATGCCCCCGGAGAATTTTTCCGGGGGCATTTTTTTTAGAAGGCAGCTTTCCGGTAATCAGGAAAATTTTTCAACGATTCGCACTTTTATCCGTTTATATCTTATGGATCGCGATTTTTCAAGACTGACACTGGGCTTCTCTCCATGCCCGAACGATACCTTTATTTTTGATGCCATGGTGCATGGAAAAATTGATACCGAAGGGCTGGCGTTCGATGTCTTTATGGAAGACGTGGAAGCGCTGAATCAGCGTGCTTTCGCCGGAGATATTGATATCACCAAACTGAGCTATCACGCTTTTGCACACCTTACCCGCCAGTTCTCTCTGCTCAGTGCGGGAAGTGCCCTCGGAAACAATTGTGGCCCGCTGCTTGTTTCAAAAAACTCCATCACACGCGATGAAATCACAAGTGCCAGAATTGCCATACCGGGAAAAATGACAACAGCCAATTTTCTGCTCGGTCTGGCTTTTCCGGAAGCAATCAACAAACAGCCATTTCTTTTTTCAGATATCGAAGATGCAGTGCTGAGAGGTGATGCCGATGCAGGACTTATCATCCACGAAAACAGATTTACCTATGAGCAGAAGGGGCTTGTAAAAATTATTGACCTCGGTGAATTCTGGGAATCAACAACCGGATACCCTATTCCCCTCGGCGGAATTGTCGTGAACAGAATCCTTCCCTCTGATGTTCAGAAAAAAGTCGACCGGGTTATGCGGCGCAGTGTTGAGTACGCATTTCAGAACAAAGACAATGTCATGCCATTCGTGCGTTGCTATGCACAGGCCATGGAAGACGATGTCATGATGTCGCATATTAGTCTTTATGTAAATGATTTTACAATTGACCTCGGCCTTACCGGAAGAGGAGCCGTACAGTACATGATGGATGTAGCTTCTGAAAAAGGATTGATTGGAAAAGTGAGTGACAATCTGTTTGTTTCTTAGCTACCTTTGCTTCCCTAGTTACGTGCCTATGAATCGCTTCAACATCTGCTGCTGCTCTCTGCTCTTCGCAGCAATTTTCTTTTCCTGCAGAAACCAGTCTGGTGAAGCCACTCCGGCTACCCGGGAAGGAACACCCGATTCGGCAAGTGCTATAGAAAATCTGTTCAGTGATTCAGAAGACAGAGACAGAAACATCTGGTAAAAACCGGAGATGGTCATTTCCATGCTCGGTGATCTGAACGGAAAAACGGTGGCTGATATCGGAGCTGGCTCCGGCTATTTTGCTTTCCGTCTGACACCCAAAGCAGAAAAAGTCATTGGAATAGATATTGATCCCGGATTCATATCATTCCTCGACAGTATGAAAGTTCGGCTTCCCGAATCGTACAGAAATCGCTTTGAGTCGAGACTGGCCAAACCTGATGATCCGATGCTCGGACCCGGAGAAGCAGATGCCGTCATTATTGTTAATACCTACGCCTATATTGATAACCGGACTCAGTACCTGAAAACACTGTATAAGGGTATTGCTTCCCGAGGCAGATTGCTGATCGTGGATTTCAAGAAAAATGATATCCCTGTCGGACCACCGGACCATTTCAGAATCACACTGAACGACGTTCGTCGTGAACTCGTATCCGCAGGGTTCAAAGTTGTACAGGTAGATCTGGAGTCTCTGGATTATCAGTACATTATTATTGCGGAAAAGGAATAGCCTGTTGAAACAACTCACCTGAAAAGCTTATAACTCATGCGCGGCGCACTCAAATTATTTACCGCCTTCGGAATACCGGTCTTTATCCACTGGACGTTCGGCTTTGTATTTGTTTTCATTCTCTGGAATGCACATTCGGAGGGTATGACCACTATGGAAACCCTCACATATACTGCGCTGTTTATGTCGCTTTTTGTTTGCGTCTTGTTACATGAGTATGGCCATGCTCTTGCTGCCCGACGCTATGGAGTGAAAACGCAGGATATTGTTCTCATGCCGATTGGCGGCGTTGCCCGTCTGGAGAAGATGCCGGACAAACCCGTGCAGGAGTTTGTGGTTGCTATAGCAGGACCCATGGTCAATGTGGTGATTGCTTTACTGCTCATACTGGGTATATGGCTCCTCACAGATCCTGCCTATATCGAACTGCTGGCCAATCTGGTTATTTCAACTGAAGAGGGTAATGCAATTATTGAAGAATCAGGTATTCAGATACCGCAGCCACTTCAGTTTGCTATTAATCTGGCTATTCTGAATATAGTCCTTGTTGTATTCAATATGATCCCTGCCTTTCCCATGGATGGAGGCCGGGTATTCAGGGCTTTATTATCCATGAAAACGGGCAGACCCAAAGCTACAAGGATTGCCTCCATGGTTGGTCAGGTCATTGCTGGTCTCATAATATTTTATGGGATATGGATAAATGCCTTCATGACAATCATATTGGGGCTTTTTGTTATATATGGAGCCAGAAGTGAAAACGCGATGGTTCAACTCGAGGATCTGCTGAGCAGATATACAACCCGGGATCTTGTCAGAACGCAGTTTACCCGTTTGCATTCGAATGACTGGATGATGACTGCTATCGAATTATTTCGTCATGGACTGGAGCGACACTTTCTCGTTTTTGATATGGATGAAAATCTGATTGGTGTACTTGAAGAAGAGAGTATTCTGTATGCCATAAAGAAACCGGATGTTACGACTGAAGTAATCAATTATGCGCATCGTCCGCAGACTGTCCGGATTACTGATTCGCTGACGGAGGTACACAGGCGTATTCGTTACGAGGGTCATGGAATTGTTGCAGTCTTGAATGAGGAAGGCAATCTGGCAGGTGTGGTTGATGAAGCGGCGCTGGCCAACTTCATTCGGCTGGAAGAGTGGATGTCCGGGAAGCGATGATTGTAATTTGTGAAAAATAAAAAGGGCCGATGGTATCAAACCACCGGCCCTTTTTTTGATTCCTGAATTGTATGTCTTAACCTCCGAAAGCATTCAGGCCTGTAATATCGTGACCAGTGATAAGCAGGTGAATGTCGTGGGTTCCTTCGTAAGTGAGTACGGTTTCCAGATTCATCATGTGTCTCATAACCGGGTACTCGTTGGTGATACCCATGCCGCCGTGAATCTGACGCGCTTCCCTTGCCACGTTGAGTGCGGTGATTACGTTGTTTCGTTTTGCCATACTGACCTGAGCCGGAGTAACCTTGCCTTCATTGGCGAGTACTCCGAGTCGCCAGGTGAGCAGCTGGGCTTTGGTGATTTCGGTAATCATTTCCGCCAGTTTTTTTTGTGTCAGCTGGAATCCACCGATAGGTCTTCCGAACTGCTCGCGTTCTTTGGAGTAGCGGAGAGCGGAGTCATAGCAATCGAGTGCTGCACCGATAGCGCCCCAGGCGATACCGTAGCGGGCTTTGGTCAGGCAGGTCAGCGGTCC
>CAIYFY010000227.1 GCA_903925535.1 uncultured Bacteroidota bacterium | reverse complement strand
GGGGTAGTTGGTTGCCGACGGGTTCAGGTTGTTCGACTGGTTTACCGGAGAGTTGCCCTCGGTATTGTTGAACTTCCTGTAACGCAAAAGCAGTCCGGGCGGATTACTGTTAAACTCGGGGTCCCGGAAGTATTTGAAATCGTCGTTGGACGGGTCGGCAGCAACAGCGGTTTTGAAGTTGGGCGACAAGTTGGAACTCTGAATGATATCGTACCACTGCTTGAAGAAAGCCTTTTCGTTGTCGTTGTTCAAACCGTCGAGACCCAGATCCTGCAGTACGCGATTTTGCTCCTGGTTGTCGAATGCATTTACTACAGGAGGTTCAATTGGTACGCGACCCCAGGTAGTACTGTCGGTGATAAAGTTGTTGGTTCCTGCGGGCAAACCATTCTCAAAAAACTGACGCGAGTCGCGCATAACGTCTTCTGAAATAGAGCCGAGATCAATGTACATGGACCCAGCGTCAGACACCGGGGAACCATCATTTTTCTCCATATACGGGTTCAGTATCCAGAACTCCACAAATTCTATATTGGCCGCCTCAAAGTCGTTGGTCGTGACCTCCCGCATGAAGCCGGCCCATCGCGTAGATGGCAGATTCAGGTTTCCATCAGCAGTAAAGCCCGCCGACACACCGGGATATCCGTCCGGGAGCTCGAAGTTGTAGGGACCTCTTTCACGGGGATAAAAGGTCACATCGAGCGGTCGCAGACTCGACTGTTCAAACGGCGTAAGCTGGCGATTGGGGAATATTTCCTGGTACTGTATGAGGGTAGTATAGGGATCGCCGCCGTCGACAGCATCGCGTGCGCTGGGGTCGGCCACATACCATGCAAGACCAGCGCGGTTGGCGCTCAGCGCCAGATCGCTGCGTTCTGCTTCCGGGAACAGGGTGCTGTCGCCCCGGGGTACAGAGGAAATTACCCACTGGTTGAACTGGGTGGTCAGAGGCAGGTTGGCCGTACTGCCCTCAAAATCGTCGAGGTAAACGACTCCACCGGTATCTTCACCCTGATTGATAGCCTTGTTGTAGCCCGGCTGCAACAGCGCCATCTCGGCCTGGGCACTGATAGACGATGGTTCCTTTGTTTCAAGCAAAGGCAGTTTGTCAATCAGCTTGGTGAGCCAGGGTGCATCTTTGGAGATGCTGAAATCGAACCCGTACATCTTGTTGTTGATGGGATCGTCGCCAAAGTTAACCTTCTGGGTCAGCGGTCGTTCGAACAGGTTCATAAAGGTAGCCCCGACCTTGAAATCCTTGCTGAAATCATAGTCGAAGCGCGCGCCCACCATAGACCGGCTCTGGAACCCGAAAAAGGTATTATCCTCAAAACTCACGTTCACGCTTTGTCCCGACTGCAGGATAGCGTCGTTGAGGATACGCACCTTGCCTATATTATAGTCAACAGAATAGTCAACGCCCTCGCGCAACTGCTGACCGCCCGCAGTTACCCGCACCGAGCCCTGCGGCAGGTTGAAGGTACCCAGCGATATTTCAGAGCTGGTACTCGACTTGTAGGAACCCCGGAGCGTGTATCGGTTGAGCTGCTGGAATTCTCTGGCCCTGAATATCGTGGAGTCGTAGAGCTGCGGGTAAGTGTATTTGATGGCAACCGTGGTATCTGCCCCGGCTGTCATAATCTTGTCGGTCAGGAATTTGCCAAACGGCTCCAGTACAGGGAACATAATTCTTCCCGAGCGTAAATTGATGGTTAGCCCCGGCACGAAGTCGAAAATACCGTCGGCCCCCGGGTCGCCCTGCAAATTCAGATTGTCCAGATTGAACACCTGCAGGAGCGGACGGGCCCTCAGATCGGTGGGAACATCATCGGCGGCCAGGAAGCGGCGCTGTCCCTTGCCCGGATCTTCGTAGTAAATATCAAAGCGGAACTCCTGTGGATCCACATTGGCCGTACCCACTGCATAGACGTTCTTCATCATCAGATCCCAGATCGGGAACCGGACGTTGGCCGTGGTACTCTTCAGCATTTTAACGAACAGTACGTTCGTCTTCAGAGTGTCAACAGAGTTTTTACGGGCAACATCGCTGGAAAATTCGCCAATTTTATACGGTTTTCCATTGTAGGTGTACTCCAGCGCCACACCCAGTACCTGATCGGGCTGTACATTCAGGTTGACAGAAAGGAAACCCAGTTGCGGATCGTAGTTGAACTCCGTGGGGCTGAGCTGGCGGGCATTGACCTTTTCAAAATCCCGGATCTGCTTCATCTGGAAGTCAGAGGGGTTGGTCAGAATATTTACCACTTTATCGCTGAAACGCAGCGTGGGGTCGAACTCCAGCCGGTCGAGAATGGAGCTGTAAAGTTTGTTGTTTTCGTTGGTCGGAAGCCCCCGGTTTTTAATATCTACAGCCAGCGGGGTGTTCAGCTTCCACTGACTGGCGCAGGAGTCGGGCTCGGCGAGTTCGGCCAGCGCTACAACATCACGGGTATTGACGGTTTCCTGCTTGTCGTTGGTAATCCAGACTTCCATCCGGGTTATGTTGAACAGCGACTGCGGTACGGGCAGGCATTTCATTGCCGGTTCAAACTCGTTTCTGTTCCAGTGACTGATGAAGAAGTGGCGATTTTCGTCGTATTCGTCGATCGGCTTCACAAACTGCTGTACCTGTGCGCCCCCCTGCACCTTCAGGGTGGACTGCTTGGAGCGCTGCTGACTGGCTACGAGTGTGGTGCGCAGGTGACCAAATTTCATCTCGGTTTTCAGACCAAACAGGTTCTGAACACCTTTTATCAGACTGGAGCGTGTATTGAAGGAAACGTTACCGGCTTCGATATTCTGAAGAATTTCATCCTCGGAGAAGCCCTTGGTGTCGTACTTCAGCTTCATCTGGTTGTCAAAGTCGAATGTTGCCTGCGTGTTGTAGTTAAAATTCAGGTTCAGCTTTTCTCCGATTTTTCCCTGGGCACTCATATTGATGTCCATGTCAAAATCGAAGTTGCCCGTAGTTTGCTGACGGAGCGTCAGAATCGGGTTTTTGATTTTTTGATAATCAAATCCAAAGGTCAGATTGATATTCCCCTGCGGTTTGATGTCCACATTGGTTCCGCCGAAAAGACGGTCAATGAGGCTGTTCTTGATATCGAACTGCGCTACCGGATCGCCACCGTCACCTCCCTTGCGGTTGGGATCCATTACGCCCTGCAAGCGGTCGAAATAGGCCTGCTGTTGCTGGCGGTCGCGCCAGCGCAGGTATTCCTCGAACGTCATGTAGGTGGGTGTGCGGTAATATTCATCTCCGATTTTCTCAATCAGCAGGTAGGAGTTGGAAACAGGGTCGTATTCCACTGTCTGTGTAATAGCCTTAGGATCTTTCAGGTCAACCGGGTTGCTTCCGCCGTTCAGAAAATCGTCGAAACGATCTTTCAGCGGAGGGAAGGTATCTGCCACCACCGGGCGGATACCAAACGTCTCGGTCGGACGATAATGGAGCGCCACCGGGTGTATTTCATCCGGAAACAGAATGGTAAGCGCATCCTCTTGCCAGGGCCCGGCGGTGGAAAAAGCATACAGGGCACTGATAGCCAGCAGGGCGAACGTCGCGGGAAGGCTGTTCTTCTTCATCATTTTCAAAAAAAGCAGGTAATAACCAGGATTGTATGATTAAACTGAAGTGGGTCAATGACGTGCCACAACAAAAAAAGGTTGCCTGAATTTGATTTTTTTAAACCCGCACCGGCACATTTTGCGCTAATTTTGCCGCATGCAACGCACAGATGTAAATACACTCGGCGAATTCGGCCTGATCGAACACCTGACCAGGGCATTCCCGCTCAGAAATGCCTCCAGCCTGAAAGGCGTGGGCGATGATGCCGCTGTCATAGAAAACGGCGATTTCTGTACGGTAGTGAGTACAGATATGCTGGTGGAAGGCATTCACTTTGATCTGGCCTACACCCCGCTCAAACACCTTGGATACAAATCGGTGGTGGTAAATGTGTCGGATATTTATGCCATGAACGCATTCCCCAAACAGATTACCGTCTCTATCGCCATCTCCAACCGATACTCGGTGGAGGCGCTAGAGGAACTGTATGAGGGTATCAGACTGGCCTGCGAATACTATGGAGTTGATCTGGTGGGGGGCGATACCACGTCATCACCCAAAGGCATGGTGATCAGTATTACAGCCATTGGTCAGGGTGAGAAGGAAAGGCTGGCGTATCGCTCGGGCGCACGAGCGGGCGACCTGATCTGTATCACCGGCGACCTCGGTGCAGCTTACCTCGGACTGCAACTGCTGGAACGCGAGAAACGTATATGGCAGGAAAATCCGGATGTACAGCCCGACCTGGAAAATCAGCAGTATGTGATTGGCAGACAACTCAAACCGGAAGCCCGCCGCGATGTAATCGAAACCTTCCTCAAAATCGGCCTGAAACCCACTTCCATGATTGATATCTCCGATGGCCTGGCCTCGGAAATTTTCCACATCTGCCGGGAAAGCGGAGTAGGTGCACTCATCGAGGAAAGCGGAGTACCCATTCACCCCGAATCGGAACTGCTGGCACTGAAATTCAAGCTGGATCCCATCACGTGCGCGCTCAGCGGCGGTGAAGACTACGAACTGCTGTTCACCATTAAACCCGAGGATACCGACAAAATCAGGTTTCTGCCCGAAATTTACATAGCAGGCGAAATAATGGATGCCTCCGCCGGCGTTAAACTCAGTACCAAGGGCGGCAATCTGCACGACCTGAAAGCACAAGGCTGGGTGCACTTCTGACTGACCTGAAATCACATTGTTTTGAAAGAACTGATAAAAAAAGCGCTCAAGTCGCTCCCGTTCGACTTTACGCTCAACCAGCGATATGACCGCCTGACCAGAAAGGTGATCAAAAAAGTATGCAGGCCCGACAGCCATTGTATAGATGTAGGGTGCCATAAAGGCGAAATTCTCGATTTGCTCCTCGTTGCCGCACCTCAGGGAGTACATTACGGTTTTGAACCGGTACCCGACCTGTTCGACAAACTGAAATATAAATACGGAAATGACAATCGCTGCCACATACTCGACACAGCCCTGTCAGACAATAAAGGTACCGCCAGCTTCAATTATGTAGTATCGAACCCCTCATACAGCGGCCTGCAGAAGCGCAACTACGACCGCGCTGAGGAAAAAGATACACTGATAACGGTTCAGACAGAACGCCTGGATGATGTGCTGCCGGAAGACTTCCGGGTTGACTTCATTAAAATTGATGTGGAAGGCGGAGAGCTGCTGGTCATGAAAGGAGCCGCCGGTATTATGAAGAAGTACAGGCCCGTGGTTATCTTCGAGCACGGACTGGGCGCCAGCGATGTGTATGGATCAACACCGGAACAGGTGTTCGACCTGTTGCAGGAGTGCGGACTGTCGGTATCACTGCTCGACCGCTTTCTGGACGGGAAGCCGCCACTGGACAGGGCCGCCTTCTCCGGACAGTACCACAGCAGGGAAAACTATTACTTTATAGCCTTCCCGTTATAACTTTTTGAGGATAACCTCTGCAATGTCTGTTGCCTTCTCAAGATTGTCGTGCGGCCTGTCGTAATATTCAAGAGATATATTTACGACAAACTGACCTTTTTTTACGAGAAGAGTCACCGTACCGGTACTCCAGAGTGCATCTTCCCCGATACCCTTGACATCTTCCTCGTAAGTGGTACGCCGGTCGCGGCGGAGCATCTCCATCTGCTGGGTAGCATGCACCTCCGATGTGTAATCGAACATCTGCAGCACCAGACGGTTCGACGGACTCAGGAACTCGGCGCCTTCCTTCTCGTTGTTCGTTTCACGCTCTTTCCAGTCGGGCTTGTGCCAGGTGCGCAAGCAGAAAACCTGATCGGGCAATGTTCTTGATTTTAATGCCGCCCCGGCAGGATCAAATTTGAACATACGCGACAACTCCTCATCTGTAATCAGTTCGCAGCCGAAATTCTTCCATGATTCGCGCTTGACGATGGCTGCCTCTTGTTTGGCAGGCTCCTGCTGGCAGGCAAAAAAAACAGGGAACAGAGATAATAACAGTAGTAATCTGGACATGGCTCGTGAATTTCCCGATTGACTGAACCCTTTACTGAGGGAGCTTTTCAGATCAAAAGAGGCCGTTTTGAGCTGCAAAGATACATTCCGGGCGGGGATAACCTATCTTTTATGATTTCAAAACAATCTTTTCCTTCTTTAAAAAGTACCGCAACAAACATATTTTTTGCACTTTTGCCCTGCTACACAGCAGTATGGTGCTGTGCCTGAATATCAACATCAAGATTAACTCAACCGAAACAACTTATGGCAGATACGCCTGCAACCCAACCGGGAGCTAAATTCCCCTCCAGTATTCCCTACATTATAGGGAACGAAGCGGCGGAGCGCTTCAACTACTACGGCCTGCGCGCCATCCTCACCACCTTTATGATTGCGCAGTTCTACAATCCGACAGGATCAACGGATCCGGAAACGATGCAGAAGGCAGAAGCTATCGCCAATGCCAAAACCCACGATTTCGTGGCCATGGTATATCTGCTCCCTATGTTCGGAGGTATGATTGCCGACTGGTTCTGGGGGAAATACAAGACTATATTCAGACTCTCTCTCGTATATGCAATCGGCAGTGTACTCGTAGCCCTTTCTGTAAACAATGAAATGATGTTCACTACGGCACTGATGATTATTGCAGTGGGTGCAGGCGGTATCAAACCCTGTGTTTCAGCCAACGTGGGTGATCAGTTCGACGAAAGTAACTCCAGCCTCATATCCAAGGCATTTGACCTTTTCTACGCTTCCATTAACCTGGGTTCGGTATTCTCCATTCTGCTCATTCCTTATCTCAAATCGGCCTACGGGCCCGCAGTGGCATTTGGTGTACCCGCTATCGCCATGCTGGTGGCTGTGTTCTTCTTCTGGGCAGGTAAAAACAAGTACAGAAAAATACCGGCTCCGAAATATGATTCCAACAGGATGATCATATTCGCCACCGCATTTCTGTCACTGGTGGTGAGCTATATCTACTTTGATAAAGTTCGAGAGGCAGGTATGGGCCCAGTACTGGGCGCATGGCTGGTAATTGTTATAGCGCTGGCATTTATCTTCAAAAAGCAATGGTTCGCCAAACCCGGCAATTTCATAGGTATCAACCTGTACGCACTCACCAACGGGGGCTTCAAGGCTGCCGCCAGCGAGTACGGCGAAGAGACTGTAGACGGCATAAAGGCCGTATGGCGCGTACTGTCTGTATTTGCCTTCATCCCTGTTTTCTGGGCGCTCTGGGATCAAAGCCAGTCTGAGTGGGTGGTTCAGGCATCCAAAATGGACCTGAACTGGCTCGGTATCGAGTGGAAGGCTGAACAAATCTCTTTTGTTAACGCTGCATTCATTCTGCTCTTCATTCCGCTCTTCTCTTACGGAATATTCCCGGCCATCAATAAAATGGGCATCAAGGTGACCCCGCTCCGCAAAATCGGGGCAGGTTTTGTACTCACCGCACTGTCTTTTGTCATCGTGGCCATTATCCAGGGCTGGATTGACGCAGGCGAAACGCCCAATATCAGCTGGCAGATTCTCGCTTTTGTCGTTCTGACTGCCGGCGAGGTACTTATCTCCATTACCGGCCTTGAATACGCCTATACACAGGCACCGCCTTCCATGAAGTCAACCATAATGGCCTGCTGGCTGATTACCGTCACCCTGGGCAATGTGCTGGTTTCAGTGATCCAAACGAATATAAGATACGACGGTTTCTTTGCCCAGTTCCACGGCGCCAGTTTTTACTGGCTGTTCACCGGTATCTGTGCTGCCACGGCGGTACTGTTCATGCTGGTTTCTCCGCTCATCAAGGAAAAGTCTTATATCAATCGCTGATTACAGCCTTTTCCGACACAAAAAGAATGGTTATCCCGGACTGGTTCCGTGATAACCATTCTTTTTATCTTCTCAATGAATCACTATTAATCCGGAGGTGAGCAACCGCCCCGGGCTCACTATCCTGACGGTGTAAAACCCACTGCTCAGGTTACTCACATCCAGTAATCTTCCCGGATTTCTGACAGCGTACTCAGTCATACCGGACGCGTTTACTACCTCCAGATATTCAGGCTCAACTTCCGTTTCAATTTGTACCATTCCGGAAGCCGGGTTGGGGGTCAGCGTCATGGCCTGCCGGTTTTCAGCCTCGGTCGCCGAGACGGCAGGAATATCAAAACAATCGGACTTCCCTCTGATTAACAACAAGTTACACCCCGGAAAATCATGCTGCACAGGATGAAAAGTCTGACTTCCCCACTGTTCGGGGCCGTGTATGTCATACAGCATACTGACGTCGCCCGTACCGGGGTGAAAGTGAAATACATCATAGGGTATCAGTGCCTCGCAGGGCTGATTCTGGTGTTGATGGATTGTCTGAACCAGCTGATTGTCCCCGTCCGTGTCAAGTGTCCACAAAAAGTGGCCGGATTCGTTCAGTGATATCGGCGACTGTCCGCTGGCAGTGATAGAATTACCGGCGCTGCAAAAGGAATAATAGCCAATTTTCCCGTTTCTGACGTCAAACCCCTTGCCCCTGGGCTGACTGCCCTCAAACTCCAGCCTGTTGAACCAGTCCATTGAACCGTCCTTTTTAAGCTTCATTACAAACGGATCGGGTTCATCGTCGCCGAAAACAGGATCGCTGTACCACACTCCGTTGACAATAACTCCCCCGTAGAAATTTCCACACACATATATATTGCCTTCCTCATCCAGCCGTATGGCATCTGCGGTAATTCCATCGCTCAATCCGGGATCGTCAAAGTAGGTAGCCGGACCGAACAGTACCGACATCACGCCATCCGGAGATATTTTTCTGACTGTCAGATGCAGGTTGTCAACACTGTAAATTTCTCCGTCGGCACCAGTTACGATATCAGCAAACCCCTGGGTATTCCAGTCCCACGGAACAGTCCACAAAATATGTCCGCTCTGGCTGATTTTCGAGATTCCGATGGCACCCATCAGCAGGATGTCTCCCTGATTGTCAAGTTCAATATCAATATTATTGGTCGCATACCAGTCCGGAACGGTAGTATTCCATATCAATCGGCCGTATTTGTCGTACTTCATCAGCACAATGGCTGCCGATAGTTCGCTGCCTCCGGGTGTAAGTGCGTGGCGCCTGCCATCCGTCGAGTAAATATCTACCCGGCTGAATGCATCGCTGTGATAGTAGGCAGCATATATGTTTCCATCCTGATCTGTCCTGACAGCTGTTACATCTGCAAATACAGATTCGTGCTCCACATAGGTCATCCACTGCGGAACGCCCTGCGGGTTCATCTTTACCAGATAATGACGCAAGCGATCGAAAGAGAACGGATAACTGGCACTCAATGTATCTCCACGACCCGAAAACACACGAATTTCCGGGGTATAGTCAACCTTTATCATCATAACCAGATTATCCTCATTGTCAACCGCAGAAGCATTGGGTATTATAAAGCCTAACCCGAATGCCAGCTGGGTTGCCCGGCAGTCTTCATTCGGTTGCGCAGGCACAGGTACGTGCAGCGCACGTGTGAGGGTATCGGCGCATCCGTCCGGAGAATCAAGTATCAAATCAACGCGATAACTTCCCGATTGGTCAAATACAAAGGACGGCAGCGGATTTCCGGCAACTTCCTGCGTGCCCTGAGGTCCGGCGACCAGCCAGCGGTAGCTTCCTGACAGGGCCACGGAGTTATCCAGCGGGATAATAGTCTGCCCGATTTCCGGATTCAGCGTGGAAAAGGTGAAATAAGCCTCCGGTGTTGGTCTCACTGCTACTGATTCTGTTTGCACAAGATCGAAATAACACCAGTTTTCAGAATCTACCACCTTGATACCATACAGTACGGTATCTGCTGGTTTCTGACCTGAAAAAACAAGGGGACCGCCATCAGCCGAGTATAAGTTGTCCGTGCTCCCATCAGTCACCAGTCCGTAATAAACGTCGGATTCTGTTTCGCTTAAAACAATGTCAATTGCTTCCCCGGCACAAATATTATTGTCGGACACGCTGAATGGCAAATCAAGATCGGGTACCGGATGATAGGCAACTGGGACGGGCACATCCAGGCTGTCGGTACCGCACTCGGTGGTGCGGATAGCCCTTACAAACAGCGAAATTCCCGGATTACCCGGGGGCCCGGTGTAGTAAAGTGCACTGCCGTTTCCTGTTTGAGCAGCGCCCAGTGGCGACTGATCTGCGTAGAGTTGATAGACTGTTTCGAAATTGCTGGGGCCTGGCACTGTTATCTGGACGGGAGTGCCTACACAATAGTTCTGATTTCCTGAAGTCGGCACAAAGGGGTATGGAGCCGGTTCTTCGCGAATATAGCCCACCCAAACAGCCGTATCCGTATGAAATCCGTTGTAGGCAACCAGTAATATGGAGTCTGTTCGATCTGGTTCGGGGAAAGCATACGACAACTCAAAATCATTTCCCAGTATCTGCCCCCGTCGCAACCAGGTGAAAGAGTATGCCGGATTACTCTGGTTTTCAAATTCAACCGGTTCATACGGGCACAGGGCGGAAGCTCCCTTCAGGTTGAAACGGGCAATGGGCCATGCCGGTCCTCCCCGGTTATCCAGTAACCACAGGTTGCCGTCATCACCCACCACACATCCCTTGTCGCCTGCAAAGGACGCATTATGAAACCAGATACTGCCCGGATATTGATAGTACTCCCAGTAAGTACCGCCTGACTCAGAACGTATAGCACCAGCGCTTGTGAAGATCATGACTTCAGAGGCTGAAAAAAGTGAAACAGCTTCTGCGGATGACACCGAAACAATCTGCAACCAGGTATTTCCACCATCAGTAGTTCTCACAACAGGCCCGTTATCGGATATAGCAAAACCGTTTGATGCATCCCACATGGCAATATTCTTCCAGTAAGCTGTATTCTGATAAACTTTCGTCCAGGTATTGCCACCGTTTGTTGTCCGCAGGATACCCTCGTCACCCACCGCAAAGCCTGTCGTAACCGAAACGAAATCAACACTGTGCAGGTGCCAGTTAACTCCTGAAGACTGCGGAATCCAGTTCACCCCTCCGTTTTGGGTCTTCAGGATACGCCCGTTGCTGCCAACAGCATAGCCTACAGATGCTGAAGGAAAATCCATGTCATCGAGCCGGCGGGGCCAGTCTCCGTCATTATTGGAGCTCACCAGCGTCCAGTTGGCTCCGCCATTGGTGGTCCGGAAAATACATTCCGTATTGGAAAGGTAAATAGAGCCGGTAGCTACCCCGGTATTGTCGTCAAAAAAATGTACGTCAAGAAAAGTACTGGCCAGAATATCCGCTCCGTTCTGATCCTTCAGATCCAGTACCGACCAGCTGGCTCCCCCGTTCTGTGTCTTCACCAGCGCCGCTCCGGCACAAAAAATTGTGTTATTATTCAGATATTGAACAGCATACAGGTCGTATCCGGTTACATTCTGAGAGTACCACTGACCAGAAGCGGTGGAAGTGTTCAAAATACAAGCGAGAAACAAGCAACCAGAGGACACTATTCCTGCCACTGAAAATTTGGACTTCATGAAGGAGATTTATTACCACGTGAAAAAATAACTCAAAATAACTCCGGCAAAATGAGAAAAATCCAGCGGGCGCTCATTTCTTCCGATATCTAGCCTGACGATCGTTACCCTCCCTGACCAGAAGTCCCTCCTCAACGCCGCTTCTCAAATCCCTGGTCGCTGTTGCCGTTGATATACCGGGAAATACCCTGAGGTAGTCTTTTCTGGTGAATTCGCCGCTGTCAAGTTGATCCAGAAAATATTTTAAACGCTCTGTATCCGTAACGTTATCCCTTTGTTTACCTATCAGTTCCTCCAGACTCAACTTTATCTTGTCCAGCATATATTCAACAAATTTCGTGGACAGACCCTCCCTGTCGCATTGACTCAGTACATTATAATAGTCTTTCTGACTTTTCTTTATTTCCTGCTCAATTGGCAGGTACTCGAACACAGGATTCACCCGCATCAATATAACTGTCTGCCATAAACGGCCCATCCTTCCATTCCCATCCATAAAAGGATGAATAAACTCCATTTCATAATGGAAGACGCAGCTCTTGATTATCAGATTATCCTCTCCCTTCTCAAGATATCGAAACAAGTCTGTCATCAGGTTGTCAACATTCCATCCCGGCGGGGCAAGATGTGCTATTCTGTCACCCTGTACCACTCCGACGGAGGCAGTTCTGAACTGACCAGGCCTGTCTACAAGACCTGACATCAACATCCTGTGTGCCTCCAGATAGGATTCTATGGAGAAGGCATTGAAATTGGAAAGGTTGTCGTATGCCCGAATAGCATTCTCCACCTCCCTGATATCTTTGGGAGGGCCAACTACTCGTTTATTCTCTATAATAGCAGTAATCTGATCCTCGCTCAGTGTATTCCCTTCAATCGCCAGAGATGCACGGATGGTTATTACCTTGTTTCTCTTTCGGAGTTCGGTTCTTGGCTTTCTGAGGTGCGTCGCATCCACAACACCCAACAAAGTACCAACATCCGTTGACAAGTTGATGAT
>CAIYFY010000226.1 GCA_903925535.1 uncultured Bacteroidota bacterium | reverse complement strand
CGCAGGCAGAGGTGGAAGATGCCAGGGTGACCTGTACTGCTGAAGCCTGACTAATCTGAGTACTGATGGTCTGTGTGCAGGTACCGCCGCCCTGCGGGGTGATAGTGACGGTATAGGTACCGGCTACAAGCCCGGAAATGGCGGCTGTTGTTCCACCGTTGCTCCAGAGATATGAATAAGGTGGCGTACCACCAGTGTGAATCAGTGTTGCGCTGCCCGTATTCCCGCCCGCACACGCGATGTCGGTTTTTGTAACTGACAATGATGCACCGTTGACGGTTACAGCGGTTGATGAAGATGCTGTACAGCCTGTTACATCAGTTACTGTCACAGTATAGGTACCTCCAGAACTGGTTGTGAGCGACGATTCGGATGGATTCTGCGTTGAAGAAGTGAATCCATTGGGCCCCGTCCAACTGTATCCCGAGTAATTGCCGGAACCACCCGAAGGCGTTGCCGTCAGGTTCAGTACGCCCGACGCGCACACGGGCGTATTACTGGAGGCCACCACTGCCGGAGCACTGCTGGATGAAACGGCCAGGCTCGTGGATGCTGTGGAAGTACAACCATTCGCATCAGTGACTGTCAGATTGTAAAAGCCCCCCTGACTGACGGAGTTAACGACAAAACCGGCCGGATTGGCACTGGTAGATGCATATCCCAGCGGCCCGCTCCAGGTATATCCGCTGTAGGTACCAGAACCACCCGTGACCGTGGAGGTGAGCAGTGCCGTGGAACCAAAACACAGTGGTCCGTTGTTGGCAGCCGAAACTACAGGCCTTGAGTTCAATATTACTGTGGTGACTCCTGTGCCGGTACAGCCATTGGCATCGGTGACTGTTACCGTATAGACACCTGCGGAACTGGCTCCTGCTGTGAAGGCAGAAGGATTCTGAAACGCAGCGACATAACCGGAAGCCGGTGGACCGGACCATAAAAAGGAATAGGTGCCTGTACCACCCAGTGGAGTGGACGTCAGTGATATCTGGCCGCCTGCACAAACCGGACCCGAGTTGGAAGCGCTGATGGTGGGGCTGCTGTTTCCTGTTACTGTCACACTGCCGGTTGCTGTACATCCGGCAAAATCAGTTACCGTTACAGTATAAACTCCCGCCCCCGGTGCAGTCAGCTGAAAAGGAGCCGGATCTTCCGAGGTTGAAGTGAAGGAGTTGGGACCCGACCACGAGTAGGCAGTATATGGCAGGGTTCCGCTGCTTGCTGTGGCATTGAGCGCCAGATTGTTGTTCAGACACGTCGGTCCGGTTGTAACGCCAACCGCCGGTGCTGTGGATATGGCCAGAACCGTGGTGGCCGTTCCGGTACACCCGTTGCCATCGGTAACGGATACGGTGTATGTACCAGCCGTGGAAGGAGATGCCGTGAATCCCGCAGGATCCTCCGATGATGAAGTGTAGCCCGACGGACCTGTCCAGGCAAATGAATAGCCCCCCGAACCGCCCTGGGCAGTGGAAGTAAGCAGGACAGTGCCACCGGAACACACCGGTGAACCGGATGCGGCACTGACCACAGGTCTGGTGTTCACCTGAATAATACGGGTTGCCGTAGCTGCACACCCGCTTGCAGTGGTGACGGTAACCGTGTAAGTACCCGCCGAACTTGCCGAAGCAGAAAACGGCGCCGGGTTCTGTGCTGCCGACGAAAATCCTGCCGGTCCGGACCAGTTGTAGGTGTACGG
>CAIYFY010000225.1 GCA_903925535.1 uncultured Bacteroidota bacterium | reverse complement strand
TTGTTTTTATTGGCAAAGATGATATCCAGCATATCCCTGTAATGGGTGGCGCCTTTTTCTACTGCCATTGTTAGTGATTTTTGATTTTTAAACTGAAAGGTGATCAAGATTATTTGGTTGCGGCTTCAACCTGCTCCTCCACATTGAATTTCAGACCGCCGGCAGGATTCTTCACGAACTGCTCCTCGAGTTTTGACACATCGAGAATCACGTAGTAGCGCACCTTGCAGATAGCCATCTCGTCGAGGGCATCTACCAGGTTTTTGTAGCGTGAATCCTTCATTGGTTTGATAATCACGTTGATGTAAGAGCCGTCGTTGAACTCCTCTTCAACACCTTCCTTGTTTTTTCTTTTATACGTCTGGAGGCCGAACTGCTCCTTTACCCTGTCCATCTTGTTCAGAATAACAGAGCGAAGACCCTCAGCAGCATAGTCAGTTGAGTCCAGCTTGGCGTCAGTAATCCCCTCGTACCAGTAAACCTTGTCGTCAGCACCCAGCAACAGCGTGAGTACCTTCGATTCTTTTACCGGCTCGACATCTTCCAGTTTGATGTCTTTCTCGGGCATAACCAAAGCCAGGATATTGGGCTTTGCCAGCGTTGTGGTGAGCATAAAGAACGTGATCAGGAGGAAACCCAGGTCCACCATCGGCGTAAAGTCGATGCGGGTGGACATTTTTTTGGATCTGACCTTGCCGCCTTTTTTTCTCCCGCCACCACCGTCTTGTGCAATTTCTGCCATGGCGTTGCTTTCGCTTTAATTAAGTGATGAATGAGTCCGGTTTTGAGCGGACTGTTTGAATTCGGGAACTACTCCTTCTTTTCAGCGCCCTCCATGCTGGTAATCAGGTTGAACTTGTTGACGTTTATATCCGTCAGTGTGTTGATTACCTTCTGTACGGCCGGATAAGGCGTGTTCTTGTCGGCCTTGACAACGATGACATACTCATCGGTGACCTTGCCTTCCTGCTTCATCCGGAACTGCGCGAGACGGGCTCTGTGTACCCAGTCGGCCAGTTCACTCTTGTTGATGTCTGCAGTATCCACCGGGATACCCTCAACCTTGAATTCGGCACGTCCGGCAACATCCTCTCTGATGTAACCGCCCAGCTGATTGCGCGGCACACCGAACATCCCCAGGTTGGAGAAGGTGACCATATCCTGCTGGGATAGTCCGAGGCTATGGGCTTCACTGATTTCCTTGATCAGGCTGAAACGGGTGTGGTTACCAGCCATATCGAGGAATATTCTGCCTTCCGGATCAACGAAAATCGTCAGCGTTCCTGCATCGGGCAACTTCGTCTCGGAGATGGATGAGGGCGTATCAATGACCACTGTTTCCGTAGGCTTCATCTTGGCGGTAAGCATGAAGAATGTAAGCAGCAGGAAAGCTACGTCGGTCATGGCCGTCATGTCAACCAACGGCGAGCCCCGTTTAGGTTTATGTTTTGGCATAACTGATTGCTGTGTTTTTTAGTGTCCCTTGGCAGCGAATGTCTGAGTCAGGCTGTAACCTGCCTCGTCAATGCGATACGTCAGGGCATCAATGCGGTTCGTGAAGAAGTTGTAGAATACGATAGCGATAGCAGAAGTACCGATACCGAGTGCCGTGTTGTAGAGGGCCTCGGAGATACCTGTTGCCAGGGCGGTGGAATCAGGAGCACCCGCAGTTGCAAGAGCTGCGAATGAACGAATCATACCGATAACCGTACCCAACAGTCCGAAAAGTGTAGCGATAGACGCGATGGTAGCCAGGATGCTGAGGTTGCGCTCCAGCATCGGAAGTTCCAGTGTGGTAGCCTCTTCCACTTCTTTCTGGATGGCAATCACCTTCTCGTCTTTCTCCATGCCGGTAACTTTTTCCATTTCAGCGTACTTCTCCAGTCCGGCGAGTACCACATTGGCTACAGAACCTTTCTGCTTGTTGCATGCAGCTTTGGCACCGTCAATGTCGCCACGGTCCAGGTAGCCCTTCACGGAACGAACGAATGCATCAATGTTGCCAGTACCCTTAGCCTGATTTAGTGTAATGAAACGCTCAATGACAAATACGATTGCCGTGAAAAAAGCCGTGATAAGGATCGGCACCATGAAGCCGCCCTTGTACATCTGGCCCATGAAGTTGCCCGGCAGCGGGTCTTTGGTTGGATCATTGTCCGCGAAGTTGGCCGGATTACCCAGAACAAACTTGAAGATCGCGATTGCAATAAGAAGCAGGATCGGGATCACGATATACGGAAAAATACCAGACATTCCACCCTGCTGTTGTTGTTTAGCCTGTGTAGGTTTTGCTGCTGTCATGCTGCGATGTAATTTAAGTTAAGAATAATGAATGGTTGGTTTGACAAAAACCCTGCACATCGGACCGACAGCTAGGCAGAAAATTGACACGTCTGCTCATCTGTTATACGAAAGATGCAAGGGAAGGTGAATTTGGCGTGCGCACTGAAAAATTTTATTTGCACACCAGGATTTGATTTCCCGGCGGTAAAAATAGTGTATGAAGTACAATTACATACAAGGCATTTTGGAAATTCATTTTTAATTCTTCAAAAAAAGAGGAATTTAGTTCTGACAACCCCAAAAAT
>CAIYFY010000224.1 GCA_903925535.1 uncultured Bacteroidota bacterium | reverse complement strand
GATTTCCTGGTAGCCGGTCATGCCCGTATTGAAGCATATTTCACCGGTGGTGGTACCGATTTTTCCGGCTGCTTTGCCGCGGAAAACCGTACCGTCTTCGAGTAACAAGATGGCGTCTGTCATTTGGGCCGTAAAGGTCGGACAAGTTGCGGGGCTGTGCAAGAAAATTTAATTGAAAGAGGTAATTTTCGATTTTTGGCTTACCTTCGTAGTGTAACCGGCAATATAGATGGATAACTCTTTTACCAATGATGAACATATCTTGAGGTCAATTCGAGGAAAAAGCCCCCAGTTAGTCAATGCGGCGCTGAAGTATTTATACCAGCACCACACAATCAGGTCTGTAGTCAGCAAACAAATATCCGGTCTTGGCGGTTCACCGGATGATTCCAGAGAATCGCTTCATCAGGCAATCGCTGTTTTTTATACCCATGTGATGGAAGGCAAATATAATCCGGCACTGAGTGCTATTTCCACTTACGTGGTGAAAATAGCTGTACAGATTTACTACACTCGCCGGCGATCGGAGATTCGGCGAGACAAGACAATAGATCGAATATCGGAGGAAATGTCATCATCCATTTTTGACCCTTCAGAGCTGACGGAAATGGAAGATCAGAAAACATTGCTTGACACGGTTCTTTCTGCCGCCGGGGATCGGTGCAAACGGCTCCTTAAACTCAGAAGTGCCGATTATTCCATGTCGGAAATCGCCGAAATTATGGGATACCGGAGTCAGGATGTAGCCAAGAATGCAGCGCTCGATTGCAGAAAAAAAATCAATGAATTTTTGGCAGGAAAACCCGCGCTGCTGGCAGCTTTGAAATCATTATGAACAGGCAATATGACTTTGAAGACATAGAGGATTATCTGTCGGGTAACATGGCAGAGTCCGACAAAACTGCGTTTGAGGCAGCGCTAGAAGAGGACCCCGAACTGGTCGCTCGTCTCGAGGCACTGAGGGCTGAGGCTCAACTGAGCAAACTGCTCAGGCGCCAGCATATTCTGGATAAATTGAAGGAGTGGGATGAGGAAGAGGACCGCCAGCGTGGTGGCAGCAGCGCTGATTCAAGCCGTTTCAAGTACAGAAACTGGCTGCCTTATGCGGTTGCCGCCTCTTTGATGGCACTGGTAGCTGCCGGTATTTTTTTCTCTCCCCGGGATGAGAATTTTGTAGCTGTCTCAGCTCCTGTTACCTCGCCCGGCATTCCCATGCCCTCGCTGCCAGCGGATACCATCCCCTCAAAAGAGACTGTCAAGCCGGAACCAACTGACAATAATCTGCGAGACAAGTATGAAGATTTGTCGCGTATTGCTTTCCGTGAAGACAATTTTGAACTCAGGCTAATGGGAGCAGGAGACAAAAATATGTCTGCCGGTATATGTAAAAAAGCTGCCGAACTCTATGGCAGTGGAGATTATCGGGGTGCACTCGCATTACTGAAAAACCCGGATAGTGACAGTCTCACCGAGTGCATGTACCTGCGCGGGTACGTGCTGTACAAAATGGGGAAATACAATCAGGCGGAAGCCGTATTCCGGAAATTCCGGAAGATGGAATTCTCGGACCGCAAATTCGATGCACTTTGGGGAGAGGTGTTTTGTATGACCAGACAATTGCCAGCCTCACGCCCGCGTTTAATCGAACTGTTGCGATTCATGGCTGACGATCAAGAGCACCCGTACAACGTGCGGGCCACCCAATTATTGACCATGATGGGGGAATAGAATTATTTTGACAGTCGCCGTGTATCTCCCACACACTGGAATGCGGCCCAGAAAAACGGATGTGCCTGTCGAACCGATGCTTCTCTGATATACCGCAGTCGCGCTTTCCTGAGCGCTTCGTCCTTGTCGGTGCCCATCCGCAGTTCCCGGTAGAAATTTCGGGTCAGTTCGGCAGTACTCTGGTCGTTTACCTCCCACAGCGAGGTAACGATACTCTTCGCACCCGCGTAGGCGAATGCGCGCGCAACCGAGATAATGCCCTCTCCGCGCTGCAACTTGCCCGTACCTGTTTCGCAGGCCGATAACACCACCAGATCGGCGTTCAGACTCAGGTTGTAGAGTTCCCGCACAAAAAGCAGTTCATTTTCCAGACTGTCAGGTACTTCGGCAAAGGCCAGAAAAGCGTAATCGCCGACCCTGTTATCGGCCTTGCCATGGGTTGACAGGTGAATAATGCGATAACGGTCTGCCACTGAACAGAATTTTTCTTCGGTGGCGGCCCGGCCCGCTACTATGTCACCGTTCATAAGTTTTGCAGCAGCAGCCACCTCGGCTCCGGAGTGGGGTAGTGGAGTGAGCTCACTCCGGAGTAACTCTTCGAGCTGATACATATTCTTCAGCGCACCCGGATTGCCTTCAAAGAACGGCGCAAAAGCGACGAAATTATCCCTTGGCAATTGTTTGTGCGTTTTATCGCGCATTTCACGGAGCAGGGTTGCCGAATACGAGTAGCTGATCTGGTGGCTCTTGAGCAGGAAATCATATCCTTTGAAATTACTGATATCACGCGGGTAGCCGGTTAGCAGTGCATCGAAAGGAATATAGCCGATGGGGCCGTCAGGCACGATTACAAGGCGTTCGGGCAGGAGAGGTTTGATCGGTTTTACGAGTTTTTCATACAGCAGGGGAGCATATCGAAGATATTTTCGGACGGTATTCTCAAGCAGGTCGGGAGTTTGGGCCGAATCGGGGGCCGTGTAGTAGCCATACAGGCCCTGTCGCAGATTGTCAATCCAGTCTTCAAGCGGAAAATCGAGCGGAATTTCATGGACGAGCGCCGTATCAGCACTGACGAAGAAGGCATAAACTGCCTTTTCGCCGGTGAAATACTCCAACAGAGCCTGTCCGGGTGCGAGCAGGGAGTCGCGGACTACTGCTATTGATTGCGGGCTGGCCTTAAAACGTGCATTGTAGTAGGCAGGATAAGCCACTTTTACATCATCAAGCAGTGCGTTGAGCGTTTCTTTTCTGGCAGTCAGCATAAGCCGGATCGAATCGGCTGCAGACGTATCTTTGTTGGCGACACTGGCAGCTTCCGACAGTTTTCTGGAAATCAATCGTATTTCCGACTCCAGTGACAGTACAGCAGATACCACTTCGTCGGGCACATCCCTGAATTGCAGTGCACCGCTGTTGCGCACAGCCTGCAGCAAATTGACTGCTTTTGACGATTCCGACATCAGAAATGCTTCAGCCAGAAAATCGCCGTTATTATTCAATTTCTCCAGTATCAAATCGGTAGCAATGAGCGATTCATACAGCGGAGCGATACGTTTGTTAATGGCTGTTCTGGTATCCTGTTCGGTGAAACTGCCGATTTTGTCGGCCACAATCTGCTGGGCAACGCGCAGCGCTTCCCGTGCGCGTTGCGCGTAAGCCGGGTCTGGATCGGAGGCATAACGGGCTTTCCACACACCACCCAGTTCGGTCAGCGTGGTCATCAAATCGTCGAAATGTGTCACTTGCTGATAATCGCCCGGTTGCCTGTATCCGCACGCCGACATAGCCAGTTGAAGTTCAGCCACAGCAGCGTCGAAATGGCCCTTGACTGTCAGCACACTGGCGCGGGTATTGTGCAGCGTGGTCATGTAGCTGCTGTTCAGCGCATTGTTTTTCCGGAGGTGATTTTCGGCCATTTCCAGATAAACAAGCGCACTGTCGGGCTCGTTGTTGTTCATACATGCCAATCCGAGGTTGACATAATTAAGTGCCAGCGAGGGATGTGTCCGGTCAATTGACTGTTTTCTGGAGAGCGCCTGGCGGAAATATTTTTTCTGATTGGTATAATCCTTTTTTTGTCCGTAAGCCCCCCCGATGTTATTGAGCACATCGGCTGCCAGCGAGTTATTTCTGGTGAGTGCAAAAAAATTGAGCGCAGCATCGAACTGTTCTATGGCAGCGTCCAGTTCGTCCTTGTAAACCAGCGCGTTGCCAGTTGCCAGGTGAACGATACCGGAAATATAAGCGCCTCTCAGGCCGTACTTTTTCACAACAGCGAGCGCGTTTTTCCCGTATTCAACAGCTTTGTCATATTCGCCGGTGGCCACGAGCGGCAGCATAATATTGGCATAAGACTCAGCCATCTCGAAGTCGTCGGGCTGCAGCACTTTCTTCTTGACCTCCAGTGAAGTAGCAATCAGTTGAAACGAACGTTCGTTATTTCCGCTGAAGAAAACAGCTGCACCCAGATTACAGTAAGCGATAGCAGTTTCCCGGTGCCATTTGCCGTAATACGCCAGCTTGAGCTCGAGACTTCGCTCGAGCATGGGTACCGATTTATCGTGTAATCCCAGTAATATGAACAGATTTCCTGTATTGTTGTAAGATTTGACCAGATTGACAGTATCCGGTACAGTGGCGGCAAGTCTTATATGCAGAGCAGAGTCGGCGTACAGCATCGCTGTTCTGAGATCGCCCGACTGAACATAACTGTTGCTGATATTATTATAGGCGCTGGCAGATGCCTCCTCCATACCGGGAGGGAGTTTTCGCGCTATTGCGAGTGATTTAAGGCTGAATTCTCTGCATTTGGCCATATTGAGCTTCGCGTAATAGCATTGACCGATATTCAGCAATGAGCGGGCAACAGGTTCGCTCACATACCCAAGTAACCGCTCGCGAATGGCCATAGCCGACCGGTTGATCACAATAGCCGTGTCGGGGCGATTGGTTTTGAGCATTACCGCGGCATACTGGTGAAGCAACCCGGCATACAGAACAGATTCCTGCGCGCCTGCATTTTCCATCAGGGAAATACCCTTTTTCAGACCTGCAGCTGCCTCGGCGTATTTTTCTTTATCAACAAGAGCAACCGCCTCCGACAGGATAGTTCGGGCAAGACTCGTATCCTGCTGGGCCATCAGAGGGGAGGCCATGCAGAAAACCAAAAAATAGAAGGACAAAAAAAAGACATTTAACTTATTCATATTCAAAGAATTAAATTAATAACTAACCATTTGTTTCGTTACAGAAGCGGGAGAAACGGCACAGTAACCTCCATTTAGCTGCAAATTATGATAAAAAATCGGGATAACAAAATTGCCCCGCTCAAAATTAATTGAACGGGGCGCTGCTATTTTGAAAGATTTGGATATTAGCGGCATTACCTAATGCACAACACTTAGTTGCTGGGTACTGTTTGATGACTGTGTCCTGATATTCAGAGAGTAGATTCCTGTGGCGAGATGTCGGGTTTGAATCAGAATTTGATGAGTCCCGGCATCCATATTTTCTTCACGTACAAGTACCACCCTGCCAAGTTGATCAGTCAATTTCCATTCGACCAGCCCGGTTGCAACCTGTTCAAGGTCAATTAATACTTCGTCGCTACTTGGGTTTGGGTATGCCTTTCCGATCACACTGGTCTCTTTGCCCGATACCATTCCAGTCGGCGCTGCCTGTGGCTGTACATCTCTGGTTTCTGAACCAGCAAAATTATAAGTCAGCAAATACTCGGTTGGAGACCAGTCGCTCCACGTTGTTCCATCGCAACTGGCAGCCACCGCATAAGCATACCATTTGTTGGGTTGTAGTCCGTTCCACGTCATTTCATCGTAAGAAGTTTCAAAGTAAAACCAGTTTCCCGAATTGTTAACGCTTATGGCATAGACAAACATCTCCACATTTGGCTTGCTGCAATGAAGTTTGACAGAGTTGTTCGTCAGATCGGAGTACCATACTTCACTTGAAGACGGGGCAGTACAGGAGGGGGTTGTAAAAGTTTTGTAAACCCAGTTACTCCAGTTATTGCCATCACAACTTACCGCCACAGCGTACTGGTAGGTAGTGCCTGCAGTTAAATCAAATGTATTGGTGAGACCTGTTGATGTGTAATCCAGATTTACCCATGATCCGCCGGGATAGACTCTTATCGCCCAGTCATAGTAGAGTACCCCGGTCATTGAGCAATTGAGCGTTGCACTGTTATATGTAATATTGGATGCAGACAGTTGGCTGGTTGACGGCGTTCCGCATGACAGGGTCGAAAAAATTTTGTTTGACGACCAGTCACTCCACGTTGTTGAAGAACACTTGACCCTGACAGCATACTCCCAGGTGGTACCAGAGTTCATATTTGATACATCACAACTGCCCGTTGAAGTTTCATCAAGATCAGTCCATACTCCCCCGGGTATGCGAACACGCCAGTCGTAGCCTTGAGATCCCGGTACCGAACAATTGAGCGTAGCACTGGTATAGGTAATAAAACTCGTCCATATCTGAGACAGAGTCGGTGCGTTACAAGTAACAGTACTGTTTGTAGTAAATGTTTTTTCAGCTGACCAATTGCTCCAACTCGTTGTATTACATTTGACACGAACCCTGAATTCGTAGTTGGAACCCGGCTGTAGTCCTGTAATATTCTTGATTCCTGATGTGGTTTCTGTGAGTGTGTTCCATGTTGTTGTCCCGACAGGGCGTACATTCCAGTCGTACGAAATCATACCGCCTAATGAACAATTCAATGTTGCTGATGTATTGGTAATACTGGTTGCCGACAGTTGGTTAATGGATGGTGAAGTACAGGATGAGGTAACCGGGGTACTAAACGTTACTGAGCTTGACCAGTTGCTCCAGTTGGTGGAGTTACACCTGATTTTTACTACAAACTCATACTGTCTGTTTTGTTGCAAACCGGTTACCAGTGTAGATCCTGCAGATGTTTCTGGCAGCGACGTCCAGGAGGTTACCCCCACTTTCCGGTATGCCCACCGTACTGAAAGTGCTCCGGGCGCTGTACACAGCAAGGTGGCGGAGGTCGAAGTCACGTTTGTTACACCTAACTGAGTAGCTGCAGGAGCATTACAGTTGCTATTGTTGAGCAATGACTGAATCGCTTTGTAAGCATCAGGCATAGGGCCAATATTCTCTGAAGTATTTCCTTGCTGGGGTTTGCCTGTTGACATCAAAAGCTGCTGCATTTGCAGACTGGTCAAATAAGTATTGTTCGTGTTCTTCAGCACGGATTGTATTAACAAGCAGGCTCCTGTTACTATGGGACTGGCACTGGAAGTACCACTGAATGCGTTGGTATAATAGTAATTAACCCCTTCTGCACTATAAAACACAGGAGGAATACTCGTTTGTACACCATTTACAAGGGTAATATCACCACCTGTTGTTACAACATTTTCTCCGAAGGCTTGAACATTCACCCGGCTTCCGTAATTGCTGAAACGCTTGCGAGATCTTGGAATACTATCAGGGTGATTAGTTCCAGCGCCGACGATGATAGCTCCTGAATTGTGCAGGTTGTCAAATGGATAATGACCGGCATCCCCTTTTTTGTTAATATTGAGATCCAGATTTTGATAGCCGTTTCCTGCGGCCTCAACAACCACTCGCTTGTTCCCGGTTACCAGCTTGATAGCGTCATAGTTCACTTTTTTATATTCGATGGGAACATATTTACCGACGGCAGGATTTGTTAACTGAAGTTCCAGCAGGATTACATCGCCTGGCTGAATGGCGTTTGCGGCAGCAATAATGGTATTATTCCAATATTGCCCTCTGACTGCAAATTTGGCAGGGCTATCGTACGCAATACCTGAAGTGCCCCAGCCATTATTTTTAGAGACTATCTGGCCAAGGACACTTGTTCCATGATTATCACCAAAAGTGGTTTCCATTGGTACGTTCAGAACAAGTGGAATATTTGGCAAATCGTTGTGAGATGCATTAAACGAACCTTCAATATCAACCACTTGTACACCGGCCCCGTGGTTATTGTAAACAGAATAAACTTGTTCAGCGTTGATACCGGTTGCCGTACTCAGATAGTTCTGCTGTGGCACAAAATTGGGCGGGACAGGTGGTGCTGGTGATTCGGGTAAAATTGTGGCATATTCAACAAAAGGATTTGACTGAAAAGCAGCTTCCAGCGTTTTTTCATCTACTCCCGGCTTTATTTTTAATGCTATGTAATTATTCATATCAGCCAGTGTTCCAGCTTCAATGCCAATATTCTGTCGTTCAACTTCATCCCAGTAGGCCTGGGCTTCTGCACGCATACTATCCAGTCTCGATTCACTTACGCAGGTAATCATTTTTTCAAAGAATCCTGCATCCTGTAGTAGTCCAAGTGATTCCACTATGCCCGATCCGTCATCCATCAATCTTCCATTGCGGGCATAAACCGGCAGATTGTCGTTGAACTTGATACATAAAATGGACTCCTTTGACACTGGCCCTGTTGTGTTTTTTGGTCCCTGACCATAAGCGAAGGGTGCCATTACAGCTATGAACAAAATCATAGCAGTAATTTTGATGGAATGATTGTTTCTGAAATTTTTCATTGCTTTTTTTTTTTTGAGTTTGAAAAATTGCCTATTCGATGATGACAAGCTGACCCCAAACAGCGTATTTGAGAGCCTGTATCCTGTAGGAGTAGATACCCTGGGGCAATTCAGGCAGATTACATTCAATTTTGGAAATCCCTGCCCCCGCACGCCCATTAAATATGGTAGCCTGAATTGTACCCTTTGAGTCAAACAAGTCCATCCTGATATCCATTTCTTCAGTATCAGGAGGACATTCGATTGTCAGATTTTTTGAGGCTGGATTCGGATAAACCATGAAAGTAGTCGTATTTTCGGGGTTTTCAGTTCCGCTTATACAAGTTTGAGCCAATACAGCACCTGACACTCCGTCGCATCCCGTCGGACTTGTCATTGCAACGTGATAGAATCCGGTTACAACCGCAACATAGAAAGGTGAATTAGCGCCCTGGATTGGAATATTGTTGAAATACCATTGATAATTACTTCCACCAACTGGTGCTGACAGATTACAGAGGTTTGCAACCTGTACAACAGGTATGTACGGGCCTGTCACTTCGGTTGTTATGTTGTTCGATGTCTGACCCAAACCACATATATTTTGATAGGTGGCAGTATAATTACCAGAGGAAGATACAGTAATGGACGGACCAGTCTGATTGTTGGACCAATTCACAGTGCATCCCTGACAAATATTGTTTGCCGAAAGCGTTACTGACTGACCCGGACACAACGCAATTGATCCTGAGGCTGTAATAACAGGTGCCACAGGGTAACTCTGGGAAGTAACCAGCACTGTATTGGAATTATTGCTGTTACCACACATGTTGGTGTAGTATGCCTGATAATTACTGGCAGAAGATACTGTAATAGAAGCCCCTGTCTGTCCATTCGACCAAACTACACTGCATCCGCTGCAAATATTCGTTGCGGCTATCTGCACAACGTTTTCGGGACAAAGTATGGTGCTGCCCATCGCAGCAATCACAGGTGTAACGGGCGCGGGCACAACAGTCACAGGGATAACCACCGAGGGCAGGCCTTGTCCACAAGTATTCGTGTAACTGGCT
>CAIYFY010000223.1 GCA_903925535.1 uncultured Bacteroidota bacterium | reverse complement strand
TTTCGGGTGCACACCGCACCAGGACCTGGCTTGCTGGAAAGTGTCTATGAAGCTTATGACATACCTGCGATTGTCAAACAAGCAACCCGGATTACTCATAAATTTCAATACAAACAGGCTGGAAGATAAAATCAGCATTAAACGCATCATAAACTCCTTCTCTTGAGTGCGATTCTGTGTAAAATCTGCGCAAAACATCTGCGTAAAATCTGTGAGAAACCAACACTAAAGGGGTGCCAGGAATAAGTAGAAAAAGTAATGGTTCTACGCCAGTCGGGGTGAGCCACAATGATCCTGAACAAGCGCTCAATGATAATTCCGCAGTATTTGAACGGTTTTGTCAATCATATCGCGGTTAACGTCGAGGTGTGTGACAAAGCGTATGGTCTGCGGACCGAATGCAGAGGCGGCAACGCCGTTCCTGTTCAGGTAGTCGAGGAATACAGCCGGCGTACATGGCGGATGCAGGTCGAAAATCACGATGTTGGTCTGTACCGGACGAATATGACCGACGTAGTTCAGTTCCGCCAGTGCCTGCGCAAGTATGCGTGCGTGCGCGTGATCCTCTTTGAGTCTGTCAACATGGTGGTCGAGGGCGTATATGCCTGCCGCCGCGAGGTATCCTGCCTGTCGCATGCCGCCGCCCATCACTTTCCTGACCCGCCGCGCCTCGGCAATGAAATCCCTGCTGCCGGTGAGCAGCGACCCGACCGGAGCTCCCAGGCCCTTGCTGAGACAAATAGATATGCTGTCGAACAGACTGCCGATTTCCTGCGGGGTATCGCCTGTTTCGACCAGTGCGTTGAAGATACGCGCTCCGTCCAGGTGCAGTCTGAGTCCTCTTTTGCGGCACACATCGTTAATCCGGCGGATATTTTCTATGGGATATATGCTGCCACCGCCCTTGTTACAGGTGTTTTCCAGCACCACGAGCGTGCTTTTGGGAAGCCAGTCGTACAGCGGCTTCACTGCCTGATCCACCAGATCAGCGGTGAGTATCCCGTTTTCACCGCGCAGCAGGTTCACTGCAATACCCGAGTGAAAGGCATATCCACCAACTTCATACTGGTAAATATGGCTCATCTCGTCGCAGATTACCTCATCAAGCGGGCGCGTGTGCACTTTGAGGGCAATCTGATTGGTCATGGTTCCGCTCGGACAGAAGAGGGCGGCCTCGTGACCAAACAAGGCCGCCGCCTTCTCTTCCAGGGTATTTACAGTGGGATCCTGGCGAAAAACATCGTCGCCGACCGCGGCGTTCATCATGGCGCTCAGCATGGGCGCCGTCGGTTTGGTAACCGTATCGGAAACGAGATTGATCATGAATCAGTTCTTCTTCTTTCTGTCTTCTTCTGATTTTATAACTTCATCCATGACGTTTTCAGCCAGTTGCTCGGCGCTGATCCGCTTCATCAGAATCTTGTGATCGCGGTTCAGGATGAAGATCTGTGGGGTGGATTGCACGTCGTACAGCGTTTTGTACTTGCTTCGCAGGAGCGGATCTACCAGGTTCATGAACAGGTCGTCGGTGAATCCTTTCTCTTCCACGCCTTTCCAGCACTCGGGACCGTCTTTTTCCTCGATGGTTTTGGCAACGGCGGTACAAACAGCAAAGACTTTCACGCCCTTGTCCTTGTACTTGGTGGCAAAATCAATCATATACGGTGCAGCCTTCTTGCAGTGGCCGCAGTCTGGTGCCCAGAAGAACAGAACAGTATAGTCGGCATCTACATCCCACAGGGCATGTGGTTCTCCCTTGCGGTCGTACACAACGATATTGGGAGCCGTTTTTCCAATCAGGATGGGTTCGAGGCGGCGGGCATTGTCGCAAATCTTCTCAATATCCTCCTTTTTGGCCCATGAAGCCAGTCCCTTGCAGTAGTATTCCAGCGCGATGTGAACATAGCAGGCGTCGAAACCTACTACCTGTGCCTTGGCGTAGTGGTTCAGGAAGTGTACCAGGAAGTACTTGAAGTTGTCCTGGTTTTTCTGGAGTTTTCCGAACAGTATGTCAAGAGCGATATTGACGCTGTCGGGGTGTTGCGGAACATATTTTGTGATATAGTCGTGTACTTTCGGGTGCAGTACCGGACTGCGAAGCAGCGCGGGATCTGCAATATCAATATTGTCGAAGTAGTGCGACATGATCCAGTAGTAGCGCCTGCGTGCCTTTTCCTGCTCGTCTTTGCCGTCGAATTCCGGAATTTCGGGGTCGAGTGAGGCTTTGGTCATACGCGCGCACACCGATTTCGGATACCTGGCAATCATGTCGAGCTGGTATTTCTTCACGATTTTGTCCAGTCCTTCCAGCTCCCGGGTATATTTCAGGGAGTCGGCTTCGTTGCCTTTCGCGCGGTTAATTTTTGCCTTCAGCGAGTCGGCTTCAGGGCGATATTTGTTGAGGAACCTCAGATAGTCGTAAAAAACCGTGTTGTCGTCCGAGCCTTTCACCTTCATTTTGGCTACCATATCGTTCACGTCGGTTGTAATAACGAAGTCCTGATCATCCTCCGGCAGAAGGACCTGCAGGTAGTTGTTGGATGGTTTCATGACCAGCAGGTACACGCCCGGGGCAAGTACGGTGTCTGCATCGAAGGTAAAATAGCCGTCGGCATCCATGACCGCCGTATCCTTGACGTATTGCTTTTCGCCGTAGTGGAAGCCGAGCAGGAGTTCCTTTTCGGTGTAGTTTTCCAGTTTGACTTTAATTTTCATGCCCGGGCCATCTGTTCCGGTTGCATAGACACTGGCGATACAGGAGAGTGCGAGCAGTGAAGCGGCAACAAATCTTTTCATCCGACTGGTTTGTTTTGTGTGATTTGACATTTTGACCTGCAAATATCCGCAAGTTAAACTTGAGGCGTCTTTATTTTTGGAATTATTAACTTTTTACCCGAGGTCGAACAGGTTGGATACACCCGGGGTGCGGGTGCAGACAAATCCCTCTGCGTAGTCTGAGCCGATGCTGCGACCAAATACGCGCATCTTTGCTTCCATGAAATCGAGGAAATCCTTGCCCGAGATGGGGGTACTGGGTGCTTCTTCTCCGGGATGCCAGAATTGCGACCTGAACGTAAGAATGGCCTCCATTTTTCTTTCTGCCCACGGCGTGATGTCCACCACGAAGTCGGGGGTAAGTTGTTTGTCCTGAATGTAGGAGTAAACAGCGGCGGGTCTCCATTTTTCCTGCAGACTTCCATCGGGGTTGAAAGTCGCAATTTTGGACAGTCCGCTGTAGAAGCAGGCGTCCTGCGTCATTTTGGAGGCGCGTCCGTGGTCGGGATGCCTGTCATCCACGGCATTGCACAGCACGATATCGGGCTGGCACGTTCTGATTACCTGCACAATCTTGAGCCATTGTTCGGGCTCATGTACAAACAGTCCGTCGGGAATGTCCAGTATTTCCCGGAAGGAGGCGCCGAGGAGCGCAGCGGCATTCATGGCTTCCCGGCGGCGCAATTCGGGGGTGCCCCGGGTGCCCAGCTCTCCGGCACTCAGATCGAGAATCCCGAATGTTTTACCCCGGGCAGCGTGGCGCATCAGTGTGCCACAGCAACCCAGCTCTACATCATCCGGGTGAATACCGATAGCCAGTATGTCAACTTTCATGAATATGTCATTTTGTTTGAACGGATAACAAGTTGCGGCTGAAAAGGTTATTTTTGCAGAAAACTGAGAGACTTATGCAGACGAACCAGGAAGAGCTTCGCCGTATGGTCGAAGAAGCATCAAAACAGATCAAGGCGCTGGAAAAGTCGCTGGCTGAAACAGAAAAACGCGCAAAAAGTTATGAGGAGCACTGGTCCCGGATATACGATCAGAGCCGGGAGATGCGGGAAGAAGCGCAGAAACTTCAACATGAATATGAGCAGCTTCGTATTCAAAAGGGTGGTTTTGGCTTCAAAATGCTGCTTTTCTCCGGCTTTTGCGGCTTTCTGACTGCCGCCATTCTCTGTTTTGCATACATCCGCCTGGCCAGACCGGTGTCGGATCAGGAGGCTGCGTTTGCTTCTTTCGCCAGGGCATATCAGTTCGACTATGAACTGCAACTCAGTCGCGGTGAATTTCAGTCTGTAGAGGCATCGCTGCACGAAAAGGCGAACGACCCTGCCTACAAAATCATTGCTCCCGAAATTGCGTTTGCTGAAAAGATGGTCAGCGCGGCCGGACTCTATTTTTCCGGCCAGCACAGGGCGGAATAAAAAACGCCGGAGAGCAAACAGCGCTTCCCGGCGTTTTTCCGAGTTTATAAGGAGCCAGTTTACTTGCCTCCCTTTGATACCGGCTGTTCTTTGCCGCGAACCGTACCCTTGATAACGAGGAATGTTTCTGTCGGGGTAGTGTTGGCGGTTACAGTCACCTGTTTGTGCTGCTGACCGGGCTTGCCCTTGGAATTGAATTCCACGTTAATCTCACCGGAAGCGCCCGGAGCGATAGGCTCTTTAGGCCATGTCGGTACTGTGCATCCGCAGGAACCTTTGCAGTTGCTGATGACGAGCGGAATATCGCCGGTGTTCTTGAATCTGTAAGTGTGCTTGACGATTTCACCCTCGTCAATGGTACCGTAGTCGAAGTCAGACTGGTCGTACTGTATGGTTGTGGTTGGACCCTGCGGAACATCGGACGCGCCTGTGGGCATGCCTGTGGCTGTTACGTTGGTTCCCGGGATATTGCCGTTGCCCTGCATTGTTCCTCCCTCCGTGGGAACTGCAGCCTCGCGGATGTCTTTGGCGTCAGATTTGCCGAAGAGGCTGTTCAGACTGCCGTTGTACAGGTTTACCGCGAGCAGGATTGCCAGCAGCGCGATCAGACCGATTTGAACTTGTTTGTTCCTTTCCATGCTATTTTTTTTGATGTGGTGTTAGTTGTTCAACTGAATTCCCGATGCAAAGTTAGTCCGATTACAACGCTTCATTTTCGGTTTGCAAAAGTTTAACAAGTGGTAACTACGGCGGCACTGATTATCTTCGCGCCCAAAATTTTCCACCACACCATGATTCCTGACCACGAAATCAGTTCCGGCCATTTATCCCTCTCGCTTGTGGGCCGCATTTTATCCTCCCGACAGCGTATTTCCATCAGTCTTGAAAGTCGCGAACGTATCCGTGCCTGCCGTGCTTATCTGGACAACAGAATCAGCGGTACCGATGAGCTCATCTATGGTATCAACACCGGTTTCGGCTCGCTGTGCAATATCCGTATTTCTGACAGTGATATTGAGGCGCTCCAGATGAATCTGGTGATGAGCCACGCAGCCGGTACAGGCGATCTGGTTCCGCCTGAAATCGTGAAAATTATGCTCCTGCTGAAAATTCAGAGCCTCGCGTATGGGCACTCGGGGGTCACTGAAGAGGTGATGGACCGGCTGGTTTATTTCTACAACAACGATATTCTTCCGGTGGTGTATGAGCTCGGTTCGCTGGGCGCTTCCGGCGATCTGGCGCCACTGGCTCACCTGAGTCTGCCGCTGGCCGGCCTGGGTGAGGTCTGGATGGACGGCGAGCGCGTGCCCGCTCAGGTAATTCAGGAGAAAACAGGACTGGAGCCGCTGCATTTCAAGGCCAAGGAGGCGCTGGCGCTTCTGAATGGCACCCAGTTCTCTGCTGCCTACGCCGTCTGGTGTCTGCTGGAGAGTTTCCGGCTGCTCGAACAGGCCAATTTCAACGCTGCACTGGGGTATGATGCCTTTAACTGCCGGCTCTCACCACTCGATGCACATATTCATCAGGTGCGCGCGCACAGGGGACAGGTTGAAACGGC
>CAIYFY010000222.1 GCA_903925535.1 uncultured Bacteroidota bacterium | reverse complement strand
CCCACATTGTCTGGCACCACAAAAGTTTCATAGCCCTCCTGCGTCGCCAGATTTTTGAGCGCACCCTTTGACTGATCAGTCGTGGCATATATCCTGCTCCGAGCCCCTTCCTTCCCGTATTTTTCCTCCAGGCGCTGCCTGAAAAGCCGGAAAGCAATGGCAGGTTCGGTAGTAGTACCGGATTTGGAGATCACATTCACTGAAAAGTCCCGGTCACCGATTGCTTCGAGTATTTGGGCGTGATAAGGACCGCTGAGATTGGTGCCGACAAAAACCACGTCAAAATGCTTTTTCCGGCCTCCCCTGTACGGGATAGCGGGTGTCGGGTTACAAAACTCGATCACAGCCTTGGCACCGAGATAGGATCCTCCGATACCGACCACCACCAGCACTTCACTTTCCTTGCGAATCTTTTTCGCGGCAGCCTTTATGCGACGGTACTCCTCCCTGTCGTATTTGACAGGAAGATCAAGCCATCCCAGAAAATCG
Organism: uncultured Bacteroidota bacterium; assembly: GCA_903925535.1. Taxonomy (GTDB): domain Bacteria; phylum Bacteroidota; class Bacteroidia; order Chitinophagales; family Saprospiraceae; genus M3007. Next base: position 19,343 of record CAIYFY010000222.1, on the reverse strand, counting down.
TTTCCGGGACCCTTGCGGCTTTCGAGCAACTGAGCGGCATTGGTTACCTGAGGCTCAATGGCATGGGTTTCGTGGGCGGGCAGTTTGTGTGTGAATTGCAACATATCAAGTTAAATTTCGCTGAAAGAATAAGGCAAAGAGCCGGTTTAATGGGCAATTGCTTCCCTGAAGCGGATACGAATATCGGCGGCAATACGATCGGCCTCCATTTTCTGGTATGTCCAGAAGTGGAGGTCAAAGGTCAGTTTTTCATGTGTCATTTCCCGGAGCCTGACTCCCGGCTGCCGGTCCGGGATATCTTTCAGTATGTCAGGATGCTCGTTGGCAAAAGAGAGCAGCAGACCGAGCGCGCGGGTTGCATCCACCTGAAGCGATGTTTCTGCAGTCATGGTAAACCGGGTGGGCAGTTTGTTGCCATGCGACCAGTTCACCAGATTTTCCGTGATAAACCGGTGATTGGGAACTATCAGTGATTTGCCGTCCCGGGTGAGCAGCTTTGAAGTTCTAAGATTGATTTCCACTACCTCTGCCACCGTATTATCGAGCTGAAGGATATCACCGATCTCCACTGTACCTTCGAACAGCAGGATGATACCGGACACAATATCCCGGAAGATCTGCTGAATACCGAGCCCGAGCCCCACCAGCAGTGCAGCCGAACCAGCCAGCAGCACCGTCACATGGATACCCACAATCTCCAGCATAACTCCGGCCGAGATCGTCCAGATGATATATTTTGCGATGAGGTACAGTGAATGTCGCCTGCCGGTATCGGGCAGATTCAGAATGCGGCTCTGCCGGTAAATAACCTTTCGAAGAGTGGCAACGAAAAATTCGGTCAGAATCCAGGTAACCAGCAGACCGAGTATCATGGCTACAGTCAGAGACCATGAGCCTACCGACAGAAGCTTTTCCTGGAGCAGGGTTTCCATAGCGGGTGTATTTTGACTGTCCGGGCAGTAGCGTTGTGACAAAAAAAATGCCGCAACGGCACGAAGTCAGTTGCGGCGGGCTTTTCTCTGAGGTTTCCAGCGGATTCGAACCGCTGTAGCAGCTTTTGCAGAGCTGTGCCTAACCGCTCGGCCAGGAAACCTTTTGAAACCGTTTAAAACGGGCTGCAAAGAAAAGGGTTTTTTCTGATACAGCGCAATACTTTAGGGCTCAAGATTGCAAAAAAAAATTCCCGGCACCGTTTTGGGGCATGATGCTGCCATATAGAAGGGTTTACCATCAAAATAGATTGCATTGTTTGATTCCTGTCATATATTTGGGCGGCCTAACCGGACCGTAAACTTTTTTTTGTCAAAACAATCGTTCACAGCCACCACGTTCTGAATTCACCATTATGGGAAAAGAGTTACAAACGCTTGACTATGTTGTATTCCTCATCTATTTTTTGATTGTTGCAGGATACGGTTACTGGATTTACCAGCGCAAGAAGAATCCAAATGCCAGTGCCAGCGATTTCTTTCTGGCAGAGGGCTCCCTCACCTGGTGGGCCATCGGCTCATCGCTGATCGCTTCCAACATCAGTGCGGAGCAATTCGTGGGCATGTCGGGCTCCGGCTTTGCCATGGGTCTGGCCATCGCCTCTTATGAGTGGATGGCAGCACTTACCCTTATTGTAGTGGCCGTTTTTTTTATGCCTGGCTACATCAAAAATAAAATATACACCATGCCCCAGTTTCTGGAAAAGCGATACAGTCCGCTCGTCGCCACCATGATGGCGGTGTTCTGGCTGCTGGTGTATATTTTTGTCAACCTGACCTCCATCCTTTACCTCGGAGCCATCGCTGTTTCCACCATTTCCGGATTCAGCTTCACTGCCTGCGCGTGGTTTCTGGCGGTTTTTGCCATTATCATCACGCTCGGCGGCATGAAGGTTATTGGCTACACCGATGTCATACAGGTGATTATTCTGGTACTCGGCGGTCTGGCTACCACCTATCTGGCACTCAATCTGGTAGCCGACCAGAATGGCGTTTCAGGTGCCATGGCCGGGCTCGGGCTCCTGCGCGAACAGGCCCCCGATCACTTCCACATGATTTTTGACGAGTCCAACAAATACTATAAAGATCTGCCCGGCCTCACAGTCCTGTTCGGTGCCATGTGGATTGCCAACCTGAATTACTGGGGCTGCAACCAGTATATCACCCAGCGTGCACTCGGCGCCAACCTGGAAACAGCCCGCTCGGGTCTACTGTTCGCTGCATTCCTGAAGTTGCTCATGCCCATTATTGTAGTACTCCCGGGTATTGCAGCGTATGTGCTCTATCAACAGGGTATGTTCCAGCAGGAAATGGTGGATGCTACCGGTACCGTGAAGCCCGACAAGGCTTATCCGGTACTCCTGAACCTGCTCGGCCCGGGACTGAAGGGCCTCTCCTTTGCTGCACTGACGGCTGCTATCGTGGCCTCTCTGGCCGGCAAAGCGAACTCTATCGCCACCATCTTCACACTGGATATTTATAAAAAATACTTCAACAAGGAAGCAGGGGAGGAAAAGCAGGTACTGATTGGCCGGTATGCCATTATCATTTCGATGGTTATCGCCATTTTCGTGGCACCACAACTGCAACGCCTTGAACAGGGATTCCAGTTTATCCAGGAGTTTACCGGACTCATTTCTCCGGGCGTGGTAGCTATTTTCCTGCTCGGATTCTTCTGGAAACGCGCAACTGCCAATGCTGCACTGGTAGCTGCACTGGCCACTATCCCACTCGGTATTTTCTTCAAGAAGTTCTACGGTGAAATACCATTCCTGAATCAGATGGGCTGGGTATTCCTCATTCTGGTCGGTCTGATGACGCTCATCAGTCTGGCCGATCCGCGAAGCAAAGACAACCCGAAGGCCATGGTAAACGATCCGGAATCGTTCAAGACTTCTCCGACATTTGCTATCGGTGCCCTGGCAATAACCGGCATCCTGGCCGCACTGTATATCGTATTCTGGTAACAGACGCTGATACCGATGTCATTTTCCGAAAGGCCGTCAATCTTTAATCAGATTGGTGGCCTTTGTTGTTGATGAACTGGAATGATTAATCAGCCATTTCGAGCATAATTTCCCTTACCTTTGTATCAATGAAACGCTTTTTCAATACAACCGGGCTCTGCGACCCGAAACGACACTACATGGTGGATCCGTTCAGAAACCTGTACGGAGACGTCAGTCGGCTTATTGAAAATGCACAGTACTTCGTCATACATGCACCCCGGCAGACGGGTAAAACCACCCTGCTGCACCAGCTGGCCTACCGGCTCAACCGCGAAGGCAAGTACGTATCCGTGGTTTGTTCACTGGAGTCGGCCGGGTACCCGGGCATTTCGGTGGAAAATGCCAATACAGTATTTATAAGAGCACTTTACCGGACGGCGAGTTTATTCATCCCTTCAAACATCTTGCCTCCAAACCCCGACAACTATCCTTCCGGAACTGCAGTTTTTTCAGAATATCTCACCGACTGGTGCCGGGCGCTGGACAAGCCGCTGGTACTTCTGCTCGATGAGGTGGACTCGCTCTACGATGATGTGCTTATATCCACCCTCCGCCAGTTACGGGATGGTTTTCAAACCCGACCCGATAATTTTCCACAGTCAGTAGCGCTGGTAGGGCTCCGCGATATTCGCGACTACCGCACACGAGCTCGCGCCGACAATCCGTCTATTGGATCAGGGTCGCCATTCAATATCAAGGCAAAATCATTTCTTCTTGGCGTATTCTCCAGGGAGGAAGTCCGTGATTTGCTGGATCAGCACACGCATGACACCGGTCAGGTGTTTTCTGGAGAAGTTTTCGAAAAGCTGTACGAATTTTCGGGCGGACAGCCCTGGCTCACCAACGCCCTGGCCAATGAGATTGTAGCAGAAATATTGCAGGATGATCACTCCAGGGAAATTACTCCGGACATGGTGGAGACTGCCAAAGAGCGCCTGATAGCACAGCGGCAAACGCATCTGGACAGTCTGGTTGACAAAATCAACGACCCGCGTGTGCGCCCGATCGTCACCGGTATCATCACCGGAGAGGCTCCTTCTTTCGATGGTTTTGATGACGCTTTGCGCTATTGCCGGGATCTGGGAATAATAGCGCCCACTACACCTGTTCAGTTTGCCAATCCAATATACCGGGAAATCATCACCCGGATACTGAATTCCCCGCTTCAGGAGGGTATTGACCAGGACATCGCCCGTACAACCTGGTATCTGAATCCCGACGGGTCGCTGGATATGGACAAACTGCTGCAGGCTTTTGTGGATTTTTATCGCTGGAATTCGGAGTCGTGGCTGGAGCGCTTCCAGTACCGGGAGGCAGGACATCAGCTTTTGTTAATGGCATTTTTGCAGCGCGTCATCAATGGCGGCGGTCGCATTGAGCGGGAAATGGCGCTGGGCAACGGCCGCACTGATCTGATGGTGTTCTGGCGTGGACAGGTTATTCCTGTTGAAATCAAAATGATACACAACAGTCGGTCAGAACCGGACGGTATACGGCAACTCTCTCGCTATATGGACAAACTCGGGCAAAAGCGCGGCTATCTGGTTCTTTTCGAGAAAAAGAACCCGGAAGAGCTGCCCTGGGAGCAGCGAATCCGCCGCGAAGTGCACCACATCGAAGACCGGGAGATTATACTGCTCGGTATGTAAAAACACACACGCTATTTCTTCCCCGTCAGCACCGCATGCTCCAGTGTATAGTACGGCTGCGACGGATCTGCATAGTTCAGGCGCATGCGACCTGTCAGATAGATATAATCATCGGTATGCAGGCTCTTCTGAGGCGTGGTAAACAGTACAGTCATAATGGATGCCGGACCCGCCTTTCCACAAAAAAAGCAGGCAGAATAAGGGTTTGCTGACAAGGTCAGCTGATTGCCGCTCGGGTCGAGCGGAATAGCAAAGCCCTCCACAGATACCATTTTTCCGTCCAGCTGTTTCACCTGATCGGTAAACAACGGAAATGGCGGCTCCTGATTCGGCTTCCATGCCCCATCCAGCGGTATGGACGAAAGTGTGTACCACAACACCTTTACGGGCTGGGTATTCTGGGCATCCAGTTTGCCGACTCCCGGAAAGGCAATCAGGGAGAGCAGCAGCAGGCAGTAATTGTGTTTTTTCATTGCATGATTGTTTACGCATCCGCGAGCGCACGCGAGAGATTCATTCTGAAAGCGCTGACAGCGGGCACAAGGGCAGCCAGTGCACCTACCAGTACGGTTATTCCCAAAAGCCACAGTTCCGATTGCACCGGCTCATAGCGGAAAACAAAGTGAAATTCCCGGGCAGCACCTGAGTTCAGTATCCATAACCCGAGCCTGCTGAGCAGGAGGCCGCCGATAAAGCCCGTCAGGGCCAGCAACATCCCTTCCGACAACAGCATCCAGAACAACCTCGCGCGGCTGCATCCCATAGAACGCATAAGAGCCAGTTCGTATTTTCTTTCCCTCAGCCGGTTGTACAGCGCAATGAACACACTGAAACCCGAAATAAGCATGATACCCAGCGCAAGTGTCTGAAGGGCTGTCACACCTATTCCCAGCATTTTCATCAGCCGGTTTATTTCAAGTGCCGGACTGGCCGCCTGCATGCCGGTTGACTCGTTAATCATCATCGGCAGTGTCATGGCGGAATGTACCGATCTGGCCTTCACCAGCGCAGCCGTAATTTCACGCGGGATGGAATCATGGTCGTGCTCATGGCCATGTTCATGCCCGTGCTCCTCATGTTCCTCCTCATGAATACTCCATACGCTGGAGACATCGGTGAGCAACAGGTTGTCGAGCACCGTATTACTGCGCTCCAGAATACCTGTTACCACATAACCCGCATGGTCATGCTGCGCTCCTCCGTCTGCATCGCCATGGGTGCTGTAAAATGTCTGGCCGACCTGAAGTCCGGTATTTTCAGCTACAGTTGCCCCGGCTATCGCCTCGAGCGACTGACCGAACAGGCGACCGGACCTTAATTTACCGCCATACCGGCTGATGAAAGTCGTATCAGTACCCAGTATCCTGAAGCGCTGATAAGAATCACCGTAAGCCAGCGGGGTGATGCCGGATATGGAACGCATCTTGCGGAGTTTCTCCACCTCCTCCAGCGGAATATTGCCCGTGGGCGCATCCACATGGTAAACAGCCGAGAGCACCAGTTGCAATGGACTGCCCTTGGCCCCTACCACCAGATCTATATCCTTCAGATCGCGCTCAAACTTCTGCTCCAGCTGGGTCTGCAAAAGCAGCAGCATGGAAATGATGCCGGTACTCAGTGCAAGCAGTGCTATACTGAGCGCTGCGCCAAGCGGCTTGTGAGCCAGATTCCTGTATATTATTTTCAGCAACATCCTTTCAGGTATTTTGAGGTTAACGACCCTGCAGCGAAAGTTCCACCTGATTTTTCACCACAGACTTCAGTCTGCCGTCGTGTGTGACGATCACCAGGGCTGCGTTGTGCTCCGCAGCCTGCCGCGTCAGCAGCTCAATTACCGAGGTGCAATTATCATCGTCAAGTGCGCTGGTGGGTTCATCGGCAAGAATAAGTCGGGGATTATTCACCATCGCGCGCGCAATACTGGCACGCTGCTGCTCGCCTACGCTCAGCTGGTCGGGCAACTGTCGGAGCACATGGCCGATACCAAGCTGCTCAGCCAGTGATTCAATAGCTGCTCCAACAACCGGTTTATGTCCGAAGTAGGCAGGCAATCGCAGGTTGTCCATCACGGTGAGTGAGGCAATGAAATGCGGCCGCTGATATACGAGTCCGATAGACTCCCCCCGAAACCGGTCGGCACCGGAACCACTCAGACTGCTGAGCAGTGTGTTGCCAATCTTTATTTCACCGGAAGCGGGGTGTAATATGCCGGCCAGCAAATGCAGTAGGGTGGTTTTACCACACCCTGACCGGCCGGTAATGAGCAGCGACTCGCCGGCATTGCAGCCAAGATCCGGAAAGGAGAACGAAAGCGCTCTGTTATAGGCAAATTGAAGGTTTTTTGTTTGAAGCATGAAAGGTCAGAGCTTGATAAAAATCTTCTTCACGTACAGCCAGCGACAAACCAGCCAGCACAGAAGCATATAAGAGAGGGCAAACAGGAACGAACCGAGTTCTCCCCCGTCAATTGGCATAAACAGATGGGTGAATATCCAGTCTCTTACATTTGTAGCAGATTCACCGCTTCCCCAGGAAATACTGTCCCAGAAAATAATCAGCACTTCAGACAGCAGGTAGGCAAACAGCGAATTTGCTCCGAACGTGAAAAAGAAGCCGGCGCCGTTCCGCCAGTTCAGCACGTCAACGAACCAGACGCTGGCAGCCAGCAACATCATGGATATACCACCGGCATACATAACATAGGAACTTGTCCAGAGTTTTTTGTTGATCGGAAAAAACAAATCCCACACCAGTCCGGAAACAGCGCAAATAATTCCGAAAATCAGTAACTCGCGCACCAGTTTCTCCTTGTTGTTCTTTCTGTGTCCGAGCCAGTCGCCGCACAGCCAGCCCATTACAACGGTTACCACCGACGGAAGTGTACTGAGCAGTCCCTCGGGATCAAAGGGATAGCGAACGCCACCGTTGATTTCACCGTTATACAGATGCGGTGTGCCAAACAGCCAGGTATCGAGCCGGAGTACAGCACTGCTCTCCGCCAGGTACGGATCGCTGCCGGCGGGAAAGGCAAACCAGTTCAGGATACCCCAATACAGCAGCAGTAATCCGGCCGATGCCCATATCAGTTTCTTCCGGTCCAGATTCAGCACCAGTACCGATGCCAGACCATAACCCAGCGCCAGTCGCTGTGGCACACCCAGAATCCTCGCAGTATCCCAGTCTCGCCAGAAAAAGGGGAGTTTGTACATAAACACACCAATCAGGAATAACAGTACAGTTCTTTTCAGTACCTTGTTCCTCGCTTCAGCTGTCCACTTCCGGTCATACTTCCCAAAGGCAAACCACATGGAAACGCCAATAATGAACATGAAGGAAGGAAAAACCAGATCGGTTGGTGTACAGCCGTGCCACACTGCATGCTGCAATGGCGGATAGACATGCTTCCACGAACCGGGCGTATTCACGATAATCATGAATGCAATCGTGAGCCCTCTGTAAAAATCAACTGACAGGTATCGGGGAGATGCTTGTCCACTCATGGCACAAAATTCAGGATGTTGGCTAAAAAAATTTTTAATACGTTTGCGAAAAGTAGCACTCTTTTAAAATATGCTGAAAAATAATTTCCCCCCCGGCACGAGAGTCCGCCTGCGATTTACAGGCGAAACAGGTATCGTCACCAGCCGACTGAGCGATGATATGGTTGAAATCAGGCTTGATAACGACCCCGACTTCATCATTCCGGCCTTTGAAGAAGATATTGTGGCCGATACAGTGCTGAGCAGCGCAGCTCCTGCATGGGCATCCGCGCGCGAAAAAAAACCTGAACCACCCGCCCGGCGTGTCGTCAAAAGTCAGTACCACATCCTGAAACCCAAAGGACTGCAACTGGCGTTCGAGCCCATGCCCGGCCGCGATGAAACAGTCTCCAGATACAAGGTGTGGCTGATCAACGATACGCCTTTCGACTTTCTGATGGAATTCGACCTGTTCACCACCAACCGCGACGTCATTATTCTGGATGAAAAAATAAACGCCTCGTCCGCACATGAACTGGGCGATTTTTTGTCAGACGACCTGAATGACGCACCGGAGGTATTCATCGGCGTACGGCGTATCACAACTGAAGGAGCGGGCGACCCCGTGGAGGCAGGACTGCGCATCAAGGCTAAACAGTTTTTCAACAGCTTCCAGACTGCCTCTGTTATCAATGTGATGGCATATCATTTCACCCTGTTGAGCAACTTTGAGCCCAAACCTGCCGCAGCAGGTCAGGACCTGAAGTCTTATACCCTGCAGAACAGGAGCAAAACCAGATCAGCGGGCAACTCCCGGCCGCACAAGGCCTTCGATCCGGAGGACTTTGCTCATTTTGAACCAGAAATTGACCTGCATATTCAGGCCCTGATGAACGGGTATACCCGCCTCGACAAGGGCGAGATTCTGCGTATCCAGATGCAGCACTTCCATCGCTTCATTGACCGTGCTATCAAGCTGGGTGCCAACCAGGTGTTCGTTATTCACGGTGTGGGGGAAGGGAAACTGAAAGAAACCATCGCCGACAGTCTGCGAAGCAATCCGCATGTAAAGAAATTCAAAAACGAATATCACCACAAGTACGGGTACGGCGCTACTGAAGTCATTATCCGCGACTAGGGTGTGTCTGAAAAATACTGGCGAGGTCGAAAACAGCACAAAGGTGTATTTGAGGATAATATCAGGTTATATTGCACGAAAAAGGCCTGTCAGACAGGTTCCGAAAGATGCGTTTTCGGGCCGGCATGTATTTTTCAGACACACCCTGGTAACTGCCCCGGATTACTGTCATGCTGCACAGACAATGGCTTATTCACTTCCAAGTGTACCAAGCCACGCTTCCAGCTGCGGCCCAAAATCATTCAGGCGCAGCGCAGCACTGCTCAGCCCCGAGGTTCGTCCGGCAGCCAGCAAAGCAGCTCCCAGATCAACCTGCGACTGCTCCTGTGCGACAAAATGATTGCCCGCAGAAAGGTGCCGGGCCAGATACTCCTGCTCCGTCTGGCCGGGCGTTGGTATCAGTATGCCCTTTTTACCGGTGGCGGCCAGATCCATCAGACTGCTGTATCCCGACCGGCACACCACAAATCGGCTTGCAGCATACAGCCGATTCAGTTCTTTACCCGTCATATAGGATATCATGCTGATATTTTCTGCCGGTCTGGAATGTGTTCTGGCACCGGTTATGCCCTGAACAAACATGAATCTGTACGGCAGACGAGCGGCCTGTTCGAGCAGAAGCTGTTCAAGCAGGGTGCGCTGCGGCTCAGGTCCGGATAAAATCACAGCAGCATCATACTCTGGCTCTTCTTGCGCAGGCGCCTGCATGGCGCGGGAGAGAATACCGATATAACTTGTGTTATTCAATCCGGCCGCCGGATGAGACAGGGCTCCCGAGAGACCATCATGATGGCCTGTGTCAGGCACCCAGATATCATCAAACGGCTTCAGTGCCAGCCGGAGCAACCGGTTGGTGGTGTATTCCAGCAGTTTGCCGGGAATGCGCAGATTCAGCTGATGCGTGATCAGTACATTGCGGGACTGCCGGTGAAAGCACCCGTATCTGTTATCGGAGATAATACCGTCAATACCATGCTGGCGGACAATCCGGTCGGTTACACGGTGTTCCGCGGCGGCGGCATATAAAATACGGGGCATCTGACGGGCGATGTTCAGCACCATATTGCTGCTGAAATAGCGGATTCCATAAGAGGGCAGCGGCAGGCAGGGCAAATGCGGGAACTCGGCCTGCAGCAATCCCATAGCCACACCGTCGGATGCGAGGTACACCTCCGCACCCGAATTTTCGAGGGCCCGGATGACAGGAACACAGCGGGCGACATGCCCGAGGCCCCAGTTGAGGGGTGCTACCAGCACCTTTTTTCGTTTTGCAGACATTATGCGGAAGCGGCTTCCGTCTGTAGAAAACGGTCGTTGTGTTAAACTTCCGTTCGGCAAGGGGATATTCTATAATTTCGCGTTCAGTTAACTGACAAAACGCATTTCGTATGAAAAAGATTAACTGGTGGAGAGTCGCCTTCTTTTTACTGCTCGCAGGCATGTTTGCGATACAGTCCTGTGGCATGTTCAAGCCCAGGTGCAACTGTCCGCACTTCTAGAGTGAGTATCCAGCTCACAGGACAGCCCTACTTGAGCTGCAGAGCCTGTCCGGCTTCGTTCCAGTTATTCAGACCGGTTTTCAGGTGATAAATGCGCCTGAACCCCATTCTTTTCATATCCTCGGCCACCCTGAAGCTGATTTCACCAAACTGACAGTAAACGGCATACTCCTGGTCTCTGCCGAGGCGAATAATCTGATCCATGAAATTGGGCTCCATCGGATTGATATTGGTGGCACGCCAGATGTGACCGGTAGCGAACTCCTTGGGAGTACGCAGGTCAATAATCGGGATATTTCGCTTCTCCTTCAATACAGCCACAAAGTCCTTCGGGTAAATGGAAATCAGCACCGTATCAGTGAACACATAAGGTGAAGTCTTCGATGTATCGGCAGTATTGGCCGCGGCATCACCCGTTGAAGACGGGTTCTGACAGGAAACAATGGCAAGAAAGATGAAGAGTGTCAAAAAACGCATGTACAAAAATTTTTGTGCAAAGGTACGTTGAAATGAAATTGGTTGGGGAGGGGCTCAGGAACGTTTCTTGTAAATTTTGAGCTGCAGCGACTCGATAGCCATATCCCAGAGCGCTTCGTAGGGCACAATTTCAATCTCGTGGGCCTGACTGGCGCTGCCGGCCTCTTCGGACTTCAGTAGTTTCAGGTAACGGTCGGCTTTGCGTGAAGTTGCCTCGCGATGGAAATTCGCTATCGGAATCTGCAGCAGCATCTTGATAAAGCAGTTGCTGCGGAGCGTATCCTTCTCTTTCAGATAGCGCGAGCAGTACTTGTCAATCGTTTCGATACGGTCAACCGACTTGTCGTAATCCCTTTCGGCTACAGCATAGAGAATCTGCACGATGAGGATACTGATGTTCATACCCCGCTTGTCTTTTGTAAACAGCGAGATGTCGTTGATGAACTTGCTCATCTTGAACTTCTTCGAGCGCTCGCTCAGCACATCTTCCCGGATTTTTCCGACCTTGATCAGGTAGAAGATATATGCCTGGAATATGTTCCACATTTCAACGATTTGTGGCTGCTTGTCCTTGAAACGCGGGTAATTGGTCACTTTTTCATAGAGATGATACCCCTCTTCATAGTGGCCGGTGCGCATGGCGAGCAGGAAGAAAAGTTCCTGTAATTTGAACCAGTTGAACGAACCCTCTTCGAAATAGTACTCGCAGCGACTGATAACCTGTTGCCCCTTGTCGAATTCACCGAGCTGCAGATAACACACAATCAGGTTATAGTAAAAGACCTGAAGCGGCAGTCCGCTGTCGTACGATTTCTGATCAAAAAAGGAGATGGCATCCTCACAGAGGCGGGCGGTATTGACATAATCGTTCACACTGTTGTAAATCAGCAGGTGAACCATTCTTCCGAAAAGGTGCAGTTTGAATGAAGGGCACACCTCCATGAAGTCCTTCAGCTCATCGTAGTAGCGCTGAGCCTGATCCATCACCTCCGTTTTCGTGGATTTACTGTTGGTGTACTGCGCCATCAACTCGGAGTAGTAAAGCTCTGCCTTGCTCTCCATCTGCCATATCTGTTCGTACTCGGCGTATTGTTTTTTAATAGCCTCATACTTTTCCATATCGCCGTCAACCGTGCTGTATTGCAAGCGGAGCGTGCGCAGGATATCCAGCGTCAGTTCGGTGAACTCAAAGTGCCTGGTGTGCCTGAGCAGGCGCTCAAGCTGGTCAATACCTATAATCTTGGCATTTCTGATAAGTAACGTAATAGCTGCAGACCATTTCTTGTAGCACTCGAAGAATGCCTTCTGACGGGTCGAGTAGTTGGCATCCTTAAAATCAAGCAGAAAGATAGCATCAAGCAGACGCTCCTTCAGTTTGTTTTTCAGACTTGTTACGTTGATGTCTTCTTCGCCCTTAAACAGGATTTTGACGTCATCATCCTCCTGAACAGTTTTGTCCAGAAGACCGTCGAACAAACGTTCCATCTTTGAGCCAGGCTCAATGACGGCTTTCATCAGTTCGTTACTTTTTAGTTTGGTACGGTTGATTAAATTTACGAGCTCAACAAGGTCGCGCATGGTACAATTGTCTTAGATTTTTTCAAACTCCGGCATCAGCGCCCAAAAGCAACTGAATCCGGCTGGATGTCCAAAACAATCGGGATAGGATGAGAGGTTGTAGGAAAAGAGGGAAGGAGAGCCTGAACTTTTGCCCCCCATATCCTCCTCAATTCCGACGGCGGATTATAGATACCATGCTTCAAGGAAACCTTGGATTAAAGAAGAGGCACAAAGGTAGAAAAATTTTAATAAGTTCAACCGGCAGGGCAAAAAAAAACGCGGCGCACTTTTGCGCCGCGTCGGGTTTCCCGTATATAATCTCATGAAAAGTTTCCGAGTTCGGTCAGACAGGCTGTTTTTGCGCCTCTCTGAATCATTGATGACACAAAGGTGCACGCGGTTGCCTCGCAGCACAAAGACACTTTTCGATGTTTGTTGAAAAGAAAAACAGGCTTGCTTTGTTATTAAATATTATTATAATTTATTAAACACCTTAAAATCAATTATTTATACAAATAATCGCAATGCCATTTTTCGCTGTTTGTTGAAACAAAGACATGGATAAATTAAAAATATTTGTAATGTCTTTTTGTGAGTCGCCTTGAGAACATCAGAAAAGAGCACAGAACTGTGTATTCGGGAAGTGATGCCCTCATCTGGCTCGCTGGCTATGTGACAACCCAAAATCAGATCAAAAATACAACCCTGACGCAGAAATCTGAATACAGCCCCCCACCGACCAACACCTCTTGTTTTCCGGCTCCTTTTAGGGAACATTCCCAGAAGTTCCTTTCCGGAGGGGAGGTGCCCTCGGCTAAGCTGGTTTTATTTAACCGCAGAGGTAACCGCAGAGTTGCGCAGAGGTAACCGCAGAGGTAACCGCAGAGTTGCGCAGAGGTAACCGCAGAGGTAACCGCAGAGTTGCGCAGAGGTAACCGCAGAGGTACGCAGAGGTAACCGCAGAGGTACGCAGAGGTAACCGCAGAGTTGCGCAGAGTTAACTTTCTCTGCGGTTACCGCCTGGCGCTCCGAGCTACCAGGGTCGTGCATTGTCGCGGCATACCCTGAGCAGGTATTCTCCATATCCACTTTTCAGGTATTTGTTACCGAGTTTTTCCAGTTGCTCATCATTAATAAAGCCCATTTCCCAGGCAATTTCCTCGATACATCCGATCTTGAGCCCCTGACGATTCTCGATGGCCTGTACAAATTGCCCTGCCTGCATCAGAGACTCGTGCGTACCCGTATCGAGCCAGGCGTATCCACGTCCCATGGGGCGCACCTCGAGCATGCCTCTTTCGAGATAATATCTGTTCACATCCGTGATCTCATATTCCCCCCTTGCGCTGGGTTTCAGATTTTTAGCCACTTCCACCACGGAGTTGTTATAAAAATACAGTCCGGGCACGGCAAAGTTGCTGCGCGGTCTGGCAGGCTTCTCTTCGATGCTGACAGCCTTCAGATTTTGATCAAACTCCACCACACCGTACCGTTCGGGATCAGCCACCTGATAGGCAAAAACAATACCGCCTGCCGGGCTGGAACAGGTGCGCACCATATCACCCAGTCCGTTCCCGTAAAAGATATTGTCGCCCAGTATCAGGGAGCAGTCGTCGTTTCCAACAAACTCTTCACCGAGTACAAAAGCCTGGGCGAGGCCGTTGGGTGTATGCTGTACAACGTAAGAGAATGACATACCCAGATCGGAACCGTCGCCGAGCAGTTCTGCGAACTTGGGCAGATCCTGCGGTGTTGAGATAATAAGCACTTCCCGGATGCCGGAGAGCATCAGGGTACTGAGCGGATAATAAATCATGGGTTTATCGTAAACAGGCATCAGCTGTTTACTTACCGCAAGTGTGAGCGGGTACAGGCGTGTTCCCATACCACCGGCCAGAATGATTCCTTTCATAATCAGATTGTTGTCTGGTTTTCTGCTGTATTTTTCCCGGAAATCAGAGAATAATTTTCTCGATTTTTCCAGTTTTTCGGCTTTTTTCTGCCATAAAGCCCATAATATGGCTTTCAATAGAGGCATCAATGGTGGACGACAGCAGTGCAGGATTTTTCTGGGATACCGCCTGAAGCCAGTCGCGCACCAGTTTCCAGTCGCCACCTCCGTGTCCGTCGCCGGATGAGTTGTCATACACCGTACTCTTCTTCGTTCTGAAGTCTGTGACAGTGAATGTCTCCATATCGCCCACGATATCACCCATACTTCCCATTACGCGGGTACGGCGGCCTTCGTAGGAGGTGAATGCCTCCATGGAAAAACTGGCAGTTACTCCACCCTGAAACTGTATGGAGCTGATATAGTGATCTTCCTGATTATTGTCCATTTTATAGACACAGCGTCCGTAATTCGTTGTGCGGAGTTTTTCCAGGATGTGGTCACCGTGCAGTGATTTGTCTTCCGGCATGTCGAATACATACGTACGCCCGCGCTCGCGGTAGTAAATTTTCATAGCCGAGTAGGGGCAGGTGCTTTCAACAGCACAGCCATCCATGCATCTGTCGGTGCTGCCGGCGGGTGCATTTTCCTTGCGGAACCACTTCAGGCTGCCCATTGCTACAATTTGTTCGCAGGGTTTGCCCACCATCCAGCGCAGGATATCGAGATCGTGACAGCTTTTGGCCAGAATAATCGGCGTAGTGGCATTCCGGTCGTGCCAGTTGCCACGCACATAGCTGTGGCTCATGTGTATATGTTCGATAGGTTCGAGGTGCTGAATGCTCATCAGCTCGCCGATAGCGCCGCTCTGGATGATTTCGCGCAGTTTTACGAAGTAGGGTGCGTAGCGGAGGACATGACATACGGCCACGATACGGCCGGTTTTTCTGGAAAGCTCCAGAATATCGCGGCATTCCTTTTCGGAGGGCGAAATCGGCTTTTCGAGCAGCACATCGTAACCCGCCTTCAGGGCAGCCATACAGGGGCCGTAGTGAAGGTTATCGGGGGTAGTGATCAGTACGGCATCGGCAAATTTGGGGCGCTTGAACACATCTTCCCATGTTTTGAAGCGGTTTCCCTCCGGAATATTGTGTTTCTGGGTGTAGCGGTCGTTACGGATTTGAATTGGTTCTGCCACGCCTACGATATCCATTTCATCGGGATAACTGAGCGAGTAATTGCCATAGACGTTACCGCGGCTTCCGGCCCCGATAGTAACAACAGTAACCGGTTTGGCGGTTTTTTTGTGAAGCGGATTTACTGATAACTCCGGCAGTTCGATCCGGAAATCATCTTCAAAACCGGTCAGTACAGCAACACCGGTTGCGGCTCCGAGGGTTTTTAGGAGTTGGCGGCGGGAAATAGGCATGGTGCGACAGGTTTGGTTAACAGATTTGAGCGGCTAAGGTAATTAATTAAGGTAAAAAATGTGTATATAGAAAAGAAGCGGGTGTGCAGAACCTTCAAGCCCGCACACCCGCGAAAAACATCAAATACGAAACATCATATAAATAGCATATGAGTGCCTTCGCCTCTTCCCTGGCGGTAAAAATCACCAACAGTCAGTATACCGTCAATGTCTTCATACATATCCTCTTTTTTATAGTGGAACATATCCATGGCCAACTTGCAGACCCACAACTTGACCCCGGAGGCCTTGAGAATATCCAGAAACTCGTGTACATCCGGCATATCTATTTTTTCCATTTCCTTCTTCATCATGTGCGTGGCCAGCGCTTCAACACCGGGCAGTCCGCCCAGGAGAGTTGGCATGTGCATGGCAGGGTTACCCACTGTAGCCACATGCAGATGCTCCAGTTTTTCTTTATGGACAGCCTCCAGTCCGAAGAAAGTGAAAAACATTTCAGCTTCTATTCCCTCCATCCGGGCACCGTTGGCGAGCACGAATGCCGCATAAACATTTTCCAAAGTAGCTTTAGACAAAATGATCATCATTTTTTTGATGTCACCATTATTCTGGCTCATAATTCAATCGTTTAGTCGGTTAAATACAACTGGCGGGTTTGGGGATTCCGGCAATTTTGGAAGCTGTTTTCAGTGGTGCTGTCGGGAAGAGCTGGTAGAATTCCTTGATATCCACCACCCCGCTCTTGCCAATCTTGCGGATACTCAGGGGTGAGTCGTTTTTAAATTCCGTTTGCAGGTAATTAAGTACCTCCCAGTGCCTTGGCGTGAGTGCAAGATCCGCTTCCGCGGCGAGTGCGTCTCCGATTGCGGTATTCCACTGTGCAAAGTTGGTGAGGTAACCCTCTTCATTTACCTGAATGGTTACTCCGGCGATATTTCTGTCCATGACTTGAGTGTTTAATGTTAAGCAAATTCTTTTCCGGCTTCCTGCATGTGTGTGGATACAAACGGAATATGTGTTCCTTTGAGAAGCATATTCCAGTAAATCCAGCGGAATGCCAGTTTGCCCATGTGATTCAGCCTGCTTTCCTTCAGGAGACGCAGCGGTCCGACTCCTGGTAGCGGGAATGTGCCTTCTACCGGCTCATGGGTATAGTTGAAATCAATCAGTAATGCCTTGCCGTTGCCTGTTTCCACAAAGCAGTTGGCATGTCCGTCAAATTCAGCGTTGAGAGGCTCACCGGCAATGAAGCGTTTAATATTTTCGGTGAGAATTTCTGCCTCAAAATGGGCTACCGAGACAGCCTTGGAGGCAGCAATATTGGTAGCATCTCCGAGTACAAATATATTTTGCCAGGCTTTGGACTGAAGAGTACCCTTGTCGGTGGGTACAAAATTCAGGTCATCGCCAAGTCCTGAACGTGCAATCAAATCGTCTCCCTTGTTGGTAGGAACGGTTACGAGCAGATCAAACGGAATTTCCCTGCCACCGTAATCTACAATCATCTTGTTTTCATTATCCACCCTTTCGATAGCGAAATCTGTTTCGACATGGATATGTTTTTCATCGAGCAGGTGTTGCAGTGCCGTGGTCGCCTTGGGTTTGGTGAAGGCACCGCTCAGCGGAGTCACATAAGTAATCTCCACTTTGTCGCGAATATGCTTGTTTTTGAAGTATGAATCGGCCAAAAAAGCAAACTCCAGTGGTGCTACCGGGCATTTGATTGGCATTTCAGTGACGTGAACCACCAGTCTTCCACCCTGCCACTCCCTGAGCTTGTTGCGCAGGTCGAGCGAGCCGTTGAAAGTGTAAAAGTCGAATACGCTCTTTTTCCACTCTTCTCCCTGCATACCTTCCGTTTCTTCCGGAGCGATTTTGGTACCTGTAGCGATAATCAGGATATCGTAGCGGAGACGGTCGCCATTTTCCATCTGGACATACTGTTCCCGGGGAACAATCCGGTCAATTTTTTCAATCAGCAAGTTGACTCCGTGCGGGATAAAATCCCGGATGGGCTTGATGATATCTTCCGGTTCATAAATATCGAACGGAAGGAAGAGATAGCCTGGTTGGTAGTAATGTTCCTCCTGTTCGTCAATAATGTCTATTTCCCATTGGTTGGGACTTAGTTCCTTGTGGAGGTGGTTTGCCATCATCGTTCCTGCCGTACCAGCTCCGAGTATAAGAATCCTTTTCATGATTAATCCGACTCTGTTTCATCAGAATCCGGCACAAAAGTGCGTACCCTTCAAAGGAGAAAATATGACCGGAATCAGTCTGGCGGTTGATATAAAATCCGCCACAAAAAAAACTCCCGCACCAGTCTGCAAAGAGCGGTGCGGGAGTTGAAATATTGCGGCCGGAGGCCTGCTGCTACTCGAGTTTGAAACGAACCGGGAGGGTGTAGCGCACCTTCACCGGGTTACCGTTCGCCTCGCCGGGTACCCATTTGGGCATAGCCTTTACTACGCGTACGGCTTCTTTTCCACAGCCACCGCCGATATCGCGAAGGATTGCCACATCGGAAACAGAACCGTCTTTGCCAATCACGAAAGTGATAGGAACCACGCCCTGGATGTTGTTTTCCTTGGCGAGAGCCGGGTATTCGATGTTCTTCTGGAGGAACTTGAAAAGCTCGGTTTCTCCACCCGGGAAGCTTGGCGGCTTCTGGATATCGAACATCTCGAAGGTTTTCTCTTCTTTTGGTGCCTCAACAATTTCCAGTTCCGACGGATTCTCGTCAATGGTTGGCGCGGCATCATCGTTACCTTCCTTGTCTTCGGTACCGATATCCTCCTTTTTTTCTATAAGTTCCTCCACGGCTTTTTGCTCTTCCTCCTGCACCTCTTCATCTTTCTTGATGACGGGAGGTACAAACTTCACCGTAGAACGCGTTGGCGGCGGTGGAGTTGGTGGTGGTGGCGGAGGCGGCGGAGGCGGGTTATTGGGGTCAATATCCGGTGGAGGGCCTAATTCGGCCACGACATCCACAGGCTTGTCCTTGGGGATAAGACCTTTTACCGCGCTCATAATGTACGGGAGCGCGAAAAAGAGGAAAATCAGCGCAATACCAATTAAAAAGGCCCGTTGCAAATATTTCGGGTAGGAGCGTCGCAGTTGGTACGCACCGTAGGCCTTGTTTTTATTGGCAAAGATGATATCCAGCATATCCCTGTAATGGGTGGCGCCTTTTTCTACTGCCATTGTTAGTGATTTTTGATTT
>CAIYFY010000221.1 GCA_903925535.1 uncultured Bacteroidota bacterium | reverse complement strand
TCCATGAGATTTACTAGTCTTCTGTGTAAAATCTGCGCAAAACATCTGCGTGACATCTGCGCGAAAAACTATTTACCCGGCCCACCCGTCTCCTGTTTTCGACATTGGTACACCCAAAATAAATATTTTTTTTGATGCAAATAATTGATATACAATATTTTACATTTTTTATAATAAATGTGTCGAAAACAGGAGGTGGCGCCTTCGAACAGGGCCAGTTTTATGTGGCGCTCAGCCGATGCCGTACTCTGGAGGGTATTGTACTCCGAAAGCCTATCAGACCCTCTGATGTTATCACTGACGAGCGGGTTGTTGATTTTTATGAATCTGTACTCCGACTCTGATAAACCGTCGGGGTGGTTTATTAGCACCAATAGCAGAAATCTTTTACATCGCTTGTGGGTGTTTCTTCATATAGCTGTATCACTGTTTTCTCATTTCTCCGCCTCAGACCTCTAAAAAAAATCGGTCAGCCCAGGTTGGGCTGACCGAAAAGAAAGGCTATCCACAAATACAGTTCGCACGTGTGCGTGTGCACACACGCAGGGAAAATTACTTCACAACGCTCAGTTTGCGGGCGCCGATTTCATTGTTAGCGCGGAAGCGGACAGTGTAAAGTCCGGCCGGCAGGTCGCTGCAGTCGAGCGTCAGCATATTGGCCTGCTCGAGATACAGATTCCTGAGTACGCGTCCAGTACCGTCAATCAGGCTGATTTCCATGCGCGATTCGGGTGTTTCGCCGAAAAGGATGCGTGTAATGCCGTTTGTCGGGTTGGGGAGCAGGCTGATGCCACTCATCCATACCGGTTCGTTGACAGCTGAAGAGTTCGTAATCTCGAAGTTCTCGCGTTTGAACACACAACCATTGGCGTCCGTGATTTCAACGGTGTAACTGCCAGCAGCGAGACCTGAAACGTCTTCTGTATTGGCAATATCCTGACCGTTGGATGTCCAGAGGAATGAAAGCGGTGTAACGCCACCCTCTACCGTGATATCAATTGAACCGTTGCTCTGGCCATTTGATTCGTTCACAATGGTGAGGTTCGTGATATTGATTGGAGGTGTTACCGTTACAGTGAAAGAGCATGAGCCGGCGTTTCCGCTGGCATCAGTAAAGGTGAAACGCTGCTCGGTAGAGCCTACAGGGAATTCCGATCCGCTGGGCAGACCGCTGTTTTGCTGCCATTGTCCGTTGAGGATCAGGCAGTTGTCCTGAGCATTGGCTGGCTGGTAGCTCACCACGTTGTTGTAGCTGCACACAACGATATTGTCGGGGCAGGTAACAACAGGAGCTTCAGTATCTACTACCCTGACAATGACAGTGGTAGATGAAGTGAGTCCGGAGGCATCTGTAACCACCACTGCTACTTCATGTTCGCCCATATTGGTACAGTCGAAGGAGGATGGAGATACCGTAATGCCCGCTACGCTGCAGTTATCCGATCCCTGTGCATTAACAGTGGCCGGAGTGATACTTGCACTACCTGTGGCATCAAGGGAAACTACCGCATTTTGTGCCGAAACTGACGGTGCACGGTTGTCTGTAACCGTCACTGTGACAGTTGTTGAAGTCGTACGACCAGACACATCGGTAGCTGTTACAGTTACGTCGTGCGTGCCCTGACTGTTGCAGTCGAAGGAAGCCGGAGAAACTGTCACGCTGGCAATTCCGCAGTTATCAGCCGCCTGAGCATTCACTGTGGCGGGAGTTACTGCAGCCAAACCGTTTTCATCCAGCTCAATCACTGCATTTTCGGCAGACAGGCTGGGTGCTTCCGGATCATTGGTGCTGACAGTCACATTGGACTGGGCAATACAACCGGCTGCATCAGTAATGGTCACCGAGTAGTTGCCGGCAGTCAGATCGGAAATATTCGCAGCGGTGGCGTTATTGCTCCAGGCATAGCTGAGCGGCTCGAAACCGCCAATAACAGACACAGAAGCGGTACCATTGGATCCACCCGGGCAGGTCACATCTGTAACCTGGGAAGTAGCAGAAATAGCGCAGTCAACAGAGTTTACCGTAACAGACTGTGAAACAACACAGCCGTTGGCATCCGTCACTGATACGGTATAGGTGCCCGGAGCCAGACCGGTAATTGCCTGAGTGGTTTCGTTATTGCTCCACAGATAAGTGTAGGGAGCTACACCACCAACAGGACTGGAGGAGGCTGTGCCATCGTTAACGCCGCTTTCAACCTGGCTTGTAGCAGTTGCATTGGCAAATACAGCCGTTGGCTCGGTAATATCAACTGATGCAACAGCAGTGCAGTTTTCACCGTCTGTAACAGTAACAGTGTAATTACCGGCAGCCAGATTGGCGATGGCAGCATCTGAGGCTCCATTGCTCCAAATGTAGGTGAAGGCATTATTACCTCCTGCAGCCTCCACTGAAGCAGCTCCGGTGGTGGCACCGTTGCAGTTCACGTTTGTCTGGCTGTTGAGTGATGCAGACACATTCTGACGCTGAACAACTGTCACAGCAGCAGTATTGGTACAGCCTGAAGCAGTGTTGGTTACCAGAAGCTGGTAAGTACCTGCAGCATCAATCACAGGATTGAGCGACGATTCACCCGAGACAAAACGGCCGTCGCTGGTTGTCCAGGAATAAGCCATATCAGGGCCCTGAGAAGAGCCATTGCCGCTCAGCTCGATGAGGGAGGTAGTACAGTTAAAGTTGCCCGGTGATGATGCTGATGCACCCGGAGCGGCTGTATTGTCGTCAACCACAGCAACTGCGTTGGACACACAGCCATTGTCGGGGTCGGAAACAGCGAGGCTGTATGTGCCCGGTACCTGCGTGGAGAAAGATGACAGGCTCGATGTGAATCCGTTCGGACCCGTCCAGGCATAAACTGCATTGGTGTCCGGTGTTGTTCCGGTAACGGTGGTGCTGCCTACCAGACATGAGATAAATCCGCCTGTGGCATTTGCACCCGGACCGGATGTATTGTTTGCAACAGTTGCAGCACCGTTATTGTTACAACCGGTAATGGTATCAGCAACAACCACAGCATAGGAACCTGGCTCGGTTACAACAGGGCTTTGCAGATTGGATGTGAACCCGTTCGGGCCTGTCCAGGCAAAGGTTGCATTGCCGGAATTGGTGGATACGCTCACATTGACGGTATCAACCACACAGGTAATATCGGAACTGGTGGTACTAACGGAAGGCGGTACATTGTTACCGGTTACAGATGTGGTTGAAGTTTTAGTACATCCGTTGGAAGAGTTGGTCACTACGAGTGTATAAACACCCGGCGCACCTACAACCGGAGTCAGTGTATTGCCGCCGGAAACCACGTTCGGGCCCGTCCAGGCATAACCGTAATTGGTACCGGATGAACCGCTGCCCGCAAGGGTATCAAGTGGAACCGGACAGGAAACTGTACCATTTGCACCTGCATTGGCATCCGGGTAAGAAATATTGAGACTTACCGACCTGGTTGCAAAGGAGGCGCAGGTAGTAGTTATGTTGGTAACACGAAGGGTGTAGTTACCAGCGCTGTCCACTGTCGGTGTCAGTGTGTTGCCACCTGAAACAATGTGTCCTCCGTTTGTCGCAAACCACAGGTAGCTATATTCATCACCTGAACTGGAGGAGGTTCCGTCCAGCTGA
>CAIYFY010000220.1 GCA_903925535.1 uncultured Bacteroidota bacterium | reverse complement strand
CGGAAGAGAAAGGTGCCATAGATAAATGGCGTCTGTTGTCGCCGGAGAACGAGTCACTTTTTCGTGATTACGCGCTGATTTGGGACAAGGCAGGTCGCTTCGAGCCTGTTCTGCACATAGACAGGGAGAAAGCCTTCGCGCGTATTGTTCAAAAAACAGAACACCCCGTCCGTTCCTTTGGCATCAGCAGAAATCTGCGCTACTTCACCCGAATTGCGGCAGTTGCTGTCCTGCTGATCGTCGCGCTGTTAATTTTCCGACAGCCCCGGGAGGCTTACCACGATCAGTTTACCCTTGCCACCGTGGAAAATCAGGAGGTTCACCTTGCCGACGGATCGGTGGTATGGCTCAGGGGCGGCAGTACCCTGGCTTATCATGCCGGAGACGACGGACGCTCGCCCAGACATGTCAGGCTGATTGGCGATGGTTATTTTGAGGTGGCTCATAACCCCGACAGGCCATTCAGTGTCGAACTGGACGGGGGCGAGCGTATAGAGGTACTTGGTACCGAATTCAACGTTACTCAGAGCGGAAAAGACATAGCGGTGCTCGTCAAATCGGGGAAAGTGCGTTTTTCGCCCGGGGAGGGCGATTTTCCGGTACTTACCGCCAGTCAGAAGGCGGTTTACAGCAAGGAGGACTCACGGCTAACCATATCCGAAGTGCACACCATGAATGAACTTTCGTGGCATACCGGCGGACTGGAGTTTGTGTCAACCCCCTTGTCGAGGGTAATCCAGGATCTGGAAAAGTACTTTCAGGTGAAGATAACACTGGAGAACAGTGTACTGAATACGTGCCTCCATACTGCACCGCTTACCAACGCGTCGCTGGAAGAGGTGCTGGGCGCACTGGAAGTGGCCTACGGTTTGAAGGTGAATAAAATTTCTGCGCGGGAATACAGACTTTCAGGTGGATATTGCGGCAGATAATTGAATGTTACTGTATCAAAGATCGTATTCCTTGATCTTTCTGTAAAGGGTTCTCTCCGATATTTTCAGCTCTTCCGCAGCCTCTTTTCTGCGTCCCTTGTACTTCGAGAGTGCGCGTTTTATCGCGTCCTTTTCAATTTCCTCCATTGCCAGCGGAGCATACTCCTCCTCACTCTGGTTATAATTGCCAGTCCTGGACTGCTGATCAATGATAATGGGCCTGGAGTTGATTTCGGGTTGCCTTGCCTGATAAAAGTCGCCATCTGTAAAGGTATCCCTGACATGATCAGGTTCATCCGGATGATATCCGGAGGCTGGCAGCGCCGGAGTCATGTTGCGCAGATTGCCGAGGTCCGGCATGTGCAGATTATTCCGCTGCACCAGTTCATAAAACATGTTCTTAAGGTCGTTCAAATCCTTTTTCATGTCAAAAAGGAACTTGTAGAGCAATTCGCGCTCCTGATAATCGCCTCCGCTGCTACTGCCGGGCTTTCCCGTTGGCACCGGAAGATGCCGGCTGAAGAGCTGTGGCATGTTTTGCTGCAGATGCTGAGCAGTTATCAGCCGGTCTTCTGAAAGAACAGACAGTTGTTCGGCCACATTTTTCAGTTCCCGGATATTGCCCGGCCAGCGATAGTTTTCCAGCACCAGTTCAGCCCGCTCATCGAGTCTGACAGCTTGCATGCGATATTTTTCGGCGAAATCGTGGGAGAATTTCCTGAAAAGCAGGGCAATGTCCTCACGGCGCTCCTGAAGTGACGGCACTCTGATTGGAACCGTATTCAGGCGATAATACAGGTCTTCCCGGAATTTGCCTTCCTGGATCATGGTCGGCAGGTGGCGGTTGGAGGCGGCTAGGATCTGGACATCCACTTTGAGCAGGTTGGTGCCGCCTACGCGGCGAAATTCCTGCTGTTCCAGGAAGCGCAGCAGCTT
>CAIYFY010000219.1 GCA_903925535.1 uncultured Bacteroidota bacterium | reverse complement strand
CCCTGCCTATATGTACACCTTCCACACGCAGCCCGTATCTGGCGACTCCTGTTAAGGAACCTGTACTGTATGTTGGATTGATGTCAAGACCCACCAGGGTGTCATTATTTGCAATTGCAGTGAGCGTAGGAGTAAACCGTGTGCCGATAGCCATTTGAGAGGCTGCACTGACAGATGGGGTAAAGGTTGTCTTCGGAGAGAGTGTAAGCATGAATCCCCCAGCCGATACCGTTCTATTCCCGGTAAGTGTGCCGTCAGCAGAATAAAAAGATGCTCCAAAAGTATTCCAGGAAGTCCCGTCATAGTGATAGAGTCCTATGCTGCCGTTGGTCTGATAGACCAAAAGACCTTGTGCTGGAGCGCTAATACCCAGCCGCTCTGTCTCTGTCATCCTTGGAATGAGAAACCCTTTTGTCGTCGAGTTAATGTCGAGAATGGCAGAAGAATTTGGGGAGGTCGTACCAATTCCGATCTGAGCTATTGCGGAAAAGGTGGTCATGGCTAATGTGACAGCAATGGTCATGCGGCTGAAACTCGATTTCATTTTATATTTCATCATTTGGTTAGACTAAAGTTCTCATTCTCCAAATGCGTTGGGATCAATGTAAATCCAATACACCTCCAGAAAACCTAATTCTGGAAGAAGATGCCTGCTTTAAAAGTTTCTGGAACTCAGTTCTGGAAAAAAAACCACCCTTTACCCGGCCAGCGACTGCTGGAACTCCCGTGGCGACATACCCGTCACCTCACGGAACACGGCCCTGAATGATGCACTCGACGCAAAGCCCGACTCAATGCCAATGGCATCCAGGGTCTTGGTTTCCGTCTGGCCGTCCCGGATCAGTTGCTGCACATGACGGACACGATACTCCGCCCGCAACCTCGTAAAACGTATGTTCAAAATGCTGTTGAAACAATAATAAAGATGATGCCGGGGCACTTCCAGCAGCCGCACCAGATGCTCAATGCTGAAATCAGGATCCAGGTAAGGCTTCCGTTCCTCCATCAACCGAAGGATCCGGTCCGCCAACTCCTGGAAACGATCTTCCACCTCTGGAGATATGTATGCCGTGGTGAGCGACGCCTCTGACAAACCCGGCGAAGCCATTTCCTGCACAGCCGGCTCCACCGGCACATAGGAAGCCGCCCGGGTCATCCTCGGAATGCCATACAATACCTCCGGGTTGAAAATGATCACCACCGGGATCGCAGAAAGCCCCAGCAACAACACGGACATCAACGGATTGCTCGCCAGCTGGATGGCCGTCAGGCTCGAATCTGCGAAATACATGCCATACAAAGCGGTAAACATCAACTCGGCAAACAGACACACAAACAACAACAACTTCATGAATCGCAACGCAAAACGAGCATGCCACATCGGGATCCGCTGCCCCGCCGGATAATGCCGCTCGAAACGATATACCATCCAGATGCAATAGATCGTATACCCGAAAGCTGATACATTACGAACCAGAAAATTCACAACGGGAGAATAATCGATCAACCTGGGTATATCAGATATATTCCGGTAATCCCGGATGATCTCATCCGCCACCTTCATTTTGTACGACCATGGTGTAAACAAGTAGGGAAGAACAACCACCAGGGCAAAAACAAAAGGAAGAATATGCCATAGATCCGAACGAACCAAACCCTTCCGGTCATTCAGCGTACCACGCACATAGAACAACAACAACGGACCCAATAACAGATATAAAGGGGTGAAATGATTGAAGAATATGGCCAGCCAAAATCTGGAAGTGCCATAACAGAAGAAGTAATGCGTAAGCGACATCACCACGATCACCACCAAAGTCAAGGACAGAAAAATGGACACCGGATGCACCCGCCAATTGTAATAGAATTGGACGAGCGCCAGAGTGAACAGCATCAGGGCAACAAACAACAACAATGTGAAAGAATTTCTGGATCAACAGGATGGAAACCGGTTAAATATAAGGATTTAAAAGCTTGGTTCGGCACCCTGCCTTTCACTTCGCGCCCGCGCGATAAAGCCTCACTTCACCTCCTCAAAATCCAGATAATCCCCGGCAGCCGGCTTCGACGGACGCTTCGGGGGCACATCAGACGCAGAAGCTGCCGCCTCCTGCTGCTCCCGCATGGCCTTGAAACCCTTGCGCAAATGCAGGGTGGTACGCACCACGGGGACCACAAAACCCGTAACAAAGCGGAAGAGGAAATAAAACCCCAGCGTGTAGAGGATATACCGTAACATCGATCACAAAGGTAGGAAGTAGCGGAAAACATCAGGCATCCGGCGCAGTCGGCTCCGTCTCCCCGGACTCCGCTTCCCCTTTGCGACCCCGGCGAAAAACCTTCCCCACCCGTGCAGATAGTTT
>CAIYFY010000218.1 GCA_903925535.1 uncultured Bacteroidota bacterium | reverse complement strand
TCCAATTGATCTTTCTCTCTAATTCAGTGTGCCGATTGACTGTCGGCGGCAGGTGTTCCGGAATAATGTATGTGGACAATCTTCCACTCATATCCGAATTTTCTGAGGATCATACTTTCTCTGCCTTTCAACTTGACAATCCTGTTCCTTTCAGATGAGCCAGACGAAAGATTGTCCCAGCATCCCCATTCAACAGAGGCATTCATGTTGTCTGATTTCAGGAGTGCCTCAAAATCCCAGTTAAATTCAAGCAGGGCAATGTCTCCGTGGATAGTCAGCTTTTCGTTACTGCTTTTCAGGTTGCGAACGATAAAGTTTCTTCTGAACTTTCCATAAACATTACTCCTGATCTGATCCCATCCTCTCTCGTGCCCTCCCGGATGAATCATGGAGACATCCGGATTCATGGACCATATTCCAGATCCCGCTTCTGCATCCGCTGAGTTGATGGACTCTTTGTACTGCTGTAATACTTTTATCACAGCCTCTTCATCTGCAAGCACGTAGCTCATATTGACATAAGTTCTGCGTTTCGGGTTTGCGCTTGCACTTGGTACCAGAGTTGAACTTTCAATCAGTATTTCCATTTGCTTTTTGATTAACTTGACGGTACAAAGGTATGGCAGCTTGCCAGGCTGTGAAAGGTAAAAAAAGGACCAATGATGGTAAAAATCGGACAAGTAGCTATCCGGGCAAAAAAATCAGGTATTGAAGAAGGTATCTCTGAATTCCAGCGGGGTTTTTTGGGTATATTTCTTGAAATACTTGACAAAGTTGGTAGGCTCGTCGAAGCCGAGCGTAAAGGCTATTTCTTTGGTGTTGGCATTACTGTGCAGCAGCAGGCGTTTTGCTTCGATGAGCAGGCGCTCGTGTATTACTTCCTTGGGCGATTTGCCGAATACTGAATTGGTACTTCTCAACAGGCTTTTTTCAGAAATGTTCAGTTTGTCGGCGTAGAATGCCACGCTTCTGTCTTTGCTGAAATTCTGGTCAATCAGGTTTCTGAACTGTATGGCTGTGTTCCATTCCGTGCGGTCGTGCATCTCGTCCAGTCCGGTCTGGAGGTACTTTCGTTCGCATTTGAGCAGGAAGGCGAACAGGAGTGATTGCAGGATGTAGTATTTGGATTCATCGGGCACACTTTCCAGTTCGCTGATAATAGTATAGAAGAGATCGGAAACGGACTGGTCTTCCTCTCCAATCTCTATATATGGTGCGCTTACCGGGTTGTTGAATAGCAGGGAGTTGTTCAGGAAACTGGTTTCTATGGCCGAACGGCACAGGAAAGTTTCGGTGAAAGGCATGATAAACCCTTCACAGTCGTTGAATTTCTCGTAATACTGTACGTGACTTTTGTTGATGAATATTATGGTACTCGTTTTAATTTCGATGCGGTTGAAGTCGGCCACAAAAACCGGTGTTCCTTTTTGTATCCAGATAATGTCATAGAAATTGACGCGATGGGGCACGCGGAGCATGTGGCTCAGCGATTCCCGCAGTTGCTTCAGGTCTACAACCTCGATGCCCAGTGGCACACCGGGTTTAAAATCATACTGGGTTATTTTGCCTGTCTCGTTCATAGGAGAGGTGTTCGTCCACGGGTTTGTTTCCCGGGGGCGGTGTTTCAGGGCAGGCGGTATTCAGGGTGCTTTTCAGCGCGATTGATCAGGTTTTCTGATGTTTTTTCTTGGCTGCAGGGAACAGGATATTGTTCAATATGAGCCTGAACCCCGGTGAGTTGGGATGTAACTGCAATTCTGTGGGCGGGTCACCCACATAATGCCGGTAGTCTTCCGGATCGTGTCCGCCATAGAAGGTGAAGAACCCCTGTCCGTAAGCACTGTGTATGTAGCGTGCTTCTCCGGCTGGCTTGTTTTCACCCATAATCAGTACATTGGGCTTGATATGTTTCCTGTTAAAGGCCGTGGCCTGTCCCATGAAGCCCTTCACCGTTCTGGTGTGGCATTGGGTCAGCATGCTGGGTACCGGATCCCATTTCGCTGAAAAATCGAACAGGGTGAAGTAGTCCTGTTCCGGATTCACCTTGCGACCTGTGACTTCGCTGTTGTCAATATTGGAGTGTTCGTACACCATCGGGTCGGTGATGACGCTAAAGTTCTGGAATGCGAATGTCTGGGAAAAATCCAGCTTGCCCTGGAACGACGGGTCCATGGGATCTCCGTCAAAAGGGGTGGCACAGATGTCTGTGCCCTGTGCTGCCAGTGCTATATCATAGGTGTCGGTGGCCGAGCACATGGCAAACATGAATCCGCCACCCATGACAAAATCACGGATTCTTTTGGCGACGGCGAGTTTCAGCTGACTTACCTTGTCAAAGCCGTTCTGACGGGCCAGGTCTTCCATCATTTTCACATGCTGTCTGTACCAGGGCTGTCCGCTGTAGTTGGCGTAGAATTTGCCGAACATTCCGGTGAAATCCTCGTGGTGCAGGTGCAGCCAGTCGTATTCAGCCAGTTTCCCCTGCAGTACCTCGGTGTCATATACCACGTCATAGGGAATTTCTGCGTAGGTAAGCACCAGTGTCACCGCGTCGTCCCAAGGCTGGATAACTTCACCGCGTTCGTTCTGATCGGGTGTGTAAACGGCAATTTTGGGAGCCTTCTCCAGCTTGATCTTGTCCATGTTCACCTCCGGATTGAGAATTTCGTTCTCAATCGCCGCAAACTGGGATTCTGATATGACCTGGTAGCTCACATCGCGGGTCTTGCACTCTTTTTCGAACTCGGCTGTGTGCACGAAGGCAAAGCTGCCGCCCTTGTAGTTCAGAAGCCAGTAGGCTTCCACGCCTTTCGACAAGACCCAGTACGTGATGCCATAGGCTTTCAGGTGATTGCGCTGGGTGTTTTCATCCATCGGAATCAGAATGACGGAAGCATTCATTTGTCCGGCGACGACAGCTATCAGGCCAATCAGGATAAGCAGTTTTTTCATGCAGGTGTGGTGTGATGAATTCAGTATAACGATGGTTACGGCGCGAAATTACAGGCATTAACCATCATTGGCTGTTATTGTTTTTATAAAAATCAAAATATTGACACTGTTTCTGTCAATTTGGCGTGCCGCCCCTTGGTTTTCCCGACAAATTTGCAGTAATTTTGAATTGGTAAAGTATTTGACCACTCAGATACGTCGCCCGGCGACTTTATCCCGAATCACTCACACCACCATTATGACTTACGACAATTTCACCATCAAGGCTCAGGAGGCTATCATGCAGGCCCAGCAGGCTGCTGCCGGCAATGAACAACAGACTGTGGATACTTCACACCTGCTGAAGGGCATGCTCGAAACTAGCGATGACTCCATTACTTTTATCCTGAAAAAGGCAGGCGTCAGCATGAATCGTCTGCGCGACGATCTCGACCAGCTTATCCTGCAGATACCCAAGGTCGGCGGGGTTGACAAGCAATATCTGACCAATGAGGCCAACAAGGCCATTTCTTCCGCCAAATCCCTGCTCAAGGAGTTTGGCGATGAATATATTTCTGTGTTGGCATAATAATTAAATGATAACGCATTTTGTAATTTTGATACAGGTCCTGCTAAACCGTGTGCACCTATAAAGTTAAACCCTATTGATACATCAACAATCATAGGTTGTACACCAATGCCTTCAGGATTTAAATCAAATCTTCCATCTTCATATTTGAATGAGAGTGAATCTATTACTATTTTTGTGTGGAAAAAGTCACCAATTCTTAAAACACAAACCGGAGGTGCTCCGAATACACTGTTTGTGACATCATTAAAAAGTAGTTTAACTTCACCTTCTTTAGATTCACTTACTGTAGGTATTGTATCCCCTGGTCTCATACACTGCTGTAAAAATGTTAATCTTGAGTTTAACCCTTCAGGTGTTATCGAGTGAAAAGCGGGATTGAAGAATTTGAACTTTTGTTTAATTCCGTTATATACAACTTCGTCAGATTCTTTTATCATGTCGAAGTAGTTACACTCCGTTAGTAACTTTCTTCCCAATCTTTTTGTAAGTTCTTTTTTTCTTTGAGATGTTAACTGTGTTGTTCTTGTCGTCTTTTTTGTTGTAACAGTTTCTGGTGTTTGATTTTGTGGTCCTCCTGTAGGC
>CAIYFY010000217.1 GCA_903925535.1 uncultured Bacteroidota bacterium | reverse complement strand
CTCAAGAGAAGGAGTTTATAATGCGTTTAATGCTGATTTTATCCTCCAGCCTGTTTGTATTGAAATTTATGAGTAATCCGGGTTGCTTGTTTGACAATCGCAGGTATGTCATAAGCTTAACAGACACTTTCCAGCAAGCCAGGTCCTGGTGCGGTGTGCACCCGAAATGCGGCGCCTCTGATCAGATAAGTAATTTCATTTGCTTCCATGAGAGTTACTAGTTTTCTGTGTAAAATCTGCGCAAAACATCTGCGTGACATCTGCGCGAAAAACCATTTACCCGGCCCACCCGTCTCCTTTTTTCGACACCGGGACACGCAAAATAAATATGTTTTTTGACTCAAATAGATGATATACAATATCTTATATTCTACAATAAAAAATACTTCGAAAACAGGAAAAAGAAGGTATCCGGATATGACTGATACGGACAGGAAAGCATATGCTCTATATTGCCTACCCGATACTCGCCTTCACAAACGCCACAAAAAGCGGATGCGGATTCTCCACCGTACTTTTGAGCTCAGGGTGAAACTGTACCCCCACAAACCATTTGTGATTGCGGAGCTCGACAATCTCGACCAGCTTTGACTCCGGATTGATACCGGTAGCCATCATTCCGGCCTTCTCGAAAGCTTCGAGGTATGTGTTGTTGAATTCCCAGCGGTGGCGATGGCGCTCATCTATTTGCAGCGACTGGTATGCCTCGTGCGCGAGTGATTTCTTTTTGATTTCGCAGGGATAAGCGCCGAGACGCATGGTACCACCCTTCTGACTGATTTGCTTCTGGTCAGACATCATATCTATGACGGGGTGCGAAGTCTTTGGATCCACTTCAGTGCTGGCAGCGCCCTTGAGCTCCAGTACATTTCTGGCGAACTCCACGCAGGCAGTCTGCATACCGAGGCAAATACCGAAAAACGGCACATTGTTCTCTCTGGCATAGCGGATGGCGGTCAGTTTGCCTTCGATACCGCGCTCACCGAATCCGGGGGCCACGAGGATACCGTTCAGGTTGGAGAGGAGCTTGCTCACATCCTTATAGCTGCCTTCCAGTTCTTCCGAGTGAACAGGGATAACCTTCACCTTGCATTCATTGATCGCGCCCGCGTGTATGAAGGCCTCGTAAATGGATTTGTAGGCATCGGGGAGCTCGTTGTATTTGCCAATCAGTCCAATTTTGACCTCGTGCAGCGGATTTTTAAGCTTTCCGAGGAAGTTCTTCCAGGAGACCAGGTTCGGTTCCTTGGTATCTTTCAGGTGCAGCTTGGAGATAACCACCGAGTCGAGCCGTTCTTTCAGGAGCAGCAACGGGACATCATAGATCGTCTCGGCGTCAATCATTTCGATGACGGAGGCAGTTTCCACATTGCAAAATTGCGCCATTTTGCGGCGAATATCGAGACCCAGCGGGTGCTCGGTACGGCAAGCCAGGATATCGGGCTGTACACCGAGGCTCAGCAGTTCCTTGACAGAGTGCTGTGTTGGCTTGGTTTTCAGTTCTTTCGCGGCTTTCAGGAAAGGCACCAGTGTGAGGTGGATGACGAGCGAGTGTTCGCGACCCAGTTCCCAGCGCAGCTGTCTGACAGACTCCAGATACGGAAGCGATTCGATATCACCCACAGTGCCTCCAAGTTCGGTGAGTACAATATCATACTTTCCTGACTGCCCGAGGAGGAGCATCCGGCGCTTGATTTCATCAGTGATATGCGGAATAACCTGCACCGTCTTGCCCAGATAGGCGCCTTCGCGCTCCTGATTGATGACGGTCTGGTATATACGGCCGGTGGTCACGTTGTTGGCCTGTGAAGTGGGAGTATTGAGGAAGCGTTCGTAGTGACCCAGGTCGAGATCAGTCTCGGCACCGTCGTCTGTAACGTAACATTCTCCGTGTTCGTAGGGATTGAGCGTGCCGGGATCCACGTTGAGATATGGATCGAATTTCTGAATAGTGACAGAAAATCCCCTTGCCTGAAGGAGTTTGGCGAGCGAAGCGCACAGGATACCTTTTCCGAGCGATGAAGTTACGCCACCCGTAACAAAGATATATTTGGTCATAGTCGTGTAGTCGTTGTTACGGGGCGCTAAGGTACGTCAGAAACACGGAGGTCGGGTCAGGTTTGGAATAAAAAAGTTGAACTGGTATTTTACATAAAAAAGCGGCCCGGTGTCCCACACACCCGAGCCGCCTGAAATTGTCAGAATTATGCTGTGAACCAAACACTTCGTCCGTACAGCTACCCTCGTCCCACAACCAGGGCAGTATTCCGGAGCGCGATGCCGGTTCAGTGCGAATTAGCGTATATCTGAAAAATATGTGCCTGCCCGAAAACGCATCTTTTGGAGCCTGTCCGGCAGGTATTTTTCAGAAACACCTTAATCTACATCGGCATGGAGCGACGGATTTTCGCCCAGCCTTGGTTCACCTGTGTCACCGATTTTAATTGTCCAGTCCGACATCTGGTTGTGACTGGAGCCTGAAACATCGTCCAACTGTATGCCCTTCCGCAGGTAAGCCGGCTGGCTTTCCATCTCCATGATGGACTGTGGAGAGTTCAGCCTGACCACGTTTAGCGTGCGGTTCTGTGCCTCCTGTCTCCTGCGCTGCGCCTCTTCGATTCGTCTGCGTCTTTCTTCGGGGCTGATATCATCCGGATCTTCCGTCCTGATAAAAGGGTCGTTGTTCGCTGATTTGCCGTTGCGGATATCGTCCACGGTCTGGATAATATCTTCAAACACGATCTCCATTTTACCGGCGGGTTTTTCGTCCACGTTATCAAACAGGCTTCCGTAAGTTACCGATTCGAGCGTTGGACCAGCCTTTGCCGGATTAACCCCGTCAGATTCGTCGTCGAGATTAACCTTTGTAACGGTTTTGGTCTGCCGCGAACTGCCCGGTCTGGGTGAGCGGTCGGTTGACTCAAAGCCGGTAGCGATAACCGTTACGGAGAGTTTTTCACCCAGCCTTTCGTCGTAGCAGTTACCCCAGATGAGGTTGGCATTTTCTCCCGCTTTTTCCTGAATGAACTTGGTGATTTCAAAGATTTCATCCATTGTAGCCTCCTTTCCTCCGGAGGTAATATTGACGAGCAGGTTTTTGGCACCGTAAATATCATTTTCCATGAGCAGCGGAGAGCGCAGGGCCTCGTCTGCCGCGCGGAATGCCCTGTCTTCGCCTTCCACAGCGGCGGTACCCATAATGGCAACACCCGAACCGCGCATGGTGGTGTTCACATCCTCGAAGTCAACGTTTACATAGCCGGGCACGGTGATAATTTCGGCAATACCCTTGGCGGCTGTGCACAGGATATTGTCGGCCTGTCCGAAAGCCTGTTTGATGCCCAGATTGCCAAAAATATCGCGGAGCTTGTCGTTGGAAATGACCACCAGACAGTCAACACTTTTTCTCAGTTCTTCGAGTCCGTCCTTTCCGTTTTCCACCCTTGTCTTGCCCTCGAAAGTGAACGGAAGTGTAACGATTCCGACTGTCAGGATACCGAGTTCCTGGGCTGCTTTGGCGATAATGGGAGCAGCTCCGGTGCCGGTACCTCCACCCATACCGGCCGTGATAAATACCATTTTGGTGCCATCATCGAGAAAACGGCGGATGTCCTCGATACTTTCGAGACAGGCCTGTTTACCCCTGCTCGGCTTGTTGCCGGCACCCATACCCTCCGTCAGTGCCTGACCGAGAGAAATTTTGACTGGCACAGGGCTGAGGCCCATAGCCTGGGCGTCGGTGTTGCATATAGCATAGTCAACGCCCACAATACCCTGCTGGTACATGTAGGTTACCGCATTCGAGCCGGCACCCCCCACTCCTATTATCTTGATGATGTTTGGTTCATCCTTTAAGAGAT
The DNA here is from genome assembly GCA_903925535.1 of uncultured Bacteroidota bacterium. GTDB lineage: Bacteria > Bacteroidota > Bacteroidia > Chitinophagales > Saprospiraceae > M3007. The sequence continues at coordinate 3,544 of CAIYFY010000217.1, read as the reverse complement.
CGTGTAACATGTTTATGTTTCATTGAGGGCAGGTATCTGATGTTCAGCGTACATGCCCGAGGTTAATCAATTAACTGGTTTTTTCACGTTGATGTCAATGTCCGGTTCAGCTTCGAACCATAATTTCAGTTTGGCGAATAACTTTTCCAGCCAACCCGCTATTTCCGGGTCTTCGGGTCTTACATCAGACGGCGGATATTCGTCCCCTTTCTTTTCCGACTCCTGACTCACCGGTTGCTTGCTCGCCAGCTCCTTGTGGCCGAGCAACAGCAGTCCGATAGCCGTGCTGTAAATCGGGCTGCTCACCCATCTGTCGTAACCGTGCGCCAGGGTGTCAGACGGGATTCCGATACGGCATGACATGCCCGTATGAAAATCGGCCAGCTTTTCCAGATTTTGCAACAGGGCACCGCCTCCGGTGAATACGATTCCGCCAATCAGTTTGCGCTCGTAACCACTGCGCCTGATTTCCCACAGGATATAATCGAGCAACTCCTCCATGCGCGCCTGTATAATGCGGGCCAGGTTCTTCTCGCTTATCTCCTTGTACTCCCGGCCCTTGATTCCGGGAATAGTAATGATTCGGTTGTCATATACCTCACTGGCCAGGGCAGAGCCGAATTTGATCTTCAGTTTTTCTGCCTGCGGCTGCATAACAGTGCATCCCTCCTTGATATCGGAAGTAATTACATTTCCTCCGAAAGGTATCACGGCTGTATGCCTGACAAGGCCTTCCTGAAAAATAGTTATATCGGTGGTACCGCCACCGATGTCAACAAGTGCCACGCCGGCTGTCTTTTCCTCTTCACCCAGTACGGCGTGCGCACTGGCAACGGGTTCCAGTGTCAGATCAGTTGCGACCATCCCCGCTCTTTCTACACAGCGATGAATATTATTAATGGCCGTCTGCTGACCGGTGACAATATGAAAATTCACCTCCAGCTTGACGCCGCACATGCCAATCGGATCAATAATGCCTTTTTCGGAATCAACCGTAAACTCCTGTGGAAACACATGAATGATTTTGTCGCCCGGAGGCAACACCAGTCTGTACATGTCATTAATCAGGCGATCAATGTCGCGATGACTGATTTCACTGTGATCGTAATCACGCATGAGCATTCCGCGGTGCTGAAGGCTTTTGATGTGCTGCCCGGCAATACCTACGTGCACCCGGCTGAACTTCATCCGGGCACTTTTTTCGCAGATTTCTACTGCTTCTTTAATAGCGCCAACAGCTTTCTCAATGTTTGACACTACTCCGCGCAGTACTCCGGCACTTTCGACCTTTCCGACACCGATGACTTCCAGTTTCCCGTGTGCAGTCATGCGCCCTGCCAGACAACAGACTTTGGTCGTGCCAATGTCCAGGGCTACAACTACATCATGGGGTTGTGGGACTAATTCCGACATAATGCATTCGTTTTATTGGTGAGTTCCGGCTGGATTTGAGTTTATTTCTGCAGCGCACCGAAACTCATTCACGCGGCAAAAATAATTTATACAACTTATTGTTTATTAAAAATGAAGCAATGAAACAAATTATCTTGAAAAAATAACTTTTCTGACCATGGTTCCCGCAGCAGTGTTGGTGCGCAGGACGTAGCAACCGGGAGGGATGGCACCGGGTATATTCACATCAAACTCGCCACTTTCAAAGGTCTGGGTATGCAGTACGCTGCCTTTCAGGTCTGAAATAGTCATTACACCCTGCTGCTCTCCCGACCCGATATTTACCCGCAGATAACCGCCTGAAGGAACCGGTGAAACAGCCAGTCCGGCAAAATCGGCATCCTGCTCCCCGACAGAAGAGGCACCGCCGGCCACACAGTTGTCGCCCACGCCCTTGAACACAAACAGTCCGTTCTGCATATCGGCAATCAGGATATTTCCGGAAGGCAGGAACGGATTAACTCCCCAGGCCCCCTTGTAGCTCGGTCCGTCCGGCTCAGTGGATGTATCATAGTACAGCACGCGCTCCACATTCAGCGGATCGCTGATATCATAAACCTGCAGTCCGTCGTAGTAATAGGCTACGTACAGATAATCGCAGGCCACCAGCGGATTGTGCGGTATCTGTGTGGGAGAAGAGGCGGCATTATAGCTGTCAACCACCTGCATGTCTTCAAAATCCTGTACATCCACTGTTTTTACCGGTGAACCGTGGTTCTCATCGGCCATGAAGTAGTATCGGCCGTCTTCCGAACGCCAGCCGGAGTGGTTGTAGCCCTGACCGGGGTAACTGGTGAGGGTGCCAAGCAGCTTTGGCTGCGATGGGATGCTGAAGTCTGCCACACAAAATCCTGCATCTCCGGCATCCAGGTATGCCGTGTCGCGTATAACGTAACCATCATGGATATGTCCGAAACTGAATCCCTGTACGTTATTGAATTTGCGGATGTACGTGGGCTGTTCGGGGTTTGCGAGGCTCAGGACGGCCATACCGCCATAGCCATACGCCTGACCGCCGCCAAACACAAACGCATACAGGCGTGCGCGCGCAGTGTCAACGAAGATATTGTGTGTGGTGACGATGATGTCGCTGGAGTTGTAAACCAGTCTGACAGAATCAGGCAGGGTGGACACATCCATAATCTGAAGGCTGCTGGCGCCCTCGTCGCACACACCGTATATATAGTTCTTGTAAGTCTTGAAGTCGCGGTGAATAATACCTGCGCCCTGTGCTTTCCCGGGTACGAAGTCGGCCTGAAACGGATTTCCGGGATCTGTCACGTCAATGAAATGCGTACCCATGGTAGAACCCAGGACGGCATATTCGTGACCATTCACAGACACACTCCACACCTCGTTGTACCGGTTATTGTACGCTGCAGAACCGATGATGGCGGGGTCGTCCCAGCGGCCCAGCAACGTAGCCTGTTGCGCCTGCGCCTGCACGAGTGCGGGTGCGAGGAGAAGCAGTGTGATTTTCAATATTTGTTTCATAACTCCGTGGTTAGCCTCAGTGTCTGCTATTTACAGACAATCTGATCGTTGAATTTCAGGTTGATGGACCGGTATTTTCTCCAGCCTGTGCCGGGCATACCTTCCCTGTAAAAAATTTTGAGCCGTCGGAACTTGTCGTCCAGTTTTCTCACCGACCCGAGGATTATCTGCTGATCACCGATCAGGGGGGCCATGATAAATTCCCCTCCGTTGGTCACGTGAATCTGCTGAATAAATCCGTTCAGAAACTCGTCCGACTTCAGTGCCTGCGCCAGTTTGAAGAGATCCTTCAGGGTACTGCTCTTCTTCCTGGTGACAAAATCGGTCTGATACGGCGATATATTTCCAGTTGCCACCAGCGCTCTTGCAGCGAAGTTTTTACTCGGCGGCATTTTCACTCCGTTTTCATCCAGATAATAGTTGTTCCCGTTGTTGTCGAGTACTCTCAGTACGGGTTCTCTTTGTTCCACCTTGATCCGCAGCTTGTTGTGCTGATCCACATACACCTCCGCATTTTTCACGAACGGATCATCCTCCAGAAGCGTCTCCACCCTCGTCACGTCAATTTCATCCAGTCTGTATCGCGTCAGGTTGCTGT
>CAIYFY010000216.1 GCA_903925535.1 uncultured Bacteroidota bacterium | reverse complement strand
CTGGTATTTGACCAGGGCCTGGGCGATATTTTCAGCGTTCGGATAGCGGGTAATGTGCTGAACGAGGATATTCTTGGATCCATGGAGTTTGCCTGCAAGGTTGCGGGAGCCAAGATTATTGTTGTACTTGGTCACACCAAGTGTGGTGCTATCAAGGGAGCCTGCGAACACGTTGAAATGGGCAACCTCACCTCTCTACTTCGCAAGGTCAGTCCGGCCATCAACAAAACGGGCTGGGACGGCCCCTACACCATGAAAGAGGTGGACAAGGTGGCTACCAACAACGTACATTATGTCATGGACGAGATTCCTGATCGCAGCCCTATTTTAAAGGATATGATAGAAAGGGGAAGTATCGCGGTAGTGGGAGGAATGTACGACGTCGAAACAGGCAGGGTGAAATTTTTTGAGCACCCGGGTCTCATTCACGATCATCAGGAGACATACAGGGTGGAAGCCACCATGGCCTGAGGATTACTACGAAAGTTGATTCATGGTTTAATAAAGATGGAGTCAGCCCGCCTGCGAGCAATCGCAGACGGGCTTTTCTCATACTGTGGCACTTCTTAAATCAGTTTGGCTCCGTTCTTGATATCCTCCACCACCTCCGGATTCAGCAGTGTACTGATATCTCCGAGATTGGAAGTATCCCCCTCCGCAATTTTTCGCAGGATTCGGCGCATAATTTTTCCCGATCTGGTTTTGGGCAGTCCGGGAACTATCTGGATTTTGTCGGGTTTGGCAATAGGCCCGATCTCCCTGGTCACGACATTGAGTACTTCTTTCCTGAATTCGGGGCTGTCGGCAATATGATCGGTTACAATTACGTAAGCGTAGATACCCTGACCCTTAATATCGTGCGGGTATCCCACTACTGCGCTCTCTACAATATGATCGTGCTTGTTAAGTGCATCCTCCACCTCGGCAGTTCCGATGCGGTGGCCGGATACATTGATTACATCATCAACGCGACCGATGATGCGGTAGTATCCGTCGTGATCGCGGCGGGCGCCATCACCGGTGAAGTACAGGTTTCTGAAGGTGGCAAAGTAGTTCTGGCGGCAGCGCTCGTGATCGCCCCAGGTAGTTCTGATCATACTTGGCCACGGGTATTTGATACAAAGCATACCCTCCACATCATTACCTTTCACCTCAACACCGTTGGCATCAACCAGGATGGGCTGTACGCCCGGCAGAGGCAGAGTGGCATAACATGGTTTGGTGGGCGTGATATCGGCGATGGGAGTAATCATGATACCGCCGGTTTCCGTCTGCCACCAGGTATCCACGATAGCGCAGCGTTTCTTTCCCACTTTTTCGTGATACCAGTACCAGGCTTCTTCATTAATAGGCTCCCCTACTGTACCGAGAACCCTCAGTGAGGGCATCCGGCGTCCTTTTACCCACTCATCACCTGCAGCCATCAGTGCGCGGATAGCCGTAGGTGCTGTATAGAAGATATTAACTTTATGGCGTTTGATGACGTCCCAGAAACGGCCCGCATCGGGATAAGTTGGTACTCCCTCGAACATCAGGCTCGTAGCGCCGGTGAGCAGAGGACCATATATTATATAGGAGTGACCGGTAATCCAGCCTACATCGGCCGTACACCAGTATACCTCTCCTTCCTGATACTGAAATACATTCCGGAAGGTATATTCAGTATAGACCATGTAACCTCCATGGGTATGAACCACCCCCTTGGGTTTTCCGGTGGATCCGGAGGTGTACAGGATAAAGAGCGGATCTTCGGAGTCCATGGACTGAGCCTTGCAAGATTTGCGCTTGCCGGCGATGGCCTCGTGCCACCAGATATCGCGGTCTTCATTCCAGGCTATATTTTCACCGGTATTTTGCAGGACAATTACTGATTTGACAGAATCGCAGCCGAGATTAAGCGCTTCGTCCACAATTGCTTTTACCGGGATATTTTTCGCTCCCCGGGCATTATAGTCGGATGTGATGACAGCGCAGCATTCGGCGTCTTTAATCCGGTCGGCCACAGAAATAGCAGAAAAGCCGGCAAAAACCACCGAGTGGATTGCACCTATGCGTGCGCAGGCGAGCACAGCGACTGCCAGCTCAGGAACCATAGGCATATAGATACACACCCTGTCCCCTTTTTTAATACCCTGTGCTTTAAGCGCGTTGGCGAACTGGCATACCTGCTGGTACAGCTGTTTGTAGGTTAATTTTCGGATTTTGGCATTGGGGTCGTTTGGCTCCCAAAGGATAGCAGTCTGCTTTCCCCGGGTAGCGAGATGGCGGTCGAGGACATTTTCGGTGATATTGAGTTTGCCGCCGGCGAACCATTTAACCTTAGGCTGGCGGAAATTCCACTTTACCACCTCTTTATAGGGTTTTTTCCACTGAAAGGTGGAGGCCTGCTCATTCCAGAAACCCTCCGGGTCACTGACAGAGCGGTTGTAGGTTTCCTGGTAATCCTCGAACGATGTAATTTTTTTAGTCATTTCACTGATGCGGTTGAACTCCGTAGGATGGTTTAGGTGTGTTTTCTGTCAGGCGTGTCCGGCAATCCGGGGGGCAACTGAACAAAATCTGGTATAAAGTTGCGCCAAAGATAGTCAGCGTTTCATTTGGATTTGGTGATTTATATTATCAGCCTTGTTGACAGGCCGTCGCTACAAGTTGACAGCGAATTTTTCCCGGCAAATATTTTCAATTTCCTCGAGAACCGACCAGTCTTCGATCGTTGAAGGAGCCTGGTAGGGTTTTCGGTCAACAATATGCCGCATGATGCGTCGCAGGATTTTTCCACTTCTGGTCTTGGGCAGCCTTTTGACCACGATGGCCTGTTTGAAGCAGGCCAGTGCGCCGAGCCTTTCGCGTACCATACCGACGAGTTCTGCTTCGAGCAGGGCTTCTTCTGTATTTACGCCAGTTTTGAGAACGACAAAGCCGAGCGGTACCTGTCCGCGAAGTTCATTTTCCATTCCGATGACGGCACATTCTGCAACAGCCGGATGAGCCGCCACTATTTCTTCCATATCGGCGGTAGACAGTCGGTGACCGGCTACATTGATGACATCATCTATGCGGCCGGTGATGTACGTATAACCATCTTCATCCGTGTATCCGCCGTCGCCGGTAAAGTAATATCCGGGGTATGCGCTCAGATACCCCTCGATAAACCGGTCGGTAGCACGCCAAAGGTCAGGCAAACAACCGGGAGGCATAGGCAGTCTGATGGCTACAGCACCTTCATCGCCTGCAGGAACGGGATGAGCGTTGGCGTCGAGTATCCTGATCTGGAAGCCCGGCACAGGCATACCTGCGGAGCCGGGCCTGACCTGTTTTACCTCGCCGTCTTCAATGGGAGTTGTCAGCATGGGCCACCCGCTTTCAGTTTGCCACCAGTGATCAATTACGGGTATGCCGAGCAGCTTTTGCGCCCAGTGCAGCGTGGCAGCATCACATCGTTCGCCCGCCAGAAAGAGCCGTTTGAGCGATGAGATATTGTATTTCCCGGCCAGTTCGCCCTCCGGATCCTCCTTTTTGATCGCTCTGAAGCCGGTTGGAGCCGTAAAGAACACTTTGACTCCGTATTCGGAAATGACCCGCCAGAAGGCACCTGCATCCGGTGTTCTGATGGGTTTCCCTTCATACAAAATAGTAGTACAGCCTGTAATCAGGGGTGCATAAACAATATATGAGTGCCCTACCACCCAACCGACGTCGCTGGCTGCCCAGAAAACATCCCCGGGTTCCACCTGATACACCTGTTTCATGGAATAGCGTAGAGCCACGGCATGTCCACCGTTGTCACGAACAATACCCTTGGGTTTTCCTGTGGTGCCACTGGTATAAAGGATATACAGCGGATCAGTGGCATCAACCGGTTCGCAGGGAGCTGGTTCTGCATTTTCTACCCAGTCATTCCAGTCGAGTGCAGCGGAGTCCGTCAGGTCTGCCCGATGCATCCATCGCTGATATACAACTACCTGTTCAACCTGGTGATGTGCCTCGGCGACAGCTGCATCAACAATGGGTTTGTAGGGAATAATTCGGTCGAATTCTATACCGGCTGAAGCCGTCAGGATTACCCTGGGTTGTGCATCGTCAATACGAAGCGCCAGCTCATGGGCAGCAAAGCCACCAAAAACGACAGAATGAACAGCGCCTATGCGCGCGCAGGCGAGCATGGCAAAAGTCACCTGCGGAATCATTGGCATGTAGATTATGACCCGATCGCCCTTGCCTACTCCCAGATTTCTGAGTGCCCCGGCTACCCGCGCCGTTTCGTGCAGCATTTCTCGATAGGAAAACTTCTGGAAAGACTGCGTTACCGGGGAATCATATATCAGGGCCGTCTCATCGCCCCTCCCGGTTTCCACATGATAGTCAAGTGCAAGATAGCAAGTGTTCAGCTGTCCACCGGCAAACCACCGGTAAAGTCCGTCGGCGTTCTGCGACAGTATTGAATCCGGATTTTTGAACCAGTGAATGGCGGCCGCCTGTTGAGCCCAGAAACCTTCCGGATCCTCCATGCTGTGCCTGTATTGTGAAGCGTACTTCATGGCTATCTTTTTCAAATCATTCGTGCAAAGATAATCAATACAAATATAATTATCTATATACCTATAAATTATTTTTCCAAAAGGGTGCAGTTCCGAATATACGGGGGAATCTGCAATAGATATACATCCGGAGGGGGAATTGTCAACCGTAGGCCAGCATTTCCTTTACCGTTGTTACCAGTTCGTCGTTATCGAAGGGCTTTACCATATAGTATTCTGCACCTTTTTCATATCCTGTCTGTTTGTCGCGGTCAGCGCCTTTGGCAGTCAGGAAGATAATTCTGGTATTTTCCAGTGCGGGTTGCCGGCGGATTTCCCTGGCAGTTTCAAATCCGTCCATACCGGGCATCATGACATCCAGCACAACGATATCGGGCTGGTGTCTGAGCGCAAGCTCGAGGCCCTGAAGGCCGTTATATGCTTTGTCAACGATATATCCGTTGCGCTGGAGCAGGAATTCGACTGCTGTGACTATGTTGGGTTCGTCGTCAACTACCAGTATCCTTGCTTGTGTACGATCGAGATTCACGGCTTGATTATTTTGGTATAAAAGTAGGCAGATTATTAAACCTGCACGCAGGTTCTTTGAAAATTTGAGACATTCTGTTCAAATATTTTGGCAAAGCAGTTTGATCAACCGGAGGTACCGGGGAATTTTGTCAGATAACAGGCAGACTGAACTCGAAGGCAGCTCCTGCCCCCGGCTCACTCCTGACTGTCAGCGTTCCGGCGTGTTTTTCTACAATCATTCTGGAGATATACAATCCGAGCCCTGTGCCCTGTGGTTTTCCCTGTTCCCTGCTGTGAAGCTGTGTAAATTTTTCAAAGATCATATCCTGTCCGGAGGCGTCTATACCGTCCCCGTTATCTCTGACACATACGCAGACCTGGTTGTTATTGGTATGCATATCCACCTCAACTCGCCCGTCGGCCTGATTACAGAACTTAAGGGCATTGGAGAGCAAATTAACGAGTACCTGCATCATTTTGTCCCAGTCAGCCATCACCATTACGGGTGGTTGATTGTCCGAACTGAGCGACTGGAATCGCTGAGAGAAAACCAGATTCACGTTTTTTTCCAGGCATAGCGGCCTGATTCCGGAGACTGCCCTCACCACGAGATCTGTCAGATTAATTTCCCTGAATTGAATGGAATCTGTCTGCGACTGGATTTTTCCGATATCGAGCACCTGATTGATCAGGCGGCTGATGCGGTCGCTTTCTGTTGCTATGATCGAGAGGTACTCACTTCTCTGTTCCTTGTCGAGTTCGTCGTTATAATCCAGGATAATTCTGGATAGCGACTTGATACTGGTAACAGGTGTCCGGAGTTCATGAGTCACGGTGGTTATGAAGTCAGCTTTGAGGCGATCAAGATGTTTAAGTTGTTCATTGGCTTCGGTAAGCTGGCGGGTGAGTTCCTTCAGTTCCTCATTTTTTGATTCCATCATCCGGCTGTGATCAACGGCTTCTTTTGTCTGCTGCAGAATACTCATTACCTCATCGAGCGTAATCACTTCCTCTTTCACGATACTGTCCATAACCAGTCGGGCTGATGCGGCACCTATGGCACCTGCGAGATAGGTTTCCGCGAAGTTGACCAAATCTGCGCGGGCGATTTTCTGATCCCGGAGCGAGATGCCATTGGCTGTTTCATATTCACTCAATAGTATTTCTGTCCGATGTTCCCCCAGAAATCTGTTGAGTATGATCCTGAGATCAGTCACCTTGGCCTCCCTTTTCAGAATTTCCGCTTCCTGTCCGTCAATATACTTGTGAATGTTTACAAAAATATCGGCCTGCGTGAGCGTCAGCATCGAAGGCTGTGTGAAAACAGATACCAGCCCGTAAGTGAGTGTATTAAGCAGCAGGCTCCAGAAAGCGGCGTGCGTGACAGGGTCAAGTCCCTCAAGACCGAAAAGTGCATCCGGCCTCAGGAATGAAACGCCGAACAGTCCATTTTCGATGAAATCTGACGGCAGAATACCGGCCTGGGCCATATTGGGTAATGGCAGACAAAATGCCCAGATAATAAAACCGACCGACATGCCGGCCAGTGCACCTGCCCTGGTTGGCCGTTTCCAGTACATGCCTCCGATGAGAGAAGGTGCCAGCTGTGCTACCGCGGTGAAAGAAATCAGTCCAACAGAAACCAGATCGAGGTTGTGACCGACGGCATGCCCATACCAGTATGAGAGAGCCATTACCACCAGAATACAAATCCTGCGGATATCGAGCAGTCGTGCAGCTCCGTCAACAAGCCGGTGTTCTGTGCTCCATGTGCGGGTTTTAATCATGAGTGGAACCACAATATGGTTGCTGAACATGATACTGAGCGCTGTTGCCTCCACAACCACCATACTCGTTGCGGCTGAAAATCCGCCGATGAACACCAGCAAGGCAAGCCAGTTGGCGCCTTGAGACATGGGCAGACTGAGCACATAGGTATCCGGATTAACATTCGGGTCGAAGAGCATCTTTCCAGCCAGTGCCAGCGGAAACACGAAAATATTAATCAGGAGCAGGTAGAGCGGAAATACCCATATGGCACGCGGTATATGCCTGGTTGCTGTATTTTCAACCACAGAAATATGAAACTGGCGGGGCAGCACAATAATGGCCAGCAGAGAGAGCAGGCACAGCAGATTCCAGGCAAGCGGGGTAACCCCGGCGTCTTCCAGTGTGAACAGTTTTGCAGTTTGCGGGTGCGCCATGGCCTGCGTGAACAAGTCGCCGGGACCACTGAACAGGAAAAAGGTAACAAAAACACCCACTGCGATAAAAACAAGCAATTTTACGATACTTTCGAAGGCAATGGCGGCTACCATCCCTTCATGTCTTTCATTGGGATCCAGTTTTCGGGTACCGAAAACAGCGGTGAAAATGGTCATGGCAATCGCAACCCAGAAACCCGAGTCAGTGAGTACGTTCAGCGAATTGGCCGGTGTTTTCTCTCCAAAATGCGTCAGCGTGTTAATACCGAAAGTAACTGCCTTAAGCTGGAGCGAGATATAGGGAACAATCCCGAAAACGGCCATGATGGTTACCATAACAGCCAGACTCTGGCTCTTGCTGTATCGCGCCGAGATGAAATCGGCGATACTGGTAATATGCTGATTTTTGGAAATCAGTACCATTTTCTGCAGCAGCATGTACCACAGCGGCATGAAAAGTGTCGGGCCCAGGTATATGGCCAGAAAACTCAGTCCGCCCGTAGCTGCCCGGCCTACCGATCCGAAGAACGTCCAGGCCGTACAGTAAACAGCCATTGACAGTGCATACACATACGGATTGTTGATAAACAGTCTTTTGCCCTCGACCGACCTCTTGTCTATCCACCAGGCGATAAAGAACAAGAGTGATATATAGGCCAGAGCCAGCCCTATGACGAGACCCAGCGGCATATTACCTTATTTTTCTTCGGTTACGGTTCTGTACAGCCAGTCCGATGAACAGCACCAGCAGCGCCCACACACCAAACAGGTAGCAGTATATCAACGGGATACCGAACTGAAACTGCCTCCTGTCGAAGATGCCCATCAGCGGGTAGTTGAGCAACATGACGGCCACCAGAAAAAGTATGATCAGTTTGGCACTTTTATCGTCAGACATAATGTTGTTGTTGTGTGGTGGTAAAAGTAGGAATTATCGGCGGATTAGTGTGCAGGGTTTACAGACAGACAAAAAAAAGGTGCCTGAACACAGAGCTCAGGCACCCGGAAAACAGAACAAACGGCCTGTTACAGGAAAATATGCGTCTGAAGAATCAATTCACCGCGATATTCCTGAAGTTTGATATCAGTTCCGTCGAGTTTGTAAACCGGACGGGTCTGATATTCGAGCGTTATTTTTGCGTTATGCCCAGTAACGAAGTAGTTCAGACCAAGTCCGAACTGTGTGGAGGCATCCGACAGTCGCTCGAAGTTTTTGTGTGTTACTGTAAGGTAAGGCATGAATGCCGTGCCGTTTTTCAGTTTGGGTAACTGATAGCCTGTTTGCAGGTAGAAAATACTACCTGTTCCGATTGTGGGCTGGGCGTTGCCGGCCCCCGCCCAGCTGTTGGCAGTAGCTGCCGAGCTGTGGAGATTCAGAATACCCAGATTCCGTATGTAGTTTGTACCGAAGTTGTAGTTGTAATAGGTGGCGAGCAAACTGACTGCGGTACCCTTCTCTTTGTTCACAGGCATATCGAGGAACACATCTGCACCGAATGCCAGATTATCCTGATAGAGAGAGTCGCGGCCATCGGCAGATTTGTACAGCGATGCACCGCCGTGACGATAGAAACCGGCACCTACGTTGAGCACCTTTTTGGCACCCAGATAGGAACCAACATAGAACGGCAGTTTGTTGTTCTCCTTGTCCCAGAACATCCAGTTAACGTAGCCGGAAGTAGCCCAGTTTTCGTTCAGTACATTTTGAGCAACACCATTTTTGGCCACAGCTGCCGGAGCCAGCCCGTTGGCGAAGGGTTTGTTCAGCGACAGGCGGTAGTCGAGGCGACCCAGCTGACCCTTGGCGTACATCCCGAACTGGCGGGCAAACTGGTCGGTTGACTCGATGGTGGGCCAGTTGAAAATAGGTGCGTCGAGCGTCATGAAATTCAGCGTGGAGTGGCTGGTCAGTCGGCTGATACCGTTCCAGTAGATGAGGCCGGCGCCCAGGTAGAGCTTGTCCTTCTTTATTTCATATTCAGTCCAGGCATCGTGGATAAACAACTGCGGCTTTTTACCGGCATTGCTCACTCCGGTGTTGGGTCCTGAAGGAGGCGCTGCGCCACCGATAAAGCTCTGGTTGTTGATACCCCAGTGCGTGAGGATCAGTGCGCGCGGAGAAATTTGCGCGTACATGATAACGCGGGAGCGGCGGAGCGCCAGATCCGTGCTCCATGCGCCGTCGGCGGCATCCGAGCCATCCATCAGATGACCCTGAATATCCCTGGTATCCGGATTGTTCTGAGTCGCAGTAGCCCAGAACTGATGCCACATGATGAAGCGGACATACTTGCTGCCATCATCGGCAAGTTTGAGCGTAAGCGGTTTGTAACTGTGATCAACTGCCGGTTTGGGCGGTGTTGCTGCGGGAGTGGTTGTTTGTTGGGCAACGAGGTTGGTTATGGCGCATAGCACGGCCATAATAGCGGTGAGGTACCGATACTTCATGTTAACAGGAATAATAGGTGTCAGGAATTACAGTTCAGAGCATGGCAGGTGTGGCCATGAAACTGTATAGGGTTTTAGATGTCTGATTATCCGCGGTTTCCCTCCGGGGTACAGGGAAAACCGCGGAACAGATTGAATTATCCGAGATGTTCGGAATCGCGGGCGACTACGTCATATTCGCCCTTCCAGGCATACCAGCCAAACAGACAGAGGCCAGCCATAATGGGAGCGAATATAGGGATGATGATATACCAGAACATCTTGGTATCGAGCACGGCCTTGTTGGCGGCGGCGGCGGCAGATATTTCTTTGCCAGCCTGACTGGCCATCATATAAACAGCCGCTACTCCGAGTGCAATCCAGATGAATCCGGAAAGGCGCTTTAATGAGTTCATATCTTGAAATTGTGTTGGTCAGAAAATGAGTGAAAACGGGGTTGTGCTGCTCGATCAGTCGCTTACATCCTCGTCGTTCTTGTTTGGCAGATAGAGCAGTCCGATGATGAAACACACCCCGGCAATCAGGATGGGATACCACAGACCGACGTAAGGATCACCGCCCGGATTTTCGGTTGTCTTGCTCGCATCAAACAGGCGTGTGGCAATAAAAGGAGTGAGACCACCGAAGATACCATTACCAATGTGATATGGAAGTGACATGGATGTGTATCGGATACGCGTCGGGAACAGCTCTACCAGGAACGCCGCAATCGGACCGTAAACCATGGTTACGTAGATAATCTGTATGAACACCAGGAATGCAATCATCCAGAATCCGCCCGACGACAGCCAGAGCGTTTTGGTAGTTTCAGGTTTGACTGCCGGCCTGGAGGCATCGGCCAGTTTAACCTCTTTTTTCACCGTTTTCAGCGTGGAACCATCAGTATAAACCGCAACAGTCGTAGTTGTGATGGTAGAGTCGCCATTGGCGGCAACCGCTACAGCAACACCTTTGCTGCCACTTTCGGTTATCTCTGTCTTGGCCTTTGCATCAGAGTAGGTGTACATCATCTTGTAAATCGGACGGTAGGTCAGGATTGCCAGCAGCATACCGGCGAGCATGATTGTTTTGCGACCAATCTTGTCGGACCATGCCCCGAAAACAAGGAAGAAGGGGGTTGCAGCCAGAATCGAAAAGCATAGCAGATAGCGAACCTGTTCAAATTCTACGGACATGGTGCGTTCGATGAACGTCTGAGCGTAAAACTGACCAGTGTACCATACAACACCCTGGCCCATCACAGCAGCGAACAGTGCCAGAAGCACCATTTTAAGGTTGCGTTTGTTGGCGAACGACTCCTTCAGCGGATTGGATGACACCTTGCCCTCTTTCTTGATCTTGGCAAAAAGCGGCGATTCAGCCATTTTCAGGCGGATGTACACAGAAACTGCGATCAGGAAAATAGACACAATAAATGGAATCCTCCATCCCCAGTCGTTGAAAGCCTCTACCCCAACCGACTTGCGGGTAGTCAGGATCACACCCAGCGAAAGGAAGAAACCCAGGGTGGCTGTCGTCTGAATGTAGGCAGTAAAATAACCCCTGCGGCCAACCGGCGAGTGCTCCGCTACATAGGTGGCAGCACCACCGTATTCACCGCCGAGCGCCAGGCCCTGTACGAAACGGAGCAGCAGGATCAGGACAGGAGCCCATATACCTATACTGGCATAACCGGGAATCAGACCGATCGCGAAAGTAGAGCCCCCCATCAGGAGCAGCGTGAGAAGGAAAGTATATTTACGGCCAATGATGTCGCCGATACGGCCAAACACCAATGCACCAAAAGGACGGACGACGAAACCCGCCGCGAAGGTTGCCAGTGCGGCCAAAAAAGCCGCCGTAGGATTATCCTGGGGGAAGAACTGTTTGGCGATGATTACCGACATCGCACCGTAGATGTAAAAATCGTACCACTCAATAAGTGTACCCACCGACGATGCAGTAATCACCTTCATCAGCCCTTTTGATTCCATGGGCTCGCTTGTAGATGTACTGGTCATAATTTAAACAGAGTTTTAGATGAACGTTGGAACAAAAGTATATACACATCTATATATGTAGTATGCTCAAAAGAATTATTTTTTGAAAAATGGCCAAAAAAAAGTAGCTTCTTTTATATTATTTTGAAACGTAGTAGATTAGTCCGTTTTTGAAAAATATTGTTTTGAAGCTAGGCTGAAAACAGCCGCAGAAGATAAAAAAAATCGGGCCGGAAGTCAATTGACACTCCGGCCCGATTTTTTATTTTAAAAAAGAAATATAATTCAGAATATAAGCCTGAAAAGGTGTTATTTTCGGCAAAAAATCTGATTTAACAACTGACTAGATGCTATGTCAGGAAATTCAGCGGTCATTTTTGCTCATTCCGACAGCAATTCATTCAGAATAAGCATGATATTGTAGAAGCGGTCGTCAGTTAACGAGTAATTACTGTTTTTTCCATCTCTGCGCACCTGTACTACGCCCCTGTCTTTCAGGATGCGCAGGTGGTGGCTGGCCACTGCCTGTTCCACCCCCAGTTTTTCATAAATTTCAGTTACATTCAGGGATTTTTCATGATAAAGCATATCCATGATGAGGAGCCTTTGCGGATGGGCAATGGCACGCAGCGTTTCAGTAGAAGCCTCCAGAAACTGGAATGTGTAGGGCATTTCGTTCGCCATGGTCATAATTCCGTCACAAAAATAATACTAAAACGTCTCTTTTTCATAATGGTTGTTATTAAAGGCAATAATGTTGCGTATGAGCGTAAATTTGCGCCTCGTTATGAACACAAATTTCGCAAATCAGTTTCTGACACTGCTCCGGAAAGAGTTTGTGATTGAATTCAGGCAGCGCTACGCAATCAGTGGCATTGTACTGTATGTAATAAGTATGGTGTTCGTGGTATATGCAAGCAGCATCAAGGTGGGCCCCAAAGAGTGGAATGTTTTCTTCTGGCTGATTGTTTTGTTTGCCGGCATCAATGCCGTGGTAAAGAGTTTTGTACAGGAAAGTGGTGCCCGACAGCTCTATTACTACCAGCTGGTGGAGCCCTCCATGCTGATATCTGCAAAAATTGTGTACAATACCATCCTGCTGATGGCACTTACCCTGCTGGCCTACGGATCCTACAGCGTTGTTGCCGGAAATCCGGTGAAAGATACAGGTTTGTTTCTGCTGGTACTTTTTCTGGCCAGTCTGGGCTTCAGCATTGCCTTTACATTTTTGTCATCCATCGCTGCGAAAGCGAGCAACAGTGCCACCCTGATGGCCATTCTCAGTTTCCCGGTGATACTCCCCGTTCTGCTCACATTGCTGCGGCTGTCGTCGGTGTCTCTGCGACTGTTGCAGGACACGGCTTACCGAAAAGACATCATTAACCTGGTAGCAATTGATGTCATTCTTGTTGCGCTGGCGTATATTCTGTTCCCCTTCGTATGGCGCGATTAACCATTTCTGATTCAACCTTTCACACGATATAATATATGTGGTGGAAAACAACTTCGGTCATCCTGCTGATCTACGCTATTGTAGCGGGTCTCGTTGTGCCGCTCAAACCCGGAATTGACCGCATCTCTCCCGACAGCGCGGTGGCCGGGAGCCGGCTCGAAATGCAGATTCACGGTTACAACACCTGGTATTCCAGGGGAGATGCATCCGATATCAGGGTGTGGCTGCAATACGATTCGCTGCGCGCCATAGCAGGATCAGACATCAGGGTAGTCAGTGATACCACGCTCGCTGTCAGTTTCGAGTTTCCCTCCACCCTGCCCAACGGAGGAGAAAGAGACATGCTGAATCTGATCGTGAGCCACCCTTCGGACGGAGTATCGCTGCTGCCCAGCGCCGTGGAAATAGAAAAAGACACCGGTACAACATCTTCTTCTGTCAACTGGACCGATCATCCGGTAGAGAAACTGCATGTAGTCAGGGATTTTTCCTATCCGTACCGCAATGTGATATATGAGAGCATCCGAAATACCTACTTTCATGTACCCATGTGGTTCGCCCTCATGTTTATGTTTCTGGTGTCCGTCATTTACAGTATAAAGTATCTTACCCGGCCGGATGAAACCTCCGACCAGAAAGCAGTGGCATTCACAGAAACGGGGCTGCTGTTCGGAGTGCTCGGACTGGCCACCGGGATGTTGTGGGCGCATTATGCATGGGGCAAGGCCTGGAGCAACGACATCAAGCAACTGATGACCGCCGTGGCACTGCTGGTCTATGCAGCCTATTTCATTCTGCGCGCCTCTTTCGACGAGCCGGAGAAGGGAGCCAGACTGGCAGCTGTGTACAATATCTTTGCCTTCTCCTCGCTGGTGCCCCTGCTGTATATTGTGCCCAGACTGTTCGCCAGTCTGCACCCCGGGGCAACCGGAAATCCGGCATTCGGAAGCCAGGATCTGGACAACACCATGCGACTTGTTTTTTATCCGTCCATTATCGGATTCATCCTGCTGGGAGTCTGGATTGCCAATATCCGTTTCAGGATACTGCGATTGCAGCAGCTGGCCGATGATCAGGAGTGACGGGGGTGAAAAACAGTCGGGAGTTCACGGAAAAACGACCGTTCGAGGTGCGCATTTTCCGTTTTTTTCTAAAAAAAAAGCCGCTTTTCAGAAGATGAAATTTTTTAAATTGCTACAATTTTTAACATTAATTCTGTTTCTTGT
>CAIYFY010000215.1 GCA_903925535.1 uncultured Bacteroidota bacterium | reverse complement strand
TTTCAGTACAAACAGGCTGGAGGATAAAATCAGCATTAAACGCATTATAAACTCCTTCTCTTGAGTGCGATTCTGTGTAAAATCTGCGCAAAACATCTGCGTAAAATCTGTGAGAAACCAATACTAAAGGGATGCCAGGAGTCTCAAAAACAGGAGTTACGCAAAGGTAATCGCAGAGTTACGCAGAGTTGCTTTCTCTGCGCAACTCTGCGGTTAAACAAAATGTGTTCGTATCGTACAAAACCATTCAGAGCAGGATGGATCAGCAAAAAAAGGTATTTTGGATGCCCCAGTGGAGCCACGCCAGGCCTGCTAACTCAGGCCGCTGTGTTCCCACGCTTGCTGGTGCTGCTGTATCAGTGCAGTTTTAGAATCTCGAAGAGCCTCCTGTACTGGTTTGTGCTATATGAAAATCTGTTTGGGTCAGAGGTCTTCATACCGAAGATATGAGGAAGATGCAGTTAGTCGGGGGATGTGTACGCTCGAAAGCTGTTTTCTCTTGATTGGCAGGCCGATTTTTTCAAGCATGCTTGTACCTATATTTTTTCTGAAGAGAGAGCTAACTTCTTCAACTCATTAATCAGGTCTTTTTCGGATTGAGAAGCGGTGTTACATCTTCCCCGTTAAAATCAAATAAATCGCCGTAGTCACCTTTCTGACGCCAGTCAAAGAGATCATTATAGAGCTTGCCTTCTTGAACGCTAATTACACCTGTTTTAACAAAGTTAAGCAAAAACTGTGTTTTTACTCCGGAATGTGTCTTTGTTTCAATTTTGTACAGCACCAGCAGTGCAGATACTGCATAATAAGCAGCGTAATACAAGCGGTTAACGGAGGCATTCCACTGATTATTGGCTATAAGCAGTTCTGCTGCCCTTAATGCTTCTTCTGACTTCTGTAGCCGATATAGAGCATATGCTTTCCTGTCCGTATCAGTCATATCCGGATACCTTCTTTTTTAATATTTAGTAAAAGTGGGGTTGTGCGGCCGTGACTATACCACTCTGATTTTGAATATACAAAAGTAGATATTGCCTGACCGTACTTGAGTTCAAGATCGAAAAGTTTGTGACGAAATACCTGTTCCGTTTTTAGCGTAGCCGCTCCGTCGGTCAGGATTAGTATATCCCAGTCGGAATCTGTACGGGCATCACCACGTGCTCTCGACCCGAAGAGAATTACCTCCGAGTGAGGATCTATCTCTTTTACATACTCCTTTATTTTTTCAGGCAGTATATTTTTTAAATTTTCCATTTTCATTCCAAGACTTAGTGCAAATATACAAAAAAAACGGATCCCGGAAAACCGGAACCCGCTTTTGTCATTCGTTCGGTACCAGATCAGTTACCCGGACAAACACCGGGATTCACCTCATGACCGGAATTCACGATGCTTTGGTAAAGTCCTGCATTAATGTAAGAGGTCACATAGCTTATTCCGGCACCGCTCATCACTGTTGACATATCGCGCAGATTATTCCTGGTGTCGAGCATAATACTGCCAAAAACCACCCGGATATCCGCATTGTCGGCCTGCTTGCCGCGGTTGGTGAGATCGTAAAGACCAAACTCCTGCACCAGTGCACTCACGCGAAGTGCGTCGCTGTGGCTGTTCAGTCCCTGCCCGGCGAGATTGTTGTACATGGATTGCAGTATCTCATTGCTGAAAACACCCGGCGTGGCAAATGCCGGATCATGCAACCGGTACTTGTCTGTCAGACAGCCCAGCATCTCGAAATTGCTCTGTTCGGCAGCATAGAGATTCCTGAATATCTGTGTTCCCCAGCGCTCACTCAGCAACAGGGATATATCGCGTGCCATCTTGGCCTCTTCGCGGGCAAACAGCAGGGCTGCCGTCTCTTCTGCAGACAGCACCTCGGAGGCATAGCGGCTGTTGAGGCACTCGCAGGCCGGAGTTGGAATCACCGGGCCGCGATCGTCGGCGATCTGCTTGCCAACGCCCAGCTGACCAATCTGAACCGGGTCAACCTGACAACCTGTGAAGAAGATGAAAGAAGCGGCAAATACTGCCAGCGCAAGAACCGGGGAAAAACGATTATTTTTCATAGCGTAATCTGTGTTGGTGAAAGAGAATGCTTCGGGGTACATTTGTCGCTGCAAAGGTGCAGCCAATCCGGGCCTTCGCGCTCTGACCCGCATTATCCCCGATGCTGACGCTGGTTACTTTTGAAGGTGATGTCAGATTTCAACCAGCATTTGCTACATTTGCGCACTTCTTTTTACCCTGATGGCGAAGACAAAACAGGACAATTCCTCCGGTAAAGGCACAGTGACACCGCTGATGCAGCAATACTTCCAGGCCAAGGCCCGGTACCCCGACGCGCTGCTGCTCTTCCGGGTAGGCGATTTTTACGAGACTTTCGGGGAAGATGCCGTCAAATCAAGCAAGGCACTCGGCATCACGCTCACCAGCCGCAACAACGGCGGTTCCGATATCGAACTGGCCGGCTTCCCCTTTCACGCACTTGAAACGTACCTCCCGCGCCTCGTGCGCGCGGGCTACCGCGTGGCCATTTGCGAACAGATGGAAAAGCCGGTGCCGGGAAAGGTCGTCAGACGATCTGTCACCGAGGTGGTTACACCCGGGGTTACTACCGACGACTCGCTACTCGAACACAACAACAACAATTACCTCGCCACGGTAGCCTACGGCAAAAATGAGCGGTACGGACTGGCATTCCTCGATATTTCCACCGGCGAGTTCTTTGCCACGGAAGGCGACGCGCCTGCTGTGGACAAGCTGCTCCAGAGTTTCAAACCGGCCGAAATTGTATTGCCCAAAAGCCGCTTCAGGGAATTTACCGGGGTGTACGGCGACCGCTTTTATGCCAATACGCTCGAAGACTGGATTTTTACCACCGACTTCGCCCGCGAAAAACTGCTGAACCATTTCCAGACGGCTACCCTCAAGGGTTTCGGTGTGGAAGATCTCGAACTGGCTCAAATTGCAGCCGGGGCGGCACTTCACTATCTCGCCGCCACCGAAAATACCCGCGTATCGCATATCACCACGCTCAGCCGGCTGCAGTCGGATAATTATGTCTGGCTCGACCGGTTCACGATCCGCAACCTGGAACTGGTGCAGAGCAACCACGAAAACGGGGTTTCGCTGCTGCAGGTGCTCGACCATACGGTGTCGCCCATGGGCGCCCGCCTGCTCCGCAAATGGGTGCTGCTGCCCCTGATGCAGCTCAGCGCTATCCGGGAGCGCCTCGATACGGTACAGCTGCTGGTGGAAAATCAGGAGTTCGCCCGTGAGGTGGAGCGGGAAATTCGCGCAATTGGCGACCTCGAGCGACTGATGGCCAAAACATCGGTCGGGAAGATCAATCCACGCGAGGCCATGCAGCTGCGCCGGGCACTGCTGGCCATCGAGCAGCTGAAGCATCTGCTTCACGCACAGGCGCTTTCTCAGGCGGAACTCACGGCCGTCATCGCGCGCATGGCCGAGACGCTGAATCCGTGCACTTCCCTGCGCACCCGCATTGAACACGACATCGCTCCCGATCCGCCGACCGATATCCGCAAGGGTAACGTCATGGCCGACGGCTGCAATCCAGAACTCGACGAGCTGCGCCACGTGGTGCGCAACAGCCGCGAACTGCTCCTGGAAATTCAGCAGCGGGAGATTGAACGCACGGGTATTACATCCCTCAAGGTAGCTTTCAATAATGTATTCGGCTATTATATCGAAGTAACCTCCAGGTGGAAAGATCAGGTGCCGCCCGAGTGGACGCGCAAGCAGACCATCGCCAACGGCGAGCGCTATATTACGGAGGAGTTGAAGGTGCTGGAGGCCAAAATACTGGGGGCAGAAGAGAAAATCCAGGAGCTGGAGGAGCGCCTCTTCCGTGAACTCGTGGAGGAAATCGGTCAGTATATCCAGCCGGTACAGCTCAACGCCCAGCTGATTGCCCGCCTCGACTGTCTGCTCTCGTTCTCCAGAGTGGCCGTAAAACAGCACTATTGCCGTCCGGAACCCGACGAATCCCTGATACTCGATATCCGGGAGGGCCGCCACCCGGTTATTGAAACACAGTTGCCAGTAGGCGATGTGTACGTCCCCAATGATGTGTGCCTCGACCGCGACGGCGTCCAGATCATGCTCATTACCGGTCCGAACATGGCGGGTAAGTCGGCCCTGCTGCGGCAAACGGCCCTTATCAGCCTGATGGCACAGATGGGCAGTTTCGTGCCGGCCGCAAAAGCACATATCGGACTGCTCGACAAGGTGTTCACCCGCGTGGGCGCGAGCGACAACATCAGCGGGGGGGAGAGTACATTCATGGTGGAAATGAATGAAACGGCCCTGATCATGAACAATATCAGCGACCGCTCGCTGATATTACTCGATGAAATAGGCCGCGGAACAAGTACCTACGACGGTATCAGTATCGCGTGGAGCCTGGCCGAATACCTGCACGACAACGGCAGGGCGCGACCGAAAACACTGTTTGCCACGCATTACCACGAACTCAACGAGCTGGCTGAACGCCACGACAGAATATTCAATTTCCACGTCAGCACCCGTGAGTCGGGACACAAGGTTATATTCCTCCGCAAACTGGTGGAAGGGGGTACCAACCACTCCTTTGGCATACATGTAGCCCGCATGGCCGGTATGCCGCAGGCCGTCGTGGAGCGTGCCAGCGAGATACTGAAAACCCTTGAAGCCAAATCGGTGGAAGTTTCGGAAGGAGAAAACCCGGAACCCGTATCCCGGGAAACCATGAAGAAAAAGGTGAAAACGATCGCCGAGCCGATGCAACTCCATATTTTTGATGTGGACGAGTTCACCATGCGCATCAAGGAGGAACTGCTTTCGCTCGACCTGAATACCATGACGCCCATGGATGCGTTATGGAAACTGAATGAACTGGTGAAAATCGCCGGCAAAAAATAATCCGCTCATTCCCGACCTATTGGTTTTCTTTTTGTGACCTTTCCTCGAAATGGTCGAAAATTGCCTTTAAATCAAAACCGATGACGAGATTTTTTCAACTGCTATTTGTCGTTTTTTCTCTTTTACTTGCAACGCCTGTCTTCTCACAGCAGGTGGAAGACTGTTCAAATGGCCTGGACGACGACGGTGATGGTCTGATTGACTGTTTTGACTCAGATTGTACCTGCACCGGGCAGTGTGCGGATTTTTATTACACTACCTGTAATGCCGACTGCTACTATGTGCCGCCCTGCGGACAAATATCGCTCGGCATTCAGTGGGAAAGTGATGCCAATACGGGTACTTACTCCCCGGTTGTTGCCGGCGACATGGATAAAGATGGAATTCCCGATCTGGTGACCACCGCCATTGAAGGCCCCGACCTGTTTATTATTGACGGCGCTACCGGCCTCACCAAGGTACACGTTATCGCACCTACCGTATGGCCCGGCGGAACAGCCCCCGCTATTGCCGACCTCGATCACGACGGTTTTGGTGAGGTGGTTATTGTGGGCTTCGATCGTATTCTCTATTGCTATGAGCATGATGGGACGCTCAAATATACCAGTTCGATTCAGGTAGGGTACCACCCCAGATACCGCTACTCGGTACCCAATATTGCCGATTTCGATCACGACGGATGGGGCGAGGTGAATATCGGAAACCAGGTTTATAACGGGCAAACGGGTGCGCTGCTTGCCCAGGGAGGGCCGGGCGTATCGGCCGGCGAACATCCCGCGCGTGTCATTACCGGATTGTCGTTCGCCTCTCCGGTGGCCATTGATGCCCTGCCCGACAGTTTTTGTCCGGATTGCGACGGACTGGAGATTGTGGCCGGCAATCAGGTGCTGTCGGTCAACCTGACCACGGGAGCTGTTACTCCGGTGGTGACAGCCAATGCCCCGTTCACCGACGGGTTCACCAGCGTGGCCGATATTGACGGCGACGGCGATCTGGATGCCGTGGTGCAGGGCCGGAAATCCACCAATAATTTCAATACCGTTTATTGCTGGGAAATAGAAACGCCTGCTATCCTGAGGCAGTTTCAACTGTTCAATAACTGGCAGGAGGGCGCCTCTCGGGTGAATATTGCCGATCTGAACGGCGACGGAAGACTGGAGATCAGTTTTGTCAGCTTCCCGCGCCTGTATGCCCTGCGCAACAACTTCACGGTGATGTGGACGCGCAATGTGAACGACGCCTCCTCCATCACCTGCTCCAGTATTTTCGATTTCTGCGGCGATGGATCGGCCGATGTGGTGTATCGCGATCAGGATTTCCTGCGCATCATCAACGGGGCAACCGGGACAGTGAGCTGGCAGGACAACTGCCACAGCGCCACCCACATCGAGGCACCGCTGATACTGGATGTGGATGCCGATGGACAGACAGAAGTGGTTATACAGTGCGGGAAAAATGCAGGCAACCTCTCCGAGGGTACAGTAGTGGCGTACGAGGCCGTTGGAACGCCCGGTATTTCATCGAGAAGCGTCTGGAACCAGCACGCCTATTTCAATACCAATATCAACGACGACCTCAGTATTCCGCAGTACCAGCAGAACCACCATATCATTGGCGACAGTCTGGTAATGAATACCTTTATGAACCAGTACTTCAACCCGACCTTCCCCTCTCCCGACGGTGGAATGACCTTCCTCGGTGTGGCGTGTATTGGTGACTCCATGCAGGTAACCGTGGAAGTATGCAACCTCGGAGACAATATTCTGCCGCCGCAGACACCCGTTGCCGCCTACATGGGCAATCCGGTGGAAGAAGCGGCCCAGCTGGTTGGCACAGTGCAGATTGGCCGTGAGGTAAATCTCGGGGAGTGCCAGATTGTATCCCTGATGTTTCCCAGGGCAGTGAACGACACCGTCTGGATTATGCTCAACGACGACGGGAGCCTGGCCCCGCCTTTTACCCCCGATCAGGATTTCCCGGTAACCAGCATCGGCGAGTGCCGTTTCAACAACAACCTCGACAAATTCATTTACTACTACAATCCGGCACCGGTTGAACTCGGGCAGGATACCGCCATTTGCGACAATACAACCTTCCTGCTTGATGCAGCCGGCAATGACCTCATGCTCTGGCAGTGGTCCGATGGTTCGGGCAATTCATCCTACACAGCTGCTACCCCCGGAATTTACTCGGTGACAGTCACCGACGTTTGCCTGATTCAGCATATTGACAGTATTGCCATTACAATTGATAGCAGTACTGTCGTAGAGATTGGCCTCAGTCAGACGATGTGCCAGGGGGAAACGGTTTCCTTTCAGGAGAGCGGGTTTGATTATTACCTCTGGACATCGGGCGGAGCGGTGAACTGCGCCACCTGCGCCACCGTGGATGCTGCACCGTCGGCCTCCACCTTTATTGCCCTGGAGGCAGGCTTTGCCAACGGCTGTGTGAACAGGGATACCGCGTTTATCACCGTCAACGACACTTTCAATTACCAGATAGACACTGTGATCTGTTGGGGCAGGGAAGTGGTATGGAACAACGTGGTGATACCGCCCGACAGCACAGTTTCGTTTTATCTTCAGACCATACACGGCTGCGACTCCACCGTGGTGATTAATGTAATCGGAACCACCGTGGGTACCTACAATATACAGGTGGATACCTCTGTTTGTCTGGGGTCGGCCCTGAATTATCTCGGTATTGACCTGCAGGCAGGTGAGGAGAAGACCTATCTTTTGTCGGCAATAACCGGCTGTGACTCCACCGTGGTGGTGCGGGTTGCACCCCGCGATACCTTTTACGTGGAGGAATACCCCACGATATGTTACGGCGACACCTACAGTATATTTGGCACCCCGATCGGGGCGAGTGGCAACTATACCGGGCATTTCACGGCCCGGAACGGCTGCGACTCCACGCACGTTGTCAGGCTGACCGTCAGGCCCGAGATACAGCTCGCTCCAAAGACAGAAACAGCCTGTTATGATGAGTCGGATGGAGCGGTTTCAGTGAGTTCGCCCAATGCCATGCCTCCGGTTCAGTATCAGTGGAACCTCCCCGGTGCTGCGGACTCGCTGGTACAGAACCTGCCTGCGGGCACTTACCGGGTGACCGTCACCGATGGCTATCAATGTACTGAAACCACCGTGGCCACTGTGGCGAGCTGGCCTGCCTACACCTTTACGGCCAGTCCCGACTCGGTGAACTGTTTCGGAGAGCGCAACGGATCCATCGGCGTGAGCGGTTCAGATCCCGGGCTGCTTTTTGCACTCGATGACGGGCCATTTCAGGCTGCAGGTATTTTTGGCGCACTTCCCGCGTCCGCGTACGTGATATACGCGCAGGACATATATGGTTGTACCGACACACTGCCGGTTACCGTTTCCGAACCCCCGCTCATTACCGTAACACTTCCTGCCGATACCACCATCGAGCTGGGGCGTTCGCTGGGCGTGCCGGTAATCCTGACGGGCTATCCGCCTGTGGAGTGGATATGGAGCGACACCTCCTTCCTGAGTTGTGTGACCTGTACAGATCCGGTGGCCATGCCGGTGCGAAAC
Organism: uncultured Bacteroidota bacterium; assembly: GCA_903925535.1. Taxonomy (GTDB): domain Bacteria; phylum Bacteroidota; class Bacteroidia; order Chitinophagales; family Saprospiraceae; genus M3007. The sequence continues at coordinate 1,441 of CAIYFY010000215.1, read as the reverse complement.
ATCACCTACACCCTGACGGTGAAAGACAGGAATGGTTGCAGTGATACCGACGAGGTAATCATCTCTGTGGATCCGGTGGTGAATGTGTATGTTCCGAATGCCATGAGTGGCAGTGGAGACAACGGCGTATTCGACATCAGTTACGGTGCTGCCGTTCGGCGCATCACCCTGCTGCGCGTTTATGATCGCTGGGGTAATATGATACACGAAGTCCGCAACGGACTCCCCGGCGACCGGAGCAACATCTGGGATGGCACCTTCCGCGGCAAGAGCGTGAATCCCGGCGTGTATATGTGGACCCTCGAGCTCGAGTTGTTCGACGGCCGGGTGTGGCGGGAGGTTGGTGATGTGACGGTGGTGCGGTGACGGTGGATGGGTGCTATTTACCAGACTTTTTAGGGTAATATCATTACGAAAATCAGTGGTCGTTATTCGCCTGGAAAGGCGGATGATGACCACTATTTTTTTGGGAAGTGACCATCCGGCTGCAATAAATTTGCTACTTTAGTTGATTTATTGCCAATTTTTTTTATATTAAAAAAAATAATATTAATTTTTTGGTACTGAGAAAGTTCAATTTTGGTACTGTTTATTTGATGCTGTTCGGATAAATTTGAAATCTGTTAGTTCCTGAGTACTTTTCTACCTAATCTCTGTAGTGACAAGTCATCTTCTTGCGCTTTTTTCATTTTGCCTGGTTCATTTGTAGTTTTTTTATAAAGCACCTTGTTTCTCATGAATATAAAACGTCAGAGCCTTTTGTCGGGGCTAATTGCGCTTGTATTGGTTTTCGCTTTTTCGAATCTCGTACATTCACAGCAGATTACCCTTCTGGGTAACGTCAAATTCTACGTAGCAAATAATCAGCCGCTGCAGGCCCCCGACGGTTTTGTGGTGAAAGACAATGCGACAAATATCCTGCCGCCCACGCTGACACTCAGCGATGGCGCTGTACTGCTCGACGCTGCCACGGCACTGTACAAGGTGCACAGTGTGCCGGCCTCGGGCAGTGCTGTTTTCTATTCCGCCTTTCCGCTTGATGCCCGTCCTGCCACAGACCGGGATGCTGCCGTGTCGGTGGCTACCCCGACGGTAACATCGGGGGCGAAGGCGGGACTGACCATCGTCAACGGCGCTTCCGGTGTGTCGGACTTTACCCTGAAGCTGGATGCTCCCACGGGTCTCGGCAGTTCTTCGCTGCCGGTGATGTGGGAGGTTTCCCAGACTACCGGCTCCGGTATCAGCAACCTCACTTTCACCTGGGATGCCTCGCTGGAACAGGTTGCACTGACCAACAAGCGCCTCTATAAATATGCCTCCGGTGCCTGGACGGTACTATCCAAGACCAACACCACGGCCGGTACCAATACGCTGACCTACAGCGGATACACGGACGCTTTATCCTCCACACAGTTCGGCATTGCTGCGGGTTTGTCCGTCA
>CAIYFY010000214.1 GCA_903925535.1 uncultured Bacteroidota bacterium | reverse complement strand
TTTGCGCTACTCTGCGGTTACCTCTGCGGTTACCTCTGCGGTTACCTCTGCGGTTAAATCAAACCAGGTTAATCGCAAGCATTCCGGTGAAAACCAATGATCAACTTACAGCTCATCTTTCAAAGAAAAACGGCCGGTCGGGTTTTTCCTGCGGAGCGCCGGATGTCTGGCGCTCCCATTCCTTGTAATCAATTGCGCTCACAGGCTTCAGTTTTTCTTTACGGAGGCCGGCATTCAGGTCCGACAGTTCTTTGGCAAACATATTGTCTGCCTTGGCGCGTGCCTGACGGAGCTCTTCGGTTCTGACGTTGGCGCCATCCATCACGGACTGCGTGGGCAGATCATCGGACATCACCGAATAGACGTACAGTCGGCCGATGCGCGCGCGCAGGCGCTGCTCGCCCGTGATACCTTTTGATTCGATATGTTCGGTGAGTGTTTTGCGGTGTTCCTCCAGCGATGCGCTGTATGCCTCCAGTTTAGCCTTCAGCTTTTTGTCCTTTACCAGCGCTGCGCGTGCATTCACACTGTCGCGCAGATTATCCAGCTGGGCCACGAGGAATCCGAGATCTTCCACCATGCGGAACATCCGGTCGGCGGCTTCACTCTTCTTTGCGTAGTCGAGATCGGGCTGCAGCGGGTCGGGCGTCAGCGTCAGGGTTCCCTCTTCGACGTTTTTTCCGGCGGTGATGCGCACCTTGTAGTTGCCGGGAGTTGCCATGCGGCCCATGAAGCCTGCGTAAACACCCATTTCACCCTGGACGAGTACACCTTTCGCCATTTTTGGCGGAGCGGTGCGCATATCCCAACGCACGACATTGATACCCTTCCTTTTTGTTCCCGGGAAAGAAACCAGTTTATTCCCTGACGCGTCGAGGATATCAACAGTTACATCGCCGGTGCTCATGCGGTCCTTGAGGTAGTACTGAATCACTGCCTGTTCGCTGGCATTGGGGCCCGCATAGGAGTCGGTGTTGGGGAATCCCTGTCCGTAGTGGCCGCTGGTGACTGCCGTTGGCCGCGTGGGCAGCATGGCGATATCCTTTTGCAGCAAATCGGCGGAGAGTTGCCGCAACGGAGATATATCATCAATGATAAAGATACCGCGACCGTGCGTGGCGACGACCAGATCATTGGTTTTCGGTTGAATCACGAGGTCGCGGACGGCCACCTGTTCAGGCATTTTGGATTTGTACAACACCCAGGATTTGCCGGCGTCGTGGCTGAGGTACAGGCCCATTTCCGTTCCCAGAAAGAGCAGGTCCGGATTCACCAGGTCCTCTATGATTACGTGGGCAAACCCTTGCAGGTTCGCATCATTGCTGATAACCGTCCAGGTCTTGCCGCCGTCTTCCGATCTGGCGGCGTACGTTTTCATATCGCCGTAGGCGTGATTGTCGAAGGTGGCGTACACCACATTGCGGTTGAAGCGGCCGGGAGTAACGCGGCTTACCCAGGTGCCGGCCGGAATACCGGGGATATTTCCGGAAAGGAGTTCCCAGTTTTTGCCGCCATCGCGGGTAACCTGCAGGTTTCCGTCGTCGGTACCCACGTAGATGAGGTTTTCGTCCAGCGGAGAGGGGCCAATGCTGAAAATCGTACAGTGGTTTTCAGCGGAGGTATTATCCACCGTTACGCCGCCGCTCTGAGCCTGCTTTTGTTTTTCGGCGTTATTGGTAGTCAGGTCGGGCGATATACGCTGCCAGCTGCGGCCGCGGTCGCTTGTTTTAAACAGATACTGGGCGCCCATATAAATGGTACCCGGATTTTTGATACCCCTGACGATGGGGGTGTTCCAGTTCCAGCGGTATTTTTCGCCTTCCTGCAGGGGCTGGGGCTGTATGAACTGCGACTGGTTGGTTTTGATATTGGTGCAGGTAATTTCACCGCCCTGACTTTCGCTGAAAACGAAATTCGGGTCGAGCGCGTCGGGCTGTACCCAGAAACCGTCGCCGCCGCCCACACTTTCCCAGTCTTTGTTTTCTATGCCGCCCGTGCTTTGGGAGGGCCCCTTCCAGGATCCGTTGTCCTGCAGACCGCCATAGACGTAATAGGGCGATTGTTCATCTGCCTGAACGTGATAGAACTGCGATACCGGCAGCGTATTGAGGTGCGTCCAGGTAACTCCCTGATCGAGGCTCATATAAACACCGCCGTCAGTACCCAGGTACAGGTGATTGGTGGCATTGGGGTTGATCCACAGCGCGTGGTGATCGGAGTGTACCCAGCCGCCGGCATTGGAGGCCTCGCTGAACGAGTAACCGCCGTCGGTGCTGATGGACAGCGAGAAAGCCGGGCGGTACACCCGTTTGGGGTCTTTGGGGTCAACCACCAGCGTGCTGAAATAGAACGGTCGGGCCGTCACATTTGGGTTGGCGCTCTGGTATTTCCACGATTCTCCGGCGTCGGAAGATATCAGGAGACTTGTTTTTTCGCTTTCGACGATGGCGAGCATATTGTCGGGTGCGCCTGGCGCGAGTGCGAGTGCGATACGTCCGAAAGTGCCTTCGGGCAGACCGTTGGTAATCTTTCGCCAGTTTTTGCCGCCGTCGGTACTTTTATAGAGCGCACTGCCGGGTCCGCCGGACGTAAAAGAGTAGGGCGTGCGCCGGAACTGCCACATAGAGGCAAGCAGCACATCCGGATTGCGCGGGTCCATGATAATGTCGGCGCAACCGGTCTTTTCATCGGTGTAGAGAATTTTTTCCCATGTTTTGCCGCCGTCGGTGGTTTTATACAAGCCGCGGTCGGGACTGTCGCTCCACAGTTTGCCGGGAACGGCTACATAGGCCACATTGCCATCGTTGGGGTTCAGAACGATTTTGGAGATATGCTCCGAGTTTTCCAGTCCGATGCGGTTCCAGTTTTTGCCGCCGTCGGTGGATTTGTACATACCCATACCAACCGATACACTGTTGCGCATGTTGGATTCGCCGGTGCCGACCCACACCGTTTCCGGCTTGTTCTGATCAATGGCAACAGCGCCGATACTCTGGGGGTATTTTTCAAAAACCGGTTCGAAAGTGAAGCCGGCCGTGGTTGATTTCCATACACCGCCGCCGGCAGTGCCCACATAGAGAATTTTGGGTGTTTTGTTCACCCCTTCGATAGCCGTGATACGGCCGCCCATGACGGCCGGTCCGATGCTGCGCGCCTCGATGGCTCCGTAGGTAGAGGAGGATACTTTTGTCTGGGCGAAAGTGGCCAGAGACAGGTACGAAAGGAGTACAGAGAGAAGAAAGTGTTTCATAGTCCGGATTTATTTAGCCTGAAAAAATAACGGGCGCCGGCAT
>CAIYFY010000213.1 GCA_903925535.1 uncultured Bacteroidota bacterium | reverse complement strand
CGTCGCCTGTATGCGGGCACACACGGCCGCGGCGTATATTCAGTCAGTCTGGAGCAGGTTGTAGGTACGGAAAATCCGGAGGAAGAAATCCGGGATGCCGCTGTAGTATATCCGAATCCTGCCGGAGCGCAACTGTTTTTCCGGACGGGCGAGGGACAGCTATTCAACGGTGTAATCCGCATGACTGATATTACCGGCAGAGCAGCCCTGACGCGGACTGTTGACGGGATGCGGCTCGATGATCTGGTACTTGATGTGGCGGGATTGCCTGCCGGAGTATATGTATTGCAGGCAATAGACAGCCAGGGAGCGCGGAAAATCGTGCAGCGGGTGGTGGTGAGCCGGAAATAGACACCCTTTACTGCCCGGATAGTCTGATTGACGGTCCGGGCAGTTTACCGGTTAAACCGGAAAGAGACCGGCAGCTGCATTCTGACCCTTGCCGGCTGTCCGTTTTTGAGGCCGGGCTCCCAGTTGGGCATGGCCGACACGAGGCGGCGGGCTTCATCGCCTGTTCCGGCTCCCGGTTCGCGCAGGACCGTGATATTTGTGATCTTGCCGTCTTTTTCGACAATAAAACTGATAATTACCATACCCTGAATCCCCCTGTTGCGGGCTTCTGCGGGGTATTTGATATTTTTTACCATGAACTGGTTTTGCGCGGTTTCGCCGCCCGGGAACGCGGGTGCCTTGTCCACCTCGGCGACCATATAGATATGATTGGGTGCGGTGTCGGCCGGCGGGTTCAGCGGGGGTGTCTGCTGGGCTCGGAGCGACAGCGAGAGGAGTGTGGCGGAGAGGGCGAGGAGAAGCTTCATATTACTATGCTTTTTTCATGTATTTCAAGCAAATACCAGCATCCCCACCATCAAAAAGACGAAATAGGCGGTGATGGATGCCGCTCCCGCGTAATCGCGCGCGATGCGCATACCCGTGAAGAGGCACAGGATATTGACGGCACCGAGTATGATACCTGTCCGGGCGAGCGACTCTCCCTGACCGGCAACCATCAGGACGAGCCCGACAGCTGCGCAGATACCCGATGCGAGCTCCAGCAGTGTCACTACTGTGAGCAGGAGCGGCGCCGCCGGACGGAGGAATGTTTTCTCGAAAAAACTGCTGATGTAGGATACATTTCCCGCCCGGTCGGTCACCTTGTCGAGGCCCGACTGGAGGAACAGCACTGCCGTGTAGAGCAGAACAAGGCATTTCAGGACAAACAGCAACTCTGTTTTGTATTGAAAGAATAGGAGTACGCCCGTCATGGCAGTATTTTTTACAAATGTACAGAAAACCGGAACCAAAATTAATATTTTTCGGTTTGTGATATTCCCCCTCCATTCCTGTAATTTTGTGGAGAAATAACAATCACAATGGCATGGATACCCGGACCTGTGTTCCGGTACATCCCGCTGCATAAACACGAGAAAAGCAATTTGAGCGAAATCATTCTCACTATCGAAGGCGTTGACCTGGTTGAGCTGTACGGAGAAAACAACGTGAAACTGAACCTTCTGAGGAAGGCTTACCCCGATGTAACGATGACATCCCGGGGAAACAACCTGAAACTTGCAGGCGAAAAGAAAGACTCCCAGGGCGCCAAAAGCAAATTTGAAATGATGGTGCGCTACCTGCGCGAACATCGCGAACTCCCTGTACAAACGGTGGAAGATCTGCTCGGCGGCGCCAATCCGTTTGATGTGCGTATTCCGGTGGAAGGAGACGGCTCTGCCGGCAATATCATCCTGCATGGTCGCGAAGGACGGGTAATCAAGGCCAAAACGCGCAACCAGAAACGACTGGTGGACATCTGCGAGAACAACGACATCGTTTTTGCACTGGGGCCAGCCGGAACGGGTAAAACCTACACGGCGGTGGCCATCGCCGTGCGCGCCCTGAAAAACAAGCTGGTCAAAAAAATCGTGCTGACGCGCCCGGCCGTGGAAGCCGGCGAAAACCTCGGCTTCCTGCCCGGCGACCTGAAAGAAAAGGTGGATCCGTATCTGAGGCCGCTCTATGATGCGCTGGATGATATGCTGCCCATGGACAAGCTCAACTTTTTCATGGAAAACCGGGTCATAGAGATTGCCCCCCTCGCGTTCATGCGCGGGCGCACGCTCGACAACGCCTATATTATCCTTGATGAAGCCCAGAATGCCT
>CAIYFY010000212.1 GCA_903925535.1 uncultured Bacteroidota bacterium | reverse complement strand
CCGACAACAGAATTGTCACCCTCGACGAGTTTATCATCCGCTCCGAAAAAGATTTTGAGTACGCCACAGGAGAGCTCACCGGGCTGCTCCGCGACATAGGCGTTGCTGCCAAGATTATCAACCGGGAAGTAAACAAGGCTGGCCTGGTTAACATTCTCGGCGTTTCCAGCGGCACTGAGAACCAGAGCGGCGATGTACAGCAGAAACTCGATGTTTATGCCAACGAGCGGCTTATTGAATGTTTGCAAAACTCCGGTGAATGTTGCGCTGTTGCCTCCGAGGAAAATGACGATATCATACCGGTACCGGGAGTTGGATACAAACCCAATCACTATGTCGTTCTGTTCGACCCGCTCGACGGCTCATCCAATATTGATGTCAACGTATCGGTAGGTACCATCTTTGCTATTTACAGACGAATCAGCGACCCGTCCGGTCCACCCTCCCGGGAGGATTTCCTTCAGCCCGGCAAAAGACAGGTAGCGGCGGGCTATGTACTCTACGGCACCTCCACCATTCTCGTTTACACCACCGGACGCGGGGTAAACGGCTTTACCCTCGACCCGAGCATCGGAGAATTCTGCCTGAGCCACCGGAATATGAGAATTCCGGACAATGGCCGGAACTATTCCGTCAATCAGGGCTACTACTCCAAGTTTGACCTCGAAATGCGCCGGTATATAGATCACTGCTCCGATCAGAACTATGGGCTTCGATATATAGGCAGTATGGTGAGTGATATTCACCGTATTCTGATACACGGAGGCATTTTTCTGTATCCCAGCACCAGGAAGTACCCGGGAGGCAAACTCCGGCTGCTGTATGAATGTAATCCGCTGGCCATGATTATTGAACAGGCCGGGGGCAAGGCTATCAATACCAGCCTGAAACGTATTCTGGACATTACTCCAGAAGAACTGCATCAGCGGTCAACGGTTGCGCTGGGATCACCGGACATGGTGGACGAGCTGAAGGCATTCATTGAGCGGTACTCGGCACTCCCGATATAGCATACGGTGTGAACAAACACGCCTTTACAGCGTTGAGTCTGGCATGCTGATAACTGCGATTCTGTTCCCGCTCCTGATGATGCAGCCTGCACAGGCCGAGCTGAAGATTTCTTTTTCCAACCTGAAAGAGGCCAAAGGGCAACTCTATGTGGCAGTCTATGCCACCGAGTCTGATTTTCTGAATACCGACAGGGTATATGCCAAACAGATTGTTCCGGTTAAACAGGCCGGAAATCTGGAGATGACTTTTGCGCTGCCACCGGGCAAATACGCCGTCAGTTGCTTTCACGATGTGAACGGTAACGGAAAACTGGACACCAATCTGGTGGGTATCCCGTCGGAGCCTTACGGTTTTTCCAACAACGCGAGGCCCCGCTTCCGCCCGCCTTATTGGTCAGAAGCCAGTTTCAGTGTGTCAGGAGGCACCATACAGCACCCGGTCAGTCTGGATACCTGGTAGTTTATTTGCGCCTTGTATCAATGATATACTGGATCTTCCAGCCTTCGCCGGTGCGAACCAGCTGAAAGGAGTTGGTACCTGAGTGCGATACATCACCGTTCAAATAAAAGGTGTAGGGTGCCCAGACACTGGCGAGCGACTCCTCCACCAGCACCTTTCCGAAGGTAATCCGCTCCTCGATTTCGTTCTTTCTGGGAGCGCCGATAAGCGACACAAACTCGGAAAAACTGTCGGTCTTCACAGATTTCACAGCGCCTGTGCTGTCTGTTTTGCACGTTTGCAGGATCATACTGCTCATACAGGTGCTCTTCAGCAATACCGTATCACCTCTGTTCATACCCTCAAAAAAGCGGTTAACCACTTCTTTCACCTCATGCTCCTGCGCCTGGGCGTTTGCCTGTTGCAAGCCCGAAAGGAGACATAATACCAGAATAGTACGCGATATTTTCATTGAACAAGTAATTTTGCCAAAATTCAGATTTAGTGCAAAAGTGGCCGAATTGAACGGTCTGAAACAAGAAACCAACGGATTTGACAAAACTTTAACCGGATGACATACACGGAAGGAACATTTGAGGAGGTTATCCAGTCGGACAAGCCGGTACTGGTGGATTTTTTCGCTACCTGGTGCGGGCCATGCAGGGCAATGGCCCCCGTGCTCTCGGAACTCGGAACCAGATTTGGCGACCGGGTTACCATTGTTGAAATAGATGTTGATCAGCACACAGACCTGGCAGTAAAAATGAAAGTCATGGGGGTACCTACCTTCATGGTGTACAGGAATGGTCGTCAACTTTGGTCAGAAGCGGGAACCTTCACCCTGGAAACCCTGAAAAAAAAGCTTGAAGATGCTGAAAATCAATAATATACTATTACTACTTGGTTTCTTGACTCTTTATTATTCATGTTCGGAAGAAAGTCCGGCTCCCAAAATAAAAGTTGATTCCGGGAAAAAACAAGCGACAAGAGCGGTATCAGAAAAAACTCCGGGACCGGTCGTTGATGACGAGCTTCCCGTCAAACCGGCAAAACCCGCCCTGGACAAAGATTATCTGATGGGAAAATTTGATCCGTCGAAGCACCCGGACTTTGTG
>CAIYFY010000211.1 GCA_903925535.1 uncultured Bacteroidota bacterium | reverse complement strand
TGTATTCAAAATGAACTGAACTGTATCCCTGCGCTGTCAGTCCGGACACCAAAGTTAAAGAAAAAACAAGCGAAAAAAGACCTCTCATGGCTGTTAGTTAATCAGTTGACACAATACACCCCCTATTTTGTCCTGAATCTCCATCACAGGGACGGGCGCTGTTTTAAAACCTTGCACAAGATTTTGCAACTGCAATTTTCCACTTTTAAATCAAACTCATCTTTATGAAATCACAAAATTATTTTCCAAAACTTCGGGGTTGGCTCGGCGCTTGTTGCCTGATGCTGGTCTTTGCAGTGGCTGGTGCACAGTCGGTTACGGGTGTGGTTACCGATTCCGGAGGAGAGCCGCTTGTCGGCGCTTCGGTGAAAAACCTGAGTCAAACCGGTATCGGAGCAGCTACTGATATCAATGGTACATTCAGTCTGAAAGCTGGAAAAGGCGACATCATATCCGTGTCGTACACAGGTTTTTCAACCAGACAAGTCTCCGTGGGTACTGAAACCCGCATAACAATTGTAATGGAAGCCAACAACGATATTCTCGATGAGTTGGTAGTAGTGGGTTACGGAGTTCAGAAAAAAAGCGACCTGACCGGTGCAGTTGCCTCTGTGAAAGGCGAAGAACTCACCCGACAGGGCACAGTTGACATACTGCAGGCGCTGCAGGGTCGCAGTTCGGGTGTGGAAATTACCTCTCAAAGCGGCCGACCGGGCGCTGGCTCGCGCATACGCATACGAGGCGTGGGTACCATCAACAACTCCGAGCCACTCTATGTGGTTGACGGGTTCCAGACAGGTGACATTTCTTTTATCAATCCCGGCGACATCGAAAGTATGGAGGTACTCAAGGATGCCTCTGCTACAGCTATCTACGGCTCCAGAGGTGCTAATGGCGTGGTTATCATCACCACCAAACGCGGTAAGGAGGGCAAAACACAGTTTGAATTCTCCACGTATGCCGGTACCCAGCAGGTTTGGCGCGAACTGGACTTCAAATCTGCCACACAGTATGCAAAAGACAGGTTACTCGCGTACGAGCTTGACGGTATTTCAATTGATACAGAAGGCCCGATATACACCCGCCTCAAATACGCCGCCGATGGCAACTATCGCGGTACCGACTGGCAGGACATTGCTTTCAGGACAGGTATGATTCAAAACTATACCCTCTCTGTAAACGGGGGATCAAATGGAAACCGTTTCAATGTGAGCGGAGGCTATTTCAAACAGGAAGGAACGGTTCGAAATACTGATCTGACCAAGTACTTCCTCCGACTGGGCAATGACCTGACGCTCACCAAATGGCTCCGGGCAGGCTTCAATGCAGCGTATGCTTATGACGGCGGACAGTTCTTTGATGTTAATTATTACGGTGCCGTTCTGCCCGAATTGCTCAAGATAGATCCTATTACCCAGGCTTGGGACCCTGTGGCAGGAAACTGGGTGCGCGCAGATATCTCCGGGGCCGGAAACGTAGGCAGGATTCTGGAAGAAACGAAAAATCTGAACCAGACCAATCACAATATCGTTACCAATATATACGCAGAAGCCGACCTTACCAAAAGTCTGCGATTCAGAACGCAGGTGGGGGTCAACTTTAAAAACGGTTTCAACAAGTCGTACTATCCTGAGTTTTTCATCGAGCCGGAAGAACAGCGAGACGTGAGTCTGCTGCAGGAATACCGCGGACAGAACATCGGCTGGATGTGGACAAACTATCTGACCTGGAACAAACAACTCGGCAAACATCAGTTCACCGCCATGCTGGGTCAGGAAGCTCAGGAAAACCGCTTCCGGGGTGCTACCATACAGGCATTCGATGTCCCGGCTGAAGAAGATCTCCAGTATATATCCTCAGCCAAGAATGTTGACTTCCTGGTTACTTCCGGCCAGTCGGACGAGGCACTCCTCTCCTACTTCGGACGTCTGAATTACAACTATGACAACCGGTATCTCGTAACAGCTACCCTCCGCCGGGATGGCTCCAGCCGCTTTCTGGACGCTACCCGCTGGGGTATCTTTCCCTCCTTCTCGCTTGGATGGAACCTTGGCGAAGAAGCTTTCCTGCAGGATAACGACCTGATCAGCGCCCTGAAAATCCGCGGCGGCTGGGGGCAGGTGGGCAACCAGAATTCGGCACCCAACTATGGTTATGTAACAACCGTGGGTGGCAACAATTATTATGTATTCAACAATACACCCGTACAGGGATTCATCCCCAACCGTTTGAGCAACCCGGAACTTCGCTGGGAAACCACCCAGATGACCAATATTGGTTTCGATGCGGGTTTGTGGAACGATCGGGTACTGCTTACGTTTGACTGGTTCGACAAGCAAACGAAGGATATGATCGTGGAGGTACCCGTGCCGCGTTTCGTAGGTGCCAACCCGCCGCGTGCCAATGCCGGCGACATGAGCAACAAAGGCATCGAGTTGAGTCTGACATACCGCAATTACGACCGGCCGCTCCGCTATGAGCTTGGAATAAACTACACACGAATCACCAATGAGGTTGTGAGCATTGGCGGCGGTTCGCCCATTGATGCCGGCGGTGTGGCTGTCAGCGGGAACGCTACCAGAACAGAAGTCGGCTATGAACTGGCCTATTTCTATGGTTACAAAACCGATGGCATCTTCAATGACCAGGCTGAAATAGATGCCAATGTAAACAGCAGCGGCATCCCGATTCAGGGCGATGCCAGACCAGGCAACATCAAATATGTTGACGTGAACGGTGATGGAAAAATTGACGGAGGTGATCGCACTTACCTGGGCTCTGCAACCCCCGATTTCACTTTCGGTGTGAACGGTATGCTCGGCTATAAAGGCTTTGATTTCCGTTTCTTCCTCTATGGAGTACAAGGCAATGAAATATTCAATGGCTTCAGCCCGATATTCTCTGATACCCGTGTCGTTGATGGCCGCTGGACGCCGGAAACTCCGGGCAATAATTTGCCACGCCCCACTACCCGTACCGGAAACAACGTGCTCCTGAGCGACCTCTTTGTGGAAGATGGTTCGTACCTGCGCCTGCGCAATGTTCAGCTGGGCTATACGCTCCCCGACAAACTGACGTCAAAACTCAATGTCCGCAATCTGAGGATATATGCCGCCGCTGATAACCTCTGGACCAGGACATCTTACTCCGGATGGGATCCCGAAGTAGGCGAATATTTCTACAACCCGCTGGGATACGGCCTCGACGTAGGTACCTACCCCATGCCCAAATCGCTGCGCTTCGGCCTCGATATGAAGTTCTAACATTCACGACAATCAAAGAAAAAAGATGGAAAAAATCATTCCTTTATTCATTGCAGCGCTGCTTTCAGCCGTCGGATGCCAAAAGGATTTTCTGAACAGGGCACCGCTCGGACAGGAAACGGATCAGAACTTTTACAACAACCCGACAAACGCCACGCTGGCTGTCAATTCTCTGTACGATGCCATTTCCTGGGATGAAGGGCCCTCGGCCAATGGTTACGTGCCGCACAATTACGAGTTTATGTTCACCGATGTGCTCTCCGATGACTCGGAGAAAGGTGCCTCCCCGAATGATTTCTACGAGATCACTGAAATGGAACTCTGGAAAAGCGACGCCGGCAGCAACCGTACCACGGTCGGACTCTGGACCAATTTGTTCATTGGCCTGTTCCGCACCAACACAGTCCTCAAAAATCTGCCGGACGCAGATATTCCGGAAGACCTGAAGGCCCGCCTGACCGGAGAGGCGAGATTTATTCGCGCCTATATATATTTCTATGGCGCCCGTACATTCGGTCCGATGCCCCTGTTCAGCGAACCGGTGGCTCCTTCCGAATTCAGGCGTGTTACCCGTGCATCGCTGGCTGAAACGTATGCCTTTATTGATGCCGATCTGAAAGAGGCTGCCGCGCTGCTCCCCGAAAAAGGCAACTACGGTCCCGATGATCTGGGCAGGGCAACAAAAGGTGCCGCCAACTCATACCTGGCCAGAAGTATCATGTACCAGATTGGTCTGGGTCTCAACAACCACAACTGGCAGGAGGTGTATGACCTGTGCGGCACGGTGATAAACTCCGGTCAGTACAGTCTGATGCCCAATTACGCCCAGATTTGGGAGGATGAAGGAGAAAACGGCGTTGAGAGCATTTTTGAAATTCAGTTCAAGGAGAGTACGATTGGCTGGGGCCCTGAAAAAACAGGCTCAACAGCCAATATATTCCAGAATAACAGCGACTGGTGGGGATGGGGTTTCCACGCTGCCACGCAGGAATTTGCCAATTCATTTGAAGCGAAGGATCCGCGTCGCGCCTGCACGGTATTCGGAGCGGGCGATGTCGTTCGCGGTGTGAAGCAGACCATTAATCCCGCCCAGAATGCAACCGGCTATATGAATCGCAAAATGGCCATCCCGAAACCGGTGGGCACCGACAAGGCGGGCGGGGTCAATCACCGCAAATTCCGTTACGCTGATATCCTGCTCATGCGCGCAGAATCAGCTGCACAAACCGGTAAGGAGGCTGAAGCGAGAACACTGCTCAATCAGATCCGCGACCGCGCCAGAAACAGCACCAAACCAAAGGGATCGGTTGAAAACGAACCGGATACCTACGTCGCATACGGTGCAGGCGAACTGGCAGATGCCTTGCCACCAATCGGCTCGTCGGTAAGCGGCCAGGCGCTGCTCGACGCCATCGCGCGCGAACGCAGGGCCGAACTCGGACTCGAAAATCTGCGCTACATGGATCTGATCCGTACGCGCAAGTACCTCGATATTCTCTCGCCGGAAGTGAAAAACAATTGTCTGTCACACACCATCAGCGAGGCGCCCATGCCTGTACTGCCCATCCCGCGCGATGAAGTGGATTCATGGGGTGTGCAGCAAAATCCCGGTTATTAAACACAAAAGCATTCCAGCAATATGAAAAACATGAAAAAGCATATTAAAACCGGCCTGTTTTTACTGGCCGTGGCAATAACGGGCATCTGGGGGTGCGAAAAAGAGTCATTCGACGATTACGCGCAGACCGATCTCCTTTTCCCGCAGCCTTCCATCAGCCGCCTCGAGCCATCCACGGCGGAAGTCGGCGCAGAGGTGCGCATCGTGGGTGCCAATTTGGATAAAACCTTGCGGGTCATTGTTGGATCCAACAGCAGGGAAGCCCAGATCGTCAGCCGCTCGGCTGGCGAAGTCGTGTTCAAGGTGCCCCGCACGGCCAGCTCTGGTCGCGTAAGGCTTGAAACGGCTTTCAAAAAATTTGCTGAACTCGCTCCGCTGACTATTACCTACCCGAAAACGCTGGTGACCGATTGCCCCGACAAAATTGAGCGCACACAGGCTTTCAAGCTGAAAGGACAAAATATTGACCTGCTCACAGCCGTTTATATCGGCGATACCAAAGTCAAGGTGGACGGTGCATCTGGCACTACCACTGAAATCAGTATAGCTACCACAGGCCTCTCGCTCCCGGATGAGGTGACGCTCCGATTTGAAGCACTGGGCGGTGTTGAACCAGGCAGCTGCGGGCCAATTCCCGTGGAGGATTACGACCCGACCACCAAGTTCGATCCGGTAGCACCTGTTGTATTGCTGGATTTTGAAACGGGCGAAAATCCGTTTGTCGGACTGGACATTATTCCGGTGAACTCCGTTTCAAGTGACAGTCCGCTTGGGCGCGGCACCCGATACCTTCATATTGAAACTGCCGATGTGCCTGATCCGTGGGGTACCAACATCGGTAATATCTATATGAACAGCGTGACCCTGTCAGGCTTCCACAAGCCACACCTGACGTTCATGGTGAACACCAACGGTCGCCAGGGTTACTTCCAGCTGCACGTCGGTTTTGACGGCAAAAAAGGCGGTGGTCACTTCACGGGTTCTTCCAGCAGCAACCCCAACGACAATTACACTTTCCAGACGAACGGCTGGGAGTGGCGCTCTATTGATTTGGCGGCATTCCCCTGGGAAGACTGGTGGGGAACGGGCAAACCCGAGTTTTCCGGAAACGGAACCCTGGACTTCGTTGAATTTTTCCTGAAACAGGGCAATGGCGCCGATCCTTTTGAGCTCAATATTGATCAGGTAATGATTACCGACGGGCCGTTCAAACCGGTAAACACGCTTTTCACCTTCGAAAACGGTATAGCCGATTTTCAATCCAATACTGGTGCCGTAACAGGGTTCAACCAGTCAACAGGTACCGGCACTGCGATGGGCGACAAGTACTACACTGTACAGAAACAGGCTGTGGGCAACTGGGACTGGACTGGGGCCATCGAGGGAGCAGGACCACTTGACATGAGCCAGATCGAATGTCCGTTCCTCAATGTCTGGGTTAATACAGGCACCAAAAAAGGGTATTTCCAGGTTGAAACCAACCAGAACGGCACCAAATGGGGCATCGGACAAACCGCACCCGACTACTACTTCCAGACGAACGGAGCATGGCAACTGGTTTCCATTGATCTCAAGAAGGCCGGCTGGGGCAACTGGGGCGGCTCGGGCACCGAAATTGACTGGAGCGGAGCCCTCGACTATATTAAAATTGGGTTCACAACAGGTAATGTCGGCGGCGCTAACCTCGAAGATTATGAGCTGAGTGTGGACGATATCATCATCTCCGACGGACCACTTTTCTAATAGCTTGTACCGGATCGGGGGCTCAATCCCCCGATCCGGGCAATCAGACCAATTATGCTCGTCAGAATATTACAAATAATACTCCTGCTCCCCGCGCTGTCTTCGAGTGCACAGGACAAAATGGTTGACCCCGCTGCAACTGCACAAACCCGGGCACTGTACGCCAACATGCTTCGGGTGTCGTCGCAGCAGCAGATTCTTTTTGGCCACCAGGACGACCTTGCCTATGGCGTGGGGTGGCGGGAGATGCAGGGCGGATCAGATGTGAAATATGCCTGCGGCGATTACCCCGCCGTTTATGGATGGGAACTTGGCAACCTGGAAAAAGATGCTACCCACAACCTCGACTCGGTTCATTTCGGAAAAATGAAAAAATGGATCAGGGAAGGCTATAAACGGGGTGGAATTATTACGCTGAGCTGGCATATGTCCAACTACCATACAGGAGGATCAGCATGGGATACTACCGCAGCTATCAGGGATATCTTGCCGGGAGGAGCTCATCATGAGCGTTACAAGGCTGATCTGGACCGTTTTGCAAATTTTGTCAGTAGCCTCAAAACAGGAAGTTTATTCCAAAGAGATTATATCCCGGTAATCTTCAGACCCTTCCACGAACACACAGGAAGCTGGTTCTGGTGGGGCAAAGGCCACACCACACCGGAAGAATTCAAGTCACTCTGGAAGTTTACGGTCGCTTATCTCCGCGATGAAAAACACCTTCATCACCTCATTTATGCTTTCAGTACTTCCTACAACTACCATTCAGAAGAGGAAATGCTCGAATTCTATCCCGGAGATGAATGGGCAGACGTACTCGGTATTGACTTCTATGCGTACGACAACAAGCAGGAAACCTGGGATCATTATGTAAAATGCCAGGAAATACTGATTGAGTCAGCACAAAAAAGACGAAAAATTCCGGCTCTGACCGAATTTGGCTTCGAAGGCATACCGCAACCTGACTGGTGGACGCGAGTACTGTTACCCCACTTGCATGCCGCCGGCAAAAATACCGTCGCTTACGCATGCGCATGGCGCAATGCCAACACCAAACATCATTATGTTCCGTATGCCGGACATACCAGCACCCCCGATTTTCAGGAGTTTTACCGGCACGATACGACGCTGTTTGAAGGTGATCTCTGGAACTTTTACAAAAAACCACCCGACGCCAAACCGGTTTCCGGCGGCAGAACCCGCCAGTAATCCGGGATAAAGCGAAATCTGGATGGTGTTAGAAATTATTTTCATACGATTCAATTTAAAGCGAGGTTGCAGCCGCAATGGTCGCAACCTCTTTTAGTACTTGTTCAGGATTCTCTCGCCGAGTCAAAACCGGCAGAGAATCCTGAACAAGCTCCCAGGCAATTTCAGGATTTTTTCGCCAGGTTTATTTTTGTGACCGGCAGAAAATCCTGAACATGATCTTACTTTCACACCATGAAAATGAACCCAAGCTGTCTTTTAGCCTGTCTCATCCTGATTTCAGGATTTGCCACCGCACAAAACCCTGTTATTGTGTCAGTCACTCCACTTGCCGTCTCAGTGGAACAATACGGCAAGTTCGAGGTGATGATTGAACTCAGCGCCAATCCTGCCAATCCCTATGATTACGATGAGCTTCGGACTGAAGCTGTTTTTACAGCTCCCGACGGAACCTCCCGAACAGTGGACGGTTTTTATATGGAAGATTTTACCATTACCAACACTAATACCGGAGCGCTGAGCCCATTGCCTGCAAAAGGTTTCAGAATCAGGTTCTCACCTGTACAAACAGGGACGTGGAACTATACCGTACGGTGTGTGAATGGCGCCGGAACAAATTCTTTCCAGACACTGCAGTTCCAGTGTACACCCCTCATTTCTACAAATAACAGGGGATTTGTCAGTGCAACCCAGGGTAACCACCTCGTTTTTTCAAATGGAGAACAGTACATCCCCGTAGGTGAAAATATGGCCTGGCAAAACAGCAATCCGTACGTTGACTACAAGAAATGGCTGGGAAAACTAAGTGCAAACGGAGGTAATTTCATCCGTCTGTGGCTGTGCCACTGGGGTATGGGCCTCGAGTGGAAACAAAATGTGAGCGGTTTCTCCGGCCTGAAGAGGTACAAACAAAGCAGTGCATTCTACCTCGACTGGGTATTTGAGCACTGTGCAGAAAAAGGAGTGTATGTGATGCTGTGTCTCAATCACCACGGTCAGGTATCATCTCAGGTAAACCCCAACTGGTCCGACAATCCGTATAATGCTGCCAATGGTGGTCCCTGCTCAGGCACACGCGACTTCTTCACCAACACACAGGCAAAAGCGCTGCATAAAAACCGCCTGCGGTACGCACTGGCCAGATGGGGCTATCAGCGAAGCATCATGACCTGGGAACTGTTCAACGAGGTGAACTGGACCGATAATTACGATCAAAACAAACCTGTAATTGCCGACTGGCATGCTGAAATGGCGGCTTTTATCAAACAGTATGATCCGGTTCAGCGTCCGGTGAGTACCAGTTATGGCAATCCGCAAAGTGAAGACCCCGCTGTGTGGAATAATCCGGATATGGATTACTCTCAGCGGCACTACTATCTGGACAGTCCCAATCTCGAGTCCGTTCTGAGCACGGGAGTGCGCGATCATATTCAGCAGTACGACAAGCCTGCCCTGATCGGTGAATTTGGACTGAGTACCTCCGGAGCCGGTCTTTCTGCCATTGACCCCTCGGGAATTCATATACATAACAACCTGTGGGGGCCCCTTTTCGGGGGCAGTATGGGATCGGGCATGACCTGGTGGTGGGACAACTACATTGAGCCATCCAACCTGTACAATCGCTTTCTGGGTATATCAACGGTTAGCAGCCAGATCAGTTTCGCCGGAAAAAGGATGAAACCCGCCAACGCGGAAGTGAGCGGACCGGTTGGCTCTCTGAAACTCAATACCAATATGGACTGGGGTGGACTGGGCGATACACTGATCCAAATTCAGGAAAATGGTACCGTTAACCCGGCCGCTTTCAAGCTGGGTCAGTACCTGTATGGCTCCGTATGGAATACCCAATACCGCCGTCCTCCTGTCTTCATAGTCAATATGCCTCAGGCCGGACAGTTTGAAATTAAAACCGGCAATCAGTTCGGCACCAGTCCGAAATTGACAGTCAGGCTCAACGGTGTTCAGGCGCTGAGTCTCACACCCGCCATCAACCAGACTTACACCGTGAATCTTCCGCAGGGCCAACACACAATCATGGTGGACAATACCGGCACAGACTGGATGAAAATCGCTTCGTATGCAGTATCTGGTATTGGATCGGTGGCCGCCGCTTATGTACTTGTGAGCGACGATCAAAAAACCCTGGCTGGATGGATAATGAATACCAATTACAATCACAGTTATGTAAATGCCTCCGGTTTGCCAGACCAGCTCGACAACGTCATCATTAAAACCGGTAATCTGAGCGACGGACAATATTATGCCAAATGGTTCGATTGCCTGACCGGTGCACTCCTCGACACCGATCCAGTATTGGTGAGCAGCGGGCAACTCGAGCTTGCCGTGCCACCATTTACCTGGGACCGGGCGTTTCTGCTGGATGACCAGCCTCTTTCCACGGAAAATCCGGTGACCAGCATGCCCATGCAGGTTTTCCCGAACCCGGCCGCAAGTGGCAGTAACGTCGTGCTTGACTTCATTCTTGCTGAAAAAGGCCAACCAGTCCTCCAGATTTGCGATGCAGCCGGTGTTCCCGTCATGGAGAGGGCTCTGAATGAATTACCCGCCGGACCCAACAAGCTAACAATTGCGCTGCCGGCAACCATGAAAACAGGAATCTACTGGGTTCAGGTATTTAACGGGCGGCAGCGCGCATCAGTTGCACTGGAAGTAAAAAGTTGATGACGCCAAAACCAATTGTCACAGCCCTGTTTTTGTTCCTTCTGACCAACCTGTTGAATGGTCAGGAGGATGTTCTGTTTGAAAGTCTTCCAGACAAGAGCGACATTGCACAGAGTTCGGTGAATGCCATGCTCCAGGACCGGCAGGGATATCTCTGGTTTGGCACCTGGTCGGGTCTTTGGCGTTATGATGCCTATGATTTCAGACAATTCGGCTACGATGCCGGATTGAAGAGCAGCAAGATTACCTGCCTTTTTGAAGAACCGGACGGAACCCTGTGGGCGGGAACCCGCAATACAGGGTTGTATGCCTATGACAGAGATAAAGAAATTTTTATACCCGCTTCACAAGCACTCAAGTGTAAAACCCCGGTTAACACCCAAAATATCACTTCCGTATTCAGGGACCGGGAAGGTCGCCTGTGGATTGGCTCGGAGGAGGGCCTGTTCATGTATCAGCCTGGTAACAGTGATCTGCTTGAAATACCACTTAAAGGTATTACCCCTCCCCCATCCGAGAAC
This sequence comes from uncultured Bacteroidota bacterium, assembly GCA_903925535.1. Taxonomy (GTDB): domain Bacteria; phylum Bacteroidota; class Bacteroidia; order Chitinophagales; family Saprospiraceae; genus M3007. The sequence goes on along the minus strand of CAIYFY010000211.1, from coordinate 2,105 downwards.
AAATACCTGTATTCCATCTGCCAAACATCCGACGGATGTATCTGGGTCGCAGGATCTCACGGGCTTTACAGGGCTCAGCCGTTCGGAAAAGAGGTCACCCCTGATTTTATTCAAATCATGTTGCATCCCGAAGACAGCGGCTCTCAACTTGTTGAATATCATAATTTTGCATATAAAATTCAGCCCGTCAGGAATCAGGACCAATTTCTATGGATAGGTACCAAGCAGGGACTAAAGCTTCTTGATGTTGGTCCGGGTTTCATGGCCGGACAGCGACCGCTGCCCGGAAAAATCAGTTATTTCGAACACCGCGACTCCGACCCGAACGGTCTGAGTCACAACTTTGTGACGGATATATGCGAAGGTGATTATCCGGTCAAGGGTGCTGTATGGATTGCTACCATGAACGGCCTCAATCTGTTCGAGCCGGGAAAGGGTCTTTTCAGGCATTTTTATGCCCGTGATGCAGGAGAAGGCAGCCTTCGCTCCAGCAATATCCGCTCGCTGCTCTTCGACAAGAGCGGGCTGCTCTGGATTGGCACCAACCGGGGAGCCAGCAAGCTGAACCCGCACTTCGCCGATTTCAGTCTGCATACGCTCAGAAGATCAGCCCGGTCGGCCGATGAATCGGTCTCTTTTCTCTCCAAAACAAACTCAAACCTGTGGGTGAGTGCATTTGGCGGCGGCTTGTTCAGTATTCCACTTACCAACGGTTCACCCCGCTGGAATCAAGCCAGGCATTATTCGCTCGTTTCGGGATACAACTCCCCGGTAAATGACTTTATCTCTGCAGTCATACCAGACGGAGAGGGATTCATATGGTGTGTTACACAAGGCGCAGGTGTATTCAGATTCAGGGAGAAAGATGCCCCGGCAAAGGGCGGACCAATTCGCAATACCGAGCAGTTCACCAAGGGAAATGGTCTGCGAAATACCGGAGATGACTACCTGATGTCGGCCGCAGTAACGCAGGACGGCAACATCTGGATGGGATGCTGGGATGCCGGTATCAATATTTACCTGCCATCGAAAAACAGAATTGTCCGATACAGCGAAACCTCCGACGGGAAGGCCGATTTTCACATGTACCCAGTGGTAGCCCTGGCGGAAGCCACCGAAAATTCCGTCACGTACGTGTACGCAGGCACACGCGGGGGCGGACTGTTCAAGCTCCGGTTCGATGAGCAGTCGGAAACCCTGACACTTGTCAGGCGTATTTACCGCGACGGTGCAGCTGACGACCATATACCGGGCGATTTTATCACCTCACTGTTGCCCGACAAACAGCAATTGTGGGTTACCACAGAGTCCGGACTGTTCTGCAAGCCTGCCGACAGTGCCAGATTCAGAAAAATTGAACTGCGAAATTTCCCGCGGGCATCCCACTATGAAGCTGTGATACCGGCAGGAAACAGACAATACTGGGTGAGCACACAGAAAGGAATCGGCTGCTTCTATCTGGAAGACGGAATAGTGAGAAATGCCGTTTTTTACGAGAGCAGAAATGGACTCCGCGAGCGGAATTTCAACAGCGGAGCCGTTCTCCGGTTGTCTGACGGGCAGCTGATATTCGGCGGCAGTTCGGGCCTCACCAGTTTATTCCCGGGACAGGTTAAACCGGATCCCTACGAACCTGCTGCCGTACTGACGGGTTTCAGGCTGTTTAATCGCCCTGTTTTGGCCGGTACAACGACTGCCGATGGCTTTCAACTCGAAAAAAGTCTCTCTTCACTCGAAGAACTTGTGCTTACTCATCTGGATAACGTTATCAGCATAGAATTCTCAGCCCTGCATTTTTCCTGTCCTGAACAAAACTATTTCGCCTGGAAACTGGACGGATTTGATCCCGACTGGAACTATGGAGATGCCTCGCAGCGACTGGCGCATTACACCAATCTGCCCGCCGGTAATTACACCTTTCTGGTAAAAGCTGCCAATAGTGACGGTATCTGGAATCAGGAGCCGGCGAGGCTCAAAATACGAGTGCTGCCACCCTGGTGGCGATCCGGTTGGGCTATGTTCTTCTACACTGCCGCTTTCCTCGGACTCCTCTACCTGGTGGGCAAAATTGGTCGCCTCCGGGCCAACTATGAAAACAGAATTCA
>CAIYFY010000210.1 GCA_903925535.1 uncultured Bacteroidota bacterium | reverse complement strand
GACGCCTGGCGCAGAATTTACGGCGGACAGGATCTGTACGACTGGTTTCTCAGCAAGAAAAAATAACCTGCCATCAATCTGATCTCTTTTATGAATCGCATACTGACATTCATGCTCTCCTCGAAGGGCGTACAACAAGACCTGGCACTGTTCATTCTCCGGCTGACACTGGGCGGTTTCATGGTGTATGCCCACGGCACACGCAAACTGATGAAACTGATGAACGGCAACTACGATTTTGCCGATCCGATCGGTCTGGGTCCTGAAATTTCCCTCTGGCTAACTGCCTTTGCCGAGGTGGGCTGTTCCATACTGGTAGTTGCCGGATTTTACACGCGATTTGCGCTCATACCACTCATTATATGCATGGCTGTCATCGCATTCGTAGTACACGGCCCTGATCCGTTCGGAGAAAAGGAGTCTGCGCTGATCTACATGGCCGGCTATATAGCGCTTTTCCTGACGGGGCCGGGCAAGTGGAGAATAGGGAAGGGGTGACCGTCAGATTTTCGCTGTCCCTTTCAGAAAGGGCACAAATCTGAAGTCATCCAGCACTTCTTCCCTGAATTCCTTCGCGGAAACCCGGGTAACACGGGTCATTTTTTGCACCTGATTGCCTACAGGAATAACGAGTACTCCGCCAATCATCAGTTGTTCTTTCAGGGGCTCTGGAACTGTGGCAGCACCCGCAGTAACCAGTATTTTGTCAAAAGGAGCGTAGGCGGGAAGTCCCAGTCCACCGTCGCGGAAGAAACACTGTACAGTTCGAAATCCGAGTGTCTGCAGCAGATCGCGCGCGTGCAGGTACAGACTTTCCTGTCGTTCCACTGTGTAAACGCGCGCACCGAGCGCCGCCAGAACAGCTGCCTGATACCCGGAACCGGTGCCGATTTCAAGAATTCTGTCGCCTGCCTTCACAGACAGCAGTGATGACTGATACGCTACGGTATATGGCTGGGATATGGTTTGCTCATTGCCTATCGGGAAAGGTTTGTCCTCATAGGCATGCTCCTCAAAAGCTTTGTCGAGGAAGAAATGCCTCGGTACGGCCATCATGGCAGCCAGTACAGCCTCGTCCCTGATTCCGCGCTTCCGGAGGTCCTCCACAAGACGCTTTCTCAGTCCTTTATGGCGATATGTATCGTTCAAATTGAGTTGATTAAGTCATGCAAAGATAGAAACAACTTTTGACAGATGGCATTTGACCCCTTTTTATGTCTGTTTGTACAAATCTCATTCTTTTTTAACGCAATTTTCCTACAAATTAGCGCTCTGGCCTTAGTTTTGCACCTTCATTCTACACTCTTTTTACGAAAATACATTCAGTTGTATGGCAGTTCCGATCAAGTTTGGTACCGACGGATGGCGCGCAATCATCGCCAACGACTTCACCGTGGATAATGTAAAACGCGTAGCCGAGGCTACCGCCCTTTTCATGAAAAAACACAAAATGAAAAAGGCGGTAATTGGTCACGACTGTCGTTTTGGCGGACCGCTCTTTGCCTATACCACCGCCCGTGTGCTGGGCGCTTACGGTATCCAGTGCCATATGGCCACTGATGGTTTTGTCAGCACGCCAATGGTCAGTCTGGGGGTGGCAAAACTAAAGGCAGGCCTCGGTATTGTTATCACGGCCAGCCACAATCCGCCCTCCTACAACGGCTACAAACTCAAGGCATCCTATGGCGGACCCATGATTCCTGCCGAAGTACAGGAACTTGAGGACATGATTCCCGAGGCGTGCTCTCTCGGCGAACTGCCAACTGTACACGAGCTCACTGAACGCGGTTTGTTCAAAACGGCCGACCTGGAAGGTATTTATCTCCGGCACGCCCGCCGCAATTTCGATCTGAAACTCATCAAGGCATCTGCCGGCAAAATCGCCTACGACGCCATGTACGGCGCCGGACAAAATGCGGTAAAAAAACTGCTGCCCCGCTGTGTTTTTCTGCACTGCGACCACAACCCCGGCATGCACGGACAGGCACCTGAACCCATCCACAGAAATCTGCAGTTGCTGAGCGAAACTATCCGGAAAAACCCGAAAATCACTGCCGGACTGGCCAATGATGGCGACGCTGACCGTATCGGACTATACGACGAAGACGGCAATTTCGTGGACAGTCACCATATTCTGCTGATCCTGCTCCTGTACCTGCACAAGTACAAAGGGATGTCAGGGAAAGTTATTTTCACCTTCTCGGTCACGGACAAGCTCAAAAAAATGGCTGACAAATTCGGCCTCCCTTACGAAATTACAAAAGTAGGCTTCAAATACATCGCTGAAATCATGACCCGCGAAGATGTCCTCGTGGGCGGAGAAGAATCGGGCGGTCTGGCGGTCAAGGGTCACATTCCCGAACGCGATGGTGTATGGATCGGATTGCTCGTCTTCGAGTTCATGGCGAAAACCGGTAAAACACTGAAAGGACTCGTTGAAGAAGTTTACAAGGAGGTTGGTGCTTTTGCCTTTGATCGCGATGACCTGCACATCACCGAAGCCCAGAAGCAAAATGTCGTCAGGATGTGCAAAGACAGGGCCTACACCAGTTTCGGCTCCTACAAGGTAACCGGCGTGGATGATCTCGACGGCTGGAAATTCCGCCTCGGCGATGAAAAATGGGTCATGATTCGCGCGAGCGGAACAGAACCTGTGCTGCGTGTTTATGCGCAGGGCGCCACGCTGTCGGAGTGCCGTGCCATTCTGGAAGCCACCAAATCCACTATACTGTAAACCCAAAAATTTCGCTACAATGAAAATCGCCATTGGCTGCGATCACGCAGGTTTCGATTACAAGGAAGGTATTGTCAGTATGCTTCAGTCGCAAGGCCACATGGTGCAGGACTTCGGTGCACACTCCGCAGCAAGTGTTGACTATCCTGATTTCGCACACCCCGTGGCAGAAGCCGTGGAGAGTGGACTGGCCGACAGAGGTATCCTGATCTGCGGAAGTGGAAATGGAGTGGCTATCACTGCCAACAAACACCAGAAAATCCGATGCGCGCTGTGCTGGAATGAGGAGATTGCCAGCATGGCCCGACTGCATAACGATGCAAATGTCATTGCACTGCCGGCAAGGTACGTTCCTGAAATTCTCGCACAGGCCATGGTAAGAATCTTCCTGACCACTGAATTCGAGGGAGGAAGGCATAACAAAAGGGTGGATAAAATCGCCTGCTCCTGATTTTCAATCAAACCGTTCATCTCTCAGACAAATCACAGACTGCTCTTTGTATGATCCGATATAAAATCACACTGATTGCGCTCACGGCATCTCTCTCCCTGGCTGCGCAGACCGAACAGCCCGCACCGGCAGCTCCGCGCGACACGGTGGCTTCCAAGGCGCTGGGAAACTACTCCGAAAAGCGCAAGTTCCGCGACTACAAACTGCCTGATGCCAGGCCGTTTGCCGCTACCATCAAGGCTGATGACCTGAAAGAAATTCTCTACGTACTCGCTTCAGACAGCCTCGAAGGCCGTGAAACCGGCGAAAAAGGCCAGAAGAAGGCCGCTGAATTTATTGCAGGTCAATTCAAAGCCGCGGGTATACCTCCCAAAGCTGACAGAAACTCTTACTTCCAGAAGGTCAAACTCAGAAACGATACCTGGTCTGATCTGGCCCTGAAGGTCGGTGAAACTACCTTCAAAAGCCGGGCTGACTATTACGTCTATCCGGCAGCTAACGCAGATGTACCGCTGATTACTTCCAAAGAGATTGTTTTCGTGGGCTTCGGAATTGAAGACCCCAAATACAACGACTACGAAAAACTCGATGTGGCCGGCAAGGCTGTTATTTTCTACGATGGCGAACCCATTGATACCAGCGGGAAATCCAGGATAACCGGCACAGATTTCCGCTCAAAATGGTCGCTCGACTGGAAAAAGAAGGTAGAGCTGGCCAAGAAGAAGGGCGCAGTGCTCGCCCTGGTTATTGACCCGAAAATTGAGGAAAACCTCAAGAAAAAGCGCCGCGACATCTCAACCTATGGATGGAAGCCCGTCGGCTCCGAGGAGCCTGTCAAACCGGGTGAAATGCTGAACAGCATGTTCGTTTCTCCCGCTGTGGCACGGGCTATTCTCGGCGACAAGGCCGCTAAGGCAGAACAGGAACTGGAAGATATCCGCAACGGGGGAAAGTTCAATCCTGTCAAGGTGAAGTCAAAAATCGAGGCTCACTTCGACAAGGAATCCAAGATACTGGAAGGGTCGAACGTCCTGGCTGTGATTGAGGGCTCCGACTCGCTGCTCAGCAAGGAATACGTTTTCATTACAGCGCATTACGACCACCTCGGTATGGCCGACAGCACGGTAATCTATCACGGTGCCGACGACAACGCCAGTGGTTCTTCTGCCGTTATCGAAATCGCAAAGGCTTTCCAGGAGGCTAAAAACAAGGGTGTTGGTCCCAAACGGACTGTAGTCTGTATGCTGGTAAGCGGCGAGGAAAAAGGACTGCTGGGATCTCTGTACTATACCGAATTCCCGATTTTCCCGCTCGATCGCACGGTGGTTGATATCAATATTGACATGGTAGGCCGTATTGACGAGAAATATGCCGGAAACCCCGACTATGTCTATGTTATTGGCTCCGATCGTATGAGCACCGAGTTGCACGATATCAGCGAAATGCAGAATGATGAAAATACCCGCCTGACGCTCGACTACAAGTACAACGCCAAGGATGATCCGAACCGCTACTATGAGCGCAGCGATCACTATAATTTCGCCGAGAAAGGAATCCCGGCTATCTTTTACTTCAACGGTGTTCACCCGGATTATCACCGTCCCTCAGATACGGCAGACAAAATCAACTTTGATGCACTGGCCAAACGCGCTCAACTGGCATTCCACGTTGCCTGGGAAATTGCCAACCGTCCAGCCCGACTGATTGCCAATGTGCCGGGAGCCAAAAAGAAACCGTGATACGCTGCATACCATTTTTACTGATATCCCTCCTTGCGGGCACACGGGTGTCCGCGCAGACCCCCGCGTGCTCGCAAGGAAGAATCGAACGTATCCCCGACTTTAACTCCAGGTACGTTACTCCCAGACATATAGACGTATGGCTCCCCGACGGGTTTGTTTCCGGGAAAGGATATGGTGTTCTGTACATGCACGACGGACAGATGCTGTTCGACTCGGCTGCTACCTGGAACCGGCAGTCGTGGGATATGGATGAAACAGGGGCAAACTTTCAAAACAATAAAGACCGGTTCATCATTGTCGGTATATGGAACTCGGGAAGTGGCAGGCATGCCGACTATTTCCCCCAAAAACCGTTCGGGGACATGAGCCAGACGGAGAAGGACAGTCTCACTGCTCAGTTGCAGCGGGCTGGCCGCACAAATGCTGTGTTTAATCCCGTTTCAGATCTGTATCTCAAATTTATCACGGAAGAACTGAAGCCGGCAATTGAAAAAAAGTACGGTGTTCGAAGCGGCAGAAAGCATACCTGGATAGCGGGCAGCAGCATGGGCGGGCTCATTTCCCTGTATGCTATATGCGAATATCCGGATGTTTTCGGAGGAGCGGCATGCCTGAGCACCCACTGGCCGGGCACATTTTCACTGGAAAATAACCCCTTCCCGGAAGCATACAGAAAATACCTTGGCAGAAAACTGCCCAATCCGCGAAATCACCGCATCTTTTTTGATCTGGGAGACCAGGCGCTCGACGCCATGTATCCGCCGCTACAGCGCCAGATTGATGTGGTTATGCAGAAAGCCGGTTACAGGAAAAACTGGGTTACACTGTACCTGTTGAATGAAGATCACAGTGAGAAATCCTGGAAGAAAAGAATGCCGGCGGCGCTGAATTTTCTCCTGGATTAATAGTTGAGCCTCTCAATCCCAACATTTTTCCAGGTCACGGCCTTGTCCAGGTGATAATACTCCAGGCGGTTGTGGTAGAAGTAAAGTACCCTGAAGTTTGAGGATACAATATCACCGTCTTTTGTGAAGGAAAGTGGTTTATGCGCGTGATATATTCCCAGATTTTCCACACCGGACCTGAGGACCTGCTTTGTGCTTTCTTTCATTTCCGGCGCCAGTTTGATTT
>CAIYFY010000209.1 GCA_903925535.1 uncultured Bacteroidota bacterium | reverse complement strand
CGCACAAAGCCATTATCAACCATCGGATCTAAACAGTAAACATCGTGCTCGGATTCCTTAAGAATATCATCGGTACCAAACAGGACCGCGACCTGAAACAGTATCAGGCGCTGGTACTTGAGATTAATAAAAATTTCGAATCGTTTCAGTCGCTCTCCAGCGACGAGCTCCGCGGAAAAACGCTGGAGTTCCGTGAGCGTATCAGCGACTACCTCAGTGAGATTGACGCCGAGATAGCCTCTGTGACCGAAAAGGCTGTCAGTTCTGAAGATTTCAATGAAAAGGACGAGCTGTTCAAGGAGGTGGACGAGCTTCGCAAGAATCGCGACAAGGCGCTCGAGGATGTACTCAAGCAGATTCTGCCCGAGGCTTTCGCTGTGGTGAAAGAGGCAGGTCGTCGCTTCACCCTGCACGAAAGTATAGAAGTTACTGCTACTGATCACGATCGTATGCTGGCCTCGAAGCCCGGTAAAACCTACGTCAGTATCAACGGCGACAAGGCTGTGTGGAAAAACAAATGGACAGCCGCCGGCGGTGATGTTGTCTGGAATATGATCCACTACGATGTACAGCTCATTGGCGGCATGGTATTGCACGATGGCAAAATCGCCGAGATGGCCACCGGTGAGGGTAAAACGCTGGTAGCTACACTGCCTGCATACCTGAACGGCGTTGCCGGCGAGGGGGTACATATGGTAACGGTCAACGATTATCTCGCCCGTCGTGACTCGGAGTGGGTAGGTCCACTTTATGAATTCCTGCTACTGACGGTGGATTGTATAGACAAGTATCGTCCGCACTCAAAGGAGCGTATAGAAGCATATCGCTGTGATATCACGTTCGGCACCAACTCGGAGTTCGGCTTTGATTATCTGCGCGACAATATGGTCACTACCGTGGAGGAGCTCGTTCAGCGCAAGCACCACTACGCAATTGTGGATGAGGTGGACTCGGTACTGATTGATGATGCCCGTACACCACTTATTATATCAGGTCCGGTTACCCGCGGTGCCGAAGATCAGGAGTATGTGGAGTTGAACCCTACTGTCAGAAGATTGCTGGAAGAGCAGACGCGCATTGCTGCCCGTTTTCTGACTGATGCCCGCAAGCTCATCGCTGAAGGAAACACCGGCGCAGAAGAGGGCGGGGGTGGTCTCGCGCTCCTGCGCGCGCACCGCGCACTTCCCAAATCGCGCCCGCTGATCAAGTTTCTCAGTGAGGAGGGAATCAAGGTGCTCCTTCAGAAATCAGAAAATGTTTACCTGCAGGAAAATTCCAGGCGTATGCCGGAGGCAGACCGCGAACTGCTTTTCACCATTGATGAAAAAAACAGGAGCGTGGAGCTCACCGAAAAAGGTGTTGAGTACCTTTCCTCCTTTAATAATGATCCCAACTTCTTCGTTCTGCCCGATATCGGCTCCGAACTCGTTCGTATTGATGCAGACAGTGAACTCGGTCATGATGAGAAAGTCTCAGCAAAGGAGCGCCTTTCTCAGGATTATGGCGTGAAAAGCCGTCGCGTACACGCCATTCAGCAGTTGCTGAAAGCATATTCACTTTTCGAGAAGGATAATGAATATGTGGTGATGGATGGCGAGGTAAAGATTGTGGACGAGCAGACCGGCCGTATCATGGAGGGGCGTCGCTACTCCGACGGACTGCACCAGGCCATAGAAGCGAAGGAAAATGTGAAAGTGGGTGAAATTACCCAGACCTATGCTACCGTGACACTGCAGAACTACTTCCGTATGTATCACAAACTGTCGGGTATGACCGGTACCGCTGAAACGGAAGCCAAGGAGCTCTGGGATATTTACAAACTGGATGTGGTGGTAATTCCTACGAACCGCTCCATTGTTCGCGTGGATCACGAGGACCTGGTTTACAAAACTGCCCGCGAGAAGTATAATGCCGTAATTGAGGATATTACCCAACTGACCCAGGCAGGCAGGCCCGTACTGGTAGGTACCACCTCCGTGGAAATCTCCGAGCTGCTTTCGCGCCTGCTCAAGCTGCGGGGCATAGATCACAATGTACTCAACGCCAAGCAACACCAGCGGGAAGCTGAGATTGTAGCTGAAGCCGGTCAGGCAGGCAAGGTGACGATTGCTACCAACATGGCGGGCCGCGGTACCGATATCAAACTGGGCCCCGGTGTGAAGGACGCCGGCGGACTTGCCATCATCGGTACAGAGCGACACGAGAGCCGCCGCGTTGACAGGCAGCTTCGCGGTCGTGCAGGCCGCCAGGGCGATCCGGGATCTTCCCAGTTTTATGTGTCGCTGGAAGATTCACTGATGCGCCTGTTCCAGAGCGACCGTATCGCCGGGCTGATGGACAAACTCGGCCACAAGGATGGAGATGTAATCCAGCACTCCATGGTAACCAACAGTATCGAACGGGCTCAAAAGAAGGTGGAAGAGAACAATTTCGGAATACGAAAGCGCCTGCTGGAGTACGATGATGTAATGAATATACAGCGTGAAGCAATCTACCGCAAGCGCCGCAACGCACTGTTCGGGGAGCGTCTCGCTGTGGATATCAACAATGCTTTCATCGCTATTGCCTCCGAACTGGTGCAGGTACACCGGCAGAGTGGCGACTTTGAGTCGTTCCGACTCGACAGTATCAGGCTCATTGGTGTTGACCCCGAGATGGATGCCAGCTGGTTCAAGTCAGCCCCTGAAAAGACGGTTCTGGCCACTTTCCAGCAGCAGGTTTTCGATCTGTACGAGCACAAATCAAAGTATGTCGGCGAGCGCCTGCTCCCGATTATCAAGGATGTACATACCAACGAAGGGCACCGTTACAAACGGATTGTTGTTCCCTATACCGACGGATCCCTGGGTCTCAATGTGAGTGCCGACATGGAGGATGCTATCAAGTCTGATGGCAAAACCATCATGCGCGATGTAGAAAAGGTGGCCACACTGGCGCTTATTGACGATGCGTGGAAGGAGCATCTTCGCAATGTTGATGATTTGAAGGAGTCGGTGCAGGGTGCCAGTTTCGAACAGAAAGATCCGCTGGTGATTTACAAGGTGGAGGCTTACAACCTTTTCGAGGGACTGATTGGTCATATCAATGTCAGTGTAACGTCATTCCTGCTGAAGGGTTCTCTCACGCTTCCCGACCAGGATGCAGCACAGCGCGCACAACAACAACAGGCAGCTGCCGAGGCCTTCAGAAAGGCTCAGGCCAATCGCCTGCGCACCAATAATCAGCAGCAGCGCACCGAGACGCAGGAAGCTGCCCAGCGCGCCGCCATGTCTGCCAGTCAGGGCCCTGCCCAGCGCGCACAGCCGGTAGTCAAGGAGAAAGTAGTGGGCAGGAACGAACCCTGTCCGTGTGGCAGTGGCAAGAAATTCAAACACTGTCACGGTTCCTAGGGTTTCCCCGACCGGGGTACAGCAACGAGATGTGAATTATCTTTGCGACAGATTTAACAATTTTCGCACGTCAGATACCGCACTCATGTCTGTACCCCGGCTTTCATCAGCTTCACTTTTTTTTCTGTTTTACACGACATCCGTATTCGCACAGGTGGATCTGGATGTCCTGGTGTATGAGTCCACCGTGAAACAACCAGCCTCCGGCATCGCGGTAACACTTCGCAATACTGCTGTTGGATACAGCAGTGAACTGACCAGCGACAGCAGGGGAAAGGTACTTTTCCGCGGGCTGCAGGTTTCCGGAACTTACGAACTGGTGGTGGCAGAGTCTGACTCCTTTCAGGCGTCGGGGCTCCCGGAAATCCGGCTCTACGGCCAGACGAATGTATCTGTTTCGCTCCCTGTTTTCAGAAAAAAGGACGTGTCGCTGTCTGAGCTGACTGTCAACGGTACATCCCGGGTTAATACCAGAAATGCCGAAGTATCCTCGGTGCTCCGCCAGGAGGAAATCGCCCAGCTTCCTGTTGAAGGCCGCGACATCACCCGTGCGCTGTATCGCCTGCCCAACATCGTGCAGGCCACCGGTTTTTATCCGGAGGCTCCCAATGTGGGCATAAACGGGGCCAATTCGCTCTATACCAATTATATGATTGATGGTATGGACAACAACGAGCAGTTCCTCGGCGGTATGAAATTCAACATTCCGGTGGGTTTTGTGCGCGACATCAGGGCGCTGACAAACAATTTCTCTGCTGAGTACGGTCAAACAGGCAATGGTGTTATCAATGTTGCCTCCCGCGCAGGCAGCAACGAATACACGGCGGAGGCTTTCCTCGTGACGCGCCCGGGTGCCATCACCGACTCACCCTCGCCATACGCACAACGGGATTTATCTGGAAATCAGGTTAAAGACGGCTTCAGGCGTGAACAGATTGGTTTCAGTGCCGGCGGACCCATCCGGAAGGACAAGACTTTTTATTACCTGAATGCCGAGTTTACCCGGGATCTGAAGGACAATCTGCTCTCCGCTCCCTCGCTGGGTGTCAATGAGACAGTACCCGGACAAAACAACTTCAATTATCTGTCAGCCAGGCTCGACCACCGCTGGAGCCCAAAGCTGCAAACGGCCTTCAGGGCCAATTTAGGACTGGTCAATATAGCCCGGCAGGGTGGTGGACTCGACGGAGGCATCACTTTCCCCTCAGCCGCCAGTTTTCAGGACAGAAACTCCGCGCTGCTCTCGGTGCGCAATACCTGGCTGGGAGATGCCTTCAAGTCCGAAACCAACCTGCAGTACAGTCGTTTCCGCTGGAATTACGGTCGTGCAGCCAATCCCGGGAGTCCTAATGTGACGGTACTTGATCCCGGCGGTATCCCTGCCGCGCTGCTTGGTCATCCGGGCTATTTGTTTGATGCAACCGAAAATACCATGCAGTTCCAGCAGAAACTGAGCTGGTACTTCAGCAAACACGTGCTGAAAACCGGAGCGGAGATCATGTCGGCCGATCACGGACTGTCTGGCGGTGGCAATCCGAACGGCAGTTATCTGGTACAACTCACGCAGGCACAACAGCAAGCGGTTTTGCAACGAGCCCGTGGTGCCGGCCTGGATGTGCAGGATATACCTTCTGATGTACAGGTGCTGGCTTATTCAGTGGAGCTGCGTCCGGCCTCGTTTGGTGCCCGCCACAACATGTACGCTGCCTATCTGGAAGATGTATGGTCGGTGACCAGCCGCCTCACCCTGAACCTCGGCGTCCGGTATGACCTCGACAACCTTTCGAGAGGCGGTGGCACCCGGTACGACCTCAACAACTTGTCGCCGCGCTTCAGCATTAACTATCGCCTGAACGAAAGGAGCAGTCTTCGCGGCGGATTCGGCATTTATTACGACAAAATACTTTACGCAATATACTCCGATGCACTCCAGCAAAATACGACCGACGGCGATTACAAGCGCCAGATCATGGCGCTGGTCAATGCAGGAGTACTCCCGGCAGACACAGATCCCGATCGGGTGACCTTCGACGGCAACCTGTCTGCCACGCTCTCTCAGGTGGCGTATCTTCAGGGACCATCCTACTCCGAACTGCAGGGACGAAGAGCAGGTGTTTTCAGCGGTGAGCGCCGTATTCTCAATCCGTCGGGCTATCAGAACCCCCTGACACAACAGATTGCCCTGGGCTATCAGTTCCAGCCCGACCAGGACAAACTTTTTTATGTGGATCTGGTACACAACGAATCGAGGTATCAGTACCGGCTGCGCGACCTCAATGCGCCCTCAGCCTGGCACAACGACGATCCGCAAAACGTGATTGTCAGGACACAGGCAGAGGCCGACCTGACCAGACCAGTGGCGGTTTATCCCGGTGGATATTCCCTTATTGACGGCGATACCCTCCGCGGAATTGCCCGAAATGTGGTGATGACAGAAACTGCAGGTCGTTCAAGGTATTCGGCCCTCAGCGTCAATTTCGAGAAAAACAGGCAGGAAGACCGGTATGCTTACCGGTTAACCTACACCCTTTCCCGACTGGAGAATAACACCGAGGATATCAACTTCCGGGCGATGGATGCCAATAATTTTGACAGTGAATGGGCTCCCGGCATTAATGACCGAACGCATGTGATCAATGGGTACTTCACGTTTTTCCCGGCCAGAAGATGGTCGCTCACTATGGCTACCCTGCTGCAGAGCGGACAACCTGTCAACCGCATTCCCGATGCTGCCGTATATGGCACCACCGACCTCAATGGCGACGGACGCTCTTTCGGAGATGCCTATGTGGGCAACAGCGACCGTCAACCCGGTGAGACCCGCAACAGCGACAGACTTCCCTGGTCTAACGTGTTCGACTTTTCAGGGGCTTGTACACTGTTAAAGCGCGAAGGCCATACACTGGTACTGCGCGCAGATGTGTTCAATCTTTTCAATGCCGTCAACCTGAGCGGGTACTCCAACAACGCCACCCAGAGCAACCAGATTCAGTCGGGGCCTGCAGCCTCCGGCGTTCTGGTACGCCGCAATGCAGGTGCCCCACGGCAATTCCAGTTTTCACTTCATCTGTCCTTTTGAGCATGCGCACACGCTTTTGGATTATACCCGTTTTAATGCTGGCGGCCTGCACGTCCGACAGGAAGTCTCCCGCCAGTCCGGCAGACTCCTGGGATAACATTGTGCAGCAATCGCGCGGCACCACCGTTTACTGGATGATGTGGCAGGGAGACCCTATGATAAACAGGTATGTACAGGAGTATGTGGTACCGGAAGTAAAAAAACGCTTTGATATCAACCTGAAGCCCATACCCGGACAAGGGAATGAGGTTGTGAAAGTGCTCATGGCAGAGCAGGAGGCCGGTGTGGCCAGCAGTGCCGTTGATCTTTGCTGGATCAATGGAGAAACATTTTTTCAGCTCAGACAGATTGCCGGGCTTTACGGTCCGTTTACCGACAGACTGCCCGGCATACGGTATGTAGACCTGGAAAATCCTTTTATCGGTACCGATTTTCAACAGAAAACAGACGGTTATGAGTGTCCGTGGGGTAATGTGCAACTTGCGGTCATTCATGATTCTCTGCGCACACCCGCGCCCCCGCGCGATCTGGGTGCACTGGAACAGTGGATGCGGGAGCACCCCGGAAAATTCACTATCCCGTACGATTTTACAGGCATGACCCTGCTCAAATCCTGGATGATTGCACTCGGAGGCAGCAGCGATGTGCTCGACGGACCTTTTCGCGAGGATTTGTACCTGAAACTGAGTGGAGAACTCTGGGGCTATATCAACAGAAACAAAGCCAATTTCTGGCAAAATGGGACAACTTTTCCGGAAAGTCTGGCTACCATGCACCGGATGTTTGCCAACGGGGAACTAGACTTCACCTTTTCCAATAACCATCATGAGGTGGACAACAAGATACAGCAGGGTGTATTCCCGGGCAGTGCACGCGCATACGTATATGATGCAGGTACTATCCGGAATTCGCACTACCTTGGAATCCCGGCAAAATCTGCCAACAAAGCAGGAGCGATGGTAGTTGCCGATTTCCTGATATCACCGGAGGCGCAACTTAAAAAGCAGGACTCAGGCGTTTGGGGCGATGGAACCGTATTGTCGGTTGACCGGCTACCCGATGAATGGCGTGAACAGTTCACGCGTGCGGGCACTCAGACGCATGCACCCGATGCCGGCACCCTTCTGAAGCGGGCACTGAAAGAGCCCGCGCCGGAATACATGCTCCGCCTGTACAGGGATTTCAGAACACATATTATAGAAAAATAAATGTCAGCAGTTTATCGCGGTCTGTATTACGGAATTTCGCTGCTTCCGCTGCTGGCTGGAATAGCCTATGCCCTGGCTTACAGTCTGGGTCTTGCAGGTATTGATACGCAGGGGTTCACTACCGGATATTGGGTATTGGTACTGCGGTCGCAGGAGACTTGGACCTCCCTGCTGCTCAGCATGTCGGTTGCATTGACGGTGTTGCTCATCGCCGTACCGGTCGGACTGATACTGGTGCTGTTTTACTCAGAAGCACTTGAAAATGCTGTCATCCGCTACCTCTTGTTCCTGCCGGTATCTGTACCGCCGCTGATTGCTGCCTTTATGGGCACAGAATGGCTGAGTGCCTCCGGAATGGCTGGCAGGGTCGTGTCGGGCGCCTTTGGCACTGTTTCTCCCTCCCTGGTCAACAATTACTGGCATACAGGTATCATCATTTCAATGACCATGATGAGTATTCCATTCCTGACCATCCTGCTTTGGCAGTATAGTCGCGCCGAGAAATTGTCGGGACTAGCCGAGCTGGCAACCTCGCTCGGAGCAACGAAAAGACAGATTCTGTTTCGTGTAGCTATTCCGGTGTTGCTTAACAGGGCACTTCCAAACATCGGTCTGATGTTTGTGTTTCTGTTCGGAGCTTACGAGGTTCCGCTACTCCTCGGGATGCAGTCGCCCAGAATGATATCTGTGCTGATTGCGCAAAAATTCAGAAAATTCGATCTGGCGGACATACCGCAGGCTTACTCACTGACCGTACTTTACGCGTTCGTAGTGGGTATTATTGCCTGGATGGTCAGCAGAACAAACCGGGAGACTGCATGAGAAAATACATCTTTCCGGTTTTCATAGCATTTATGCTCATCCTGCCTTTTCTGTATCTTCCTGTATTATCGGCAGCCGGCGCATGGAAGTACCCTTCTTTGGTACCTGAATCGTGGTCGGCAGCACACTGGGACCGTTTGCTGGCTTCCCGGGACGGTATTCTTCCGGTTGTCACGCTGTCTGTAATCCTGTCGGGAAGTGTGGCCCTGCTTGTCACAGTTACCGGTTTCATATTTGGTCGGCTGCTGACGGGATGTTCCGGAAAGCGGCAAATACAGGCCGCTGGCTATCTTGCATATGCGTTTTCACCGGTGATCTACGCCTACTGTCTGCAATTCTTCTTCCTGAAAGCGGGTATCAGCGGGACAATAGCCGGTGTAATCATCGTACAGTTCCTGTTGTTTTTTCCGTTCAGCGTGATTTACTTTATCAGTCACTGGGGCAGGAACATGGTTTCACTGGAGGAGTTGTGTTTCACATTGGGTTCATCCCGGCGTACAGCGTGGAGAATGGCATTGATACCGGTATCTGTCCCGGCTCTTCGGACGGCTTTTCTACAGATATTCGTATTTTCGTGGTTCGATTTCGGGCTCACCCAGGTCATAGGGCAGGGGAGAGTGAGCACCCTGTCGCTGACAGTGTGGCAATACCTTGCAGAAGCAGATCCGTATATTGCAGCGGCCGGCAGTTGTTTACTGCTCCTTCCGCCCGCCATCCTGATGTTACTAAACGAAAAAACCATTCGCTTCAGGCCGTGAATATCAAAGTGAACAATATATCGGTGAACCGTTCGGGGCAACAGGTTTTAAACGGCCTGTCTTTCGAACTGGAAGACGGGCACATACTTTCCGTTATGGGAAAATCGGGTTGTGGAAAGACAACCCTGCTCCGTGTTATCGCCGGTCTTGGCTCCTCTGATACCGGAAATATTGTCATTGGAGGCCGCGACGTAACGCTTGTACCACCACAGGAGCGGGGAGCTGTTTACCTGTATCAGGAAGCCTTGTTATTTCCTCACCTGAATGTGCTGGACAACCTGTCGTTCGGACTGCGGATACGCGGAGAGCATAAAAAAAGTGCCGATGAGAAGGCCCGGGACATGCTGGAGCAGCTCGATCTGGCTTCGCATGCCGCCAAGAAAAGTGAGCAATTGAGTGGTGGTCAGCGGCAGCGGGTGGCCTTCGGCAGGGCATTGCTGGTCAGTCCGGCCGTGCTTCTCCTCGACGAGCCTTTCAGTAATCTGGACAGTGAGACGCGGGCTGCGATGCAGCAACTTTACCGGAAAATGGCGCAGGAGCGCGGCATTACAACGATATTTGTGACACACGACCTGAAAGAGGCCGTCATCATGGGAAGCAGGTTGTCGTATATGGAAGCTGGCAAGCTTCACTTGTACGATAATCTGAACTCCTTTGCCGCGGACACGCGCACCGGAATGCAACGGGAAATCGGATTCTGGCAATCATTCGATAAAAAATGAAAGATTTTAACCATTGTGAGTCACTGTACTGGGTTTTTACCCAGCTTTGCAATGATCAGTGCGACCACTGCTACAATAATTCCGGTCCGCAGGGAAAGCGCATGACCGAAGCGGAATGCCTTCAGATCATAGAAAATCTGCCGGACAGAATTGACCGAATCATCCTGTCTGGAGGAGAGCCATTGGCTGAAAAAAAGCTGCTTTTCACCATTCTGGATGCCCTGACGGCACGTTATGGCGATACTACCCAGATTATGCTGCAGACAAACGGTGATTTGCTCACCGGTGAAATACTGGATACGCTGATTGAAAAGGGTGTCACCAGGTTTGATATTGCCAGTATTGACCGCTATCACAAACATGCAGGTGCGCGCCTGATGGATCTGGCATCCCTGTTTGAATCGAGGGGCGTGAATGGTGACGACAGGGATCCGCTCATAGAAAAGGAAACCTATCTGGTAAAAGGTAAATCGTTGAGTTGGGGTTACTGGGGCGCCACCGAGGATATGTGGCTCGGTGGAAACTGGGCCCGGGGACGGGCACTCGAGAAGGGAATATGGAAAAGAGATCCGCAGCACAATTTTTGTTCCATACTGTCGGGCGGTATCGGGTTTCTGACAGGAGCGCCGGGCATACCGCAGGAGATATCCATACAGTTATGGAAAATCAATCCTTGTTGTCCGGGTACCTGGAAAGCCATGGGGGATGCCAGGGTGGATAAGGTGGCCGATGTACTCGCTCGGGTGGCAGAATCGCCTGTTTTCCGGAAAATCAACGAGGGTGATCCGCTGGGTATGGGTGAAAGTATCGGTGTCAGTCGGGAGTATGCCACCGGACGGGTCGCGGAGCTGAAAAACATCTGTTTATGGTGTGATGAGTTCTTCAGGGAGCATTTCGCCTCAAACCCGTGAGGTGTCAATTACAAATCAAGCCATTCTTTCAAAAGCAACTCTTTCAGTTTCAGTGTTGCCCTGGCCCGGTGGCTGATTACATTTTTTACATCATCTCCCAGTTCAGCGAAAGTCAGATCGTAGCCTTCCGGTATAAAGACCGGGTCATAGCCGAATCCTTTGTCGCCGCTTTTTGATGTTGCTATCCGGCCATTACAGATACCCTCGATCAGTATTTCCTCCTTATCGCGTACCAGTGCAATAACTGTACGGAACCTTGCCGACCGGTCTGGCATATCCTCCAGGTTGCCGAGCAGGAGGTTCATATTGGCATCCGGATCTCGCGACTCGCCAGCGTAGCGTGCGGTATGCACGCCCGGCGCACCCGCGAGGGCAGTCACCTCCAGTCCGGTATCCTCCGAGAAACAGTCATATCCGAAGTTCTCCCTGACGTATCGCGCTTTCAGAAGTGCATTTCCTTCCAGGGTAGATTCCGTTTCTTCGATCTCCTCCGTACAGCCGATATCGCGCAGCGTTTTGACCGAATATCCCGGACCAAGAATCTGTTCTACTTCACGGGCTTTGTGTGCGTTGTTGGTAGCAAAAACGAGTGTTTGCATGATGCGGGGTGTGGGGTATGGAGTGTAGGGTATGGAGTGTAGGGTATGGAGTGTGGGGTATGGAGTGTAGGGTATGGAGTGTGGGGTATGGAGTGTAGGGTATGGAGTGTGGGGTATGGAGTGTAGGGTATGGAGTGTAGGGTATGGGGTGAATTTTCGGGGCAAAGGTAAAATAAAATAGAAATCGAAAACCCCATCAAATCGCACCTAAAATATGAATGCCTCGCATCCGTACAGACGCGATTCATCGCGTCTCCCCCCACGCGCCCCACAACATCGGCACGCACAGACGCGATTCATCGCGTCTAGCGCCACCGAACCCAATATCCCGATCGCACGTACAGACGCGATTCATCGCGTCTATCCCCCCACGCGACACCGCCCCCCACGCGCGTGAGAGAGACGCGATGAATCGCGTCTCTACAGTTTTACACGGAAAAAACGGGGTCTGCAGAGGCGCGGCTCGCGGAGGATGTCTGTCCAGAAATCGAATGAATTGACGTTGTAGGATATCAGCAGTTCACCGGGTTTGGAGAGGTGCGGAAAACCTTTGGCGTTGTAGCTGAAATAATCAAGATCCTGCTGCCACTCGCGGCATGTCCAGACCTTGTGCATGGGAAAGAAGGGGCCGGCAGGGTGTTTTGAAATCTGTATCCCAACCTCGTTCTCGATACCCGATACCTGGTGGGCAAGCACGAATCTGCCATCGGGCATCGGACTCATGCTCAGTTCATTTGACATCATTCGGGTAACGGGTCGCGCCCTGCGGTAATCGGTTGTCCATTCAGTACCACTGGAAAACTCCCATTTGCTGAACTGTTCAAACTCCTTCGGCTTGACGCGAGCCACGACTAGGCCGTTATCCAGTCCACCCACACCAAGTATGTATATGTATCCATCCGGATTGGGGGCGCCGGCCCAGGAGGTATTTACGACGATACCACTGCCCATCGTCACCTTTTTCCAGTCTTCCAGCGGAAAGTAGAAGGGTGTTTCAAGCTGGCGCTGCTCCTTGAAGGGTGGCTTGCTGCCTTTGGGTATCGCAATCAGGTTTACCCCCAGCTGGTCGAATTCAAAGAAAGAACCAGGGATTATGGTATCCTTCACCGGGTAGGCAAAAATATAGAGCGTGCTGTCCATTTCCACATTGACGAAACCATCACCCATCCAGTAGTAATCCTTCGGACCTGCACTGGGTGTGTTGGGGACAAACAACGAGGTTGGATTCCCCTTTTCATCCTTGTTGATGAAGAAACTGAACTTTTCCGGATCCGGTTCACTGCCATCCAGATAGGCCACACAGTTATGCACCATGCTGAAATCCTTTCTTCGGATCGTCTCGCCCACTGAGTCAGCCACCACTGAATCACTGAAGATAAAAAGCGTTTTTGTTTTTTCGGTTGCCTGAACATATTCAGCGCCATTCAGGGGAACTGCAAAAATTCCGTCACCGCCGAACCAGCCCTTGTTCCGGTACAACAACCGGTCCCATTCAGGGGCACCCGCCGATCTGGAAATCTGCGGACCGATGGCAGTGGGAACGACAGCATCATGCTGACGGGGGCTGCACGAAGAAACAAGTATCAGCGTTAACAGCGATGTAATCCGGATGAATAGGCGATTTGTGTACATGAACTATTTTTGAAGGGTGAAGGGTACGGGGTGAAGGATGTGGTAAACAGAGTAGTCCGACATGAGGAAATCAGGAGTGCCCCTGTACTCCTGTATCTTGCTCCGATGCGACAAAATTAGGACAGGCGACCAAAAAAACAACTATGTTTGCACATACTATTTTCTGATTCTTTCAAACAGGTTGCAGCAATGAGCCATCGAGGAATTTTAAACATGAAATTAATGGCTTTTTGGGCCATTTTTGTTTCGTTTTTGCCATTTTCAGGGGCTGTTTCACTGCCCCGGCTATTTTGCGACAAAATGGTGATGCAGCGCGAGACGCGCGTACCCGTATGGGGCTGGGGGGATCCGGGAGAACTGGTGAATGTTCGGATTGCCGGCAAGACAATGCAGGTCACCGCCGACAGTCGCGGTGAATGGAAGGTGATGCTTGACCCGATGCCCGCTGGCGGACCATATGAGCTGGTAGTGTCCGGCAACAATGTCATCACCGTGAAAGAAGTGCTTTTTGGTGAAGTATGGCTGTGCAGCGGACAGTCCAATATGCAGTGGACGGTGGGCGAGTTTGGTATAAAGCCTGATTCGCTGCGCGACAACCTGCCCGAACTACGCCTGTTCAGTGTGTCTGTCGGTACAGACTATCTTCCCGGCAAGGATGTCAAGGGGGGAAGCTGGATGGCCGCGTCTCCGGCCAGCGTCAGGGGGTTCTCTGCAACAGCCTACTACTTTGGCCTGGAATTACACGAGCACTTCAAGGTGCCTGTGGGTCTAATCACCAGTTGCCTGGGCGCCACTTCCATCGAAACATGGATGAGTGCCGGTGCACTCAGGCCGTTTCCTGCATACACAGCACTGGTAGATCAGATGACGCAGCCAGGAAAAAATTATGACCAACTGAACGCAGAACTGGCTGTTTACCGGCAAACATGGGATACTGCATGGTATTACAAAAATGATCCCGGGATAGCAGGCAACTGGCAGGATCCCTCTACCGATGTGTCAGACTGGAAGGAAATGCAGATTCCGGCGCTTTGGGAGGATGCCGGACTTCCCGATTACGACGGATCGGTGTGGTTCAGGCGTGAATTCGATCTTCCGGCGGGATTCAGTGCGGAGGACTTTAATATTGCCCTCAACCAGATAGATGATTATGATATGGCATGGGTGAACGGCGTGAAAATCGGTGAGTCGTTTGGAGGCAGAAACTGGCGTAACTACTTCTTCAAGGCCAATATCCTCCGGCCCACCGGCAATGTTCTGGTCGTCAGGGTATTCGACTCCGGTGGCAAGGGCGGTATGTACACCAATGCATTCTGGGGGAATCCCATACTGACAGGAACCTGGAAGTACAAACCGGGAGTGCGCATTGATTCGGCCAATTTCCCGAAGCCTGTGGTACCCAATGGCAGCTTTTTCACCCATCCGACACTGTTGTATAATGCGAATATAGCCCCTTTGCAGCCATACGCTATCAGGGGGGCCATATGGTATCAGGGGGAATCGAATGTTGCGCATGCACAGGAATACGAATCACTGCTGCCCGCCATGATTACCGACTGGCGACGCGGCTGGTCGCTGGGAGATTTTCCATTTTTAGTTGTTCAGCTGGCTAATTACTATCCCGAGCAGGCTGTTCCCAACGAAAGTGAATGGGCAGAACTTCGTTCAGCCCAGATGACTGCCCTGTCGCTACCCAATACGGCTGTCGCATCGGCCATAGATCTGGGTGATGCCAATGACATACACCCCAAACGGAAACAGGAGGTGGGAGCACGACTGGCACTTGCTGCCAGAAAAACTGCTTACGGGGAAGAACTGGTGCATTCCGGTCCCATGTTCAGGCATGCCAGGCGCAAAGGCAATCGTATGATAATCACTTTCGATCAGACTGATCTGGTTTCGCGTGACAAGTCTGGATTCCTGCGCGGATTCACCGTGGCAGGCACGGACGGAATTTTTCACTGGGCAGTTGCCTACCCTGAAAATGGCAAAGTCGTGGTACTTTCCCCGGAGGTCAGGAAACCGGTGGCAGTACGTTACGCCTGGGCCGACAATCCGGGAGAAATCAGCCTGTATAACAGGCAGGGGCTGCCGGCATACCCGTTCAGGACCGATGACAGACCACTTACGACAAGGGGCAAGACTTTTATCTATGAAGAAAACGGCTTTTAAGCAGCAGTTTGATAACAAACCGCTGCTTAAAAGCCGTTTCTAACAGGTTTTATACAGGCCTGTTGATGAGAACTTGTTAAGGATTCTCCGCCGCTGGCAAAAACAGGCTGATTTTTTGTCAGTTTTTGCGTTTTTGAAGGCGCATAGCCGGTGCTACGTAACTTAAAAATGGCGAAAAATGAGCAGTTTTTGACTTGGCGAGAGATTCCTGAACAAGTTCAAATCTGGGCTTCAAGCGAGTCCCACGGACCGCCGTTGAACGCCTCGATACCTGCGCTTTTCAGAATACCGATAGCAGCACCACTTCTGCCACCGCTGCGGCAGCAGGTGATAACCGGTACGCCTTTTTTAGCCAGACTGGCGGTCTGTGTAGCCAGTACATCAAGCGGGATATTGATAGAACCTTTGATATGTCCTGTCCTGTACTCGCCAGGTGTGCGTACATCAACAATGATAGCTCCGTTTTTAACGAGTTCTTTGAAGTCGGTTGCCGGGGCGCTGTTCATGAGGCCCTTGAGAAGATTGAACATGGTTTTGTCCGTTGTTGAAAAGTGATGGATAGTATTTTGAATGTATCGCCGCTTCCGGCGCCGCCTGATCATTTCCGACCAACAGCGGCGCCATTCGAAACAGCATTACTAACTTGACATTGAATTGCCCTTTTAAGGTGTTATTACAGCAGGGTAGTGGGGCATACATACTCACTAAGCTGGAACCTGCCTGATTTTTTGATGGCGTCCATACCACCTGCCACATCAATCAGGTTGCGATAACCCCTGGCTCGCAGGGCGGAGATAAACACCATGGAACGATAGCCCGCTGCGCAGTGTACGTAATATGTCTTGTCCGGATTGATAACCTTCATGCTTTCATTCAGGTAATCCAGCGGAGCGTTTTCAGCAACCAGTACATGTTCACTGTCATATTCGCTCTTCTTCCTGACATCTAGCAGGTTAATCTCCCTGCCAGACGAAATCAAATCAGCCACAACATCCACCGTAACCTGCCTGATATCATCTGTCTCCATACCGGCTTCCTTCCAGGCATTAAAACCGCCGTCCAGATAACCGATACAGTAGTCGTAGCCCACACGAGCAAGTCGGGTAATCACCTCCTGTTCTCTTCCGGGTTCAGCCACAATCAGGATTTCCTGTTTCACATCGGGAATCATCACACCTGCCCAGGGTGCAAAAGAGCCGTCAATAGCGATATTGATGGAATTGGGAACAAAGCCGCGTGCGAAGACATCTGCCTTGCGTGTATCAAGTATGAGCGCGTCCGTCTCGTTGGCAGCAGCATCGAATGCCCGCGGGCTGAGTGCACGGCCACCTCTTTCCATGACGGTATCTATGGAATCATATCCCATTTTGTTCATCATGACGTTCTGAGGGAAATAACCCGGAGGTGGAGTAAGACCTGTCAGTACTTCCTTCACAAACTCTTCCCTGGTCATATCAGGCCGGAGTGCATAATTGGTTGCCTTCTGATTGCCGAGTGTATCGGTAGTTTCTTTGGACATTTTTTTGCCGCAGGCAGATCCGGCTCCGTGTCCGGGATAAACGGTTACGTCGTCGGCCAATGGCATAACCTTGTTTTTCAGTGAGTCGTACAGGGTGGCTGCCAGTTGCTCCTGTGTCATATTGGCTGCCTTTTGTGCCAAATCGGGCCTGCCAACATCACCTATGAAGAGCGTATCACCACTGAAAAGAGCAATATCCTTTCCATTTTCGTCCTGCAGCAGAAAACAGGAACTCTCCATGGTGTGACCCGGGGTGTGTAACACCTTGAT
>CAIYFY010000208.1 GCA_903925535.1 uncultured Bacteroidota bacterium | reverse complement strand
GTAACTCGTAAGCACCTTTCCGTTCGCATCGGCCTTTATAACACATGCGTAAGACTGGCCAATTGCACCAATAGTAAGCTCGCTGTAACCGGCGGCAACCGCTCCTCCGCGATGAGCGACGATGGCATTACCACCCGAAAATCCGCCATGCGAATTGCGTGCCTCCCAGATTGTATTTCCCTGGGCATCCGTTTTAATGATGTTGAGATCCTCCAGCACCCCTGTAACGCGGTGACCCGTGAGCAAAAGACTGCCTCCCGGCTCAACTGCCAGATCATTGATATCAGTGCCGTTGATAAAGCGCTCCCATACCGGACTCGCACTGAGTGCGGGCGTTATTTCAAGTAAATAACCGGCCCCGCCCGGCACAGAGTTGGAGAAACCGCCCAGCACAAGATTTCCCTCGGGGGTAAACTCCACAGCACTGGCTATTTCATCATTTTGAGTGCCGTAAGTTTGTTCACCAACCAGCGAACCGTCAGCCTTGAGATGAAGTACATAGGCCTGGCGGTCAGCAATAGCAGTTACCTGCGACTCGCCGGCAATGATGATATCCCCCGAAGGTGATATGGCAATGCCATTCCCCTGCTTGCGATATTCGTCGTTACCATAATTATTGAGCCACTGCAGAGTACCATCGGCATCCGTTTTCATTACGAAAACATTTTGCTTGTTACCCGGCTTGTGCTGTATCCCGGCAAGAATCAGGTTCCCGTCATCGAGCCTTTCGATAGCAACCGCTTCCTCTATCAGATTGTCACCGTATGTTTTTTCCCAGATTTTTACGCCAAACGGGTCGGTTTTCATCAGATATATGTCGCGCTGCAACGGGCCGGAAGTACCGTCAGCATCAACATAACCCGCTACGAAAATATGACCATCTGTATCTACTGCTACACCCGCTCCCTCAATACGCGCAGAAGGAGCACCTCCCGTATAAGTACGGCTCCACTGCAGATTGCCATCGGCATCAATCTTGAACAGGAACAACCGGGAGTTGGCGTTGTAGTAGCCGGTAGCAACGTAGCCACCGTCAGCAGTACGGGCAATTCCTCTCGCCACATCCTGCCCACTGCCACCATAGATGGCTTCCCATCCCTGTGCCTGCAGACGGGCCAGCGAGAGCATCAAAGCGAACAGTGTGAATAAGCGTATTGCCATCTGTGTGAAAGTTTTGCCGGGGCGTTTAAACCATTTGATAATACAAAAGTGCAGGCCCCGCGGATTGGGAAGAAAGACAAAATTTCCGATTTGTTGAATAGTTTTTTCGTCCATGATGAAAAATTTTCAGGTTAATTCGTGGATTATCGAGGATTAAAACAATCAATCGCAAAAAAAAGCGTTATTTTATGGCTCTTATTTATTTGTTTTGTTGAAATAAAACAATTCAATCTATATGCAAAAAAGCGTTTTGGTGGAAATTGTGACTTCCCTTCAGAAAAAGGAAATCAGGGAAGTATCCAAATGGCTGAGGTCGCCCGCACATAATCAACGTAAAGATGTCATTGATCTGTTCGATTACATGATTAAATATGCTGCTGATTTTTCAGAAGCATATCAAAAGGAGCGTGCGTGGAAGGCTGTTTACCCGGGTCAGGCCTACGATGATGCGTATATGCGTCAGGTTATGTATTTTCTGCTCAAAGCTATTGAAGAATATCTGGTTTTTTCAGACTTTATGAATGACAAGGTAAAATTTCAGCTTTCCCTGGCAAGATCGTACAGAAAGAAAAAGCTGGAAAAGGCCTACAAACAGGCGCACCGGCTCGGCAGGGATACGCTGGAAGCCCAGCCGCTGCGAAATGACTGGTATCTGCTCAACCGCTTTTTTCTGGCGCAGGAAGAATATGAGTACCTGATGAGTATTACCCAGAATGCTCCTGTGAACCTGCAGGAAGCGGCAGATGCGCTGGAAAAATGGTTTCTGGAAGAAAGATTGCGTATCAGCAAGGATATGCTTGCGCACCACCGTATCTACCAGAAAATACGATACGACCACGGACTGATTGACCAGGCTCTGTCTTATGTGGAAGAGAAACAGTTGCTTTCGGAGCCCTCTATTGCCGTTTATTATTTCACTTATCGCGCACTGACCGACCCGACCGAAGAATCGCATTTCGACAAACTTGAACATCTGATTCAGCACGAAAGCAGCCGGTTCCTGCCCTCCGAGATCAGAACCCTTTATCTCGCCGCGCTCAACTATTGTGTATCAAAAATCAATCAGGGCCGGCAGGATTTCGCCCGACGGGCCTTTCTGTTGTATCGCCAGGGTCTCGAAGAACAGATTCTTCTTGAGAACAATACTGTCTCCAGATATACCTTTGGCAATGCGGTAGGAGCTGCCCTCAGAAACCGGGAATATGAATGGGCGGAAAAATTCATCACTGATTTTCAGCATCACCTCGACGAAAAGGAGCGCACGAGTATCGTTAATTTCAACCTGTCGCGGGTTTATTTTGAAAAAAACGACTACGACAGGGCACAGGACCTGCTCATGAAGTTTGAGTATGACGACATGCTGTTCAATATCATAGCCAAAACGATGCTGCTGAAGATATACTACGAGAAAGATGAATTTGATGCCTTTGAATCGCTGCTGGAAAGTATGAGAACCTATCTGCAGCGAAAGGAAGCCCTGGATCCGGCGCGAAAAACAGCCTTCAAAAACATGATCAGTCTGATGAAAAAATTGCTGAACATGAATATTTACTCGAAGGCACAGCGGGAAAAATTTCGCGAAACGGTTGAAAAAACCAACCCGCTGGCCGAAAGAGAGTGGCTACTAAAACAGATTGAGTAGTTTTGCGTTTCTTTGCAGTACTTCCCTGTCGCTCAGGGCAGCTACTCTCCTTATTATCAGACAATAAAAACGTGCAAAAACCTTGAAAAAAGGATACCAGGTAGCGCTTCTCGTGCTGGTAGTGCTGCTCATTGACCAGGCTACCAAGTTCTACATAAAAACAACCTTCGAGTATAATGGCGAGGTCCTCATCTTAGGACAGGAGTGGGCAAGGCTCCACTTCGTCGAAAATGAAGGCATGGCCTTCGGCATGACGCTCGACTGGGAATATGGCAAGCTTACACTGAGTTTGTTCCGTATTCTCATGGTGGGGGGCCTCATTTTCTGGATCAAAACACTGATTACAGAAAAGATGCCGACAGGTTTTATCCTGAGTGTGGGCCTCATCACGGCAGGAGCGCTCGGCAATATTATTGACAGCGCCATATACGGAATGATTTTCAGTGCCTCACCCTACCATGGCGGCCTGGCGGAAGTAGTACCCTGGGGTACCGGCTATGCGTCTCTCCTCCACGGGAAGGTAGTGGATATGTTCTATTTCCCCATACATACCTGGGAACTGCCCGATGGTGATACCTTCACTTTTTTCAGTCCTATATTTAATGTGGCAGATGCTGCCATCACAACGGGAGTACTCAGCATTCTGATATTCCAGCGGCAATTTTTCCGCGACAGCGCTGAGGCAATACCGGCGGAAGTGCCTGCCACGGAGGAGGCACCTGCCACGGATGGTATGCCGCCCGCAGAGAGCGACATCCCTGAAAATCAGGTATCGGATCAGCCGGATGGCGGCAAATCCTGATATCTGAAATCTGCCGACAGCAGACTGTACACAGCGGTATCCAGAAATTTGCCCCGAAAGTTGTAGTTCTCTCTGAAATACGCCTCCCTGACGAATCCGCATCGCTTCAGAAGCCGGATTGAACGGTCATTGCCCGGGTTCACATTGGCCTCGATGGAATGCAATCCTGCCCTGGTGAAGGCGAAATGCAACACAGACATGAGCGCCTCGGTCATCAGTCCGTTGCCCTGACAGGTCTTGTCAAGCATGTAACCGATTTCTCCGCGGCTGTTTTTGTGGTCAATTCTCCAGATTCCTGCATAGCCAATCATGCCTGAGGCCGGTTTCTCTTCCAAAGCCCAGTTGTAGCCATTTCCGTTCAGTCCGTCGTTCTGTATCCTGACAATCATTTCGGCTGCTTCTCCCGCCGTTTGCATGGGTTCCCTGTCGAGGTAGAACATCTGACCGGGGTCTGACCGAAGCTGAAAAAGAGCTTCCGCATCATCCATCCTGAATGGCCGGAGAAGCAGTCGTGCCGAATGAAGTTCATCCAGCATTATTCCACGATAATCTCGTCAAAAAACAGCCATGCTCCGTTGCCTCCGCCGGGAGCATCGGCAGGGATCTTCCCGAAATTGGTTCCGACAAATTTGATATAACGGCCTTTGGCTCCGGGCGTCTCGAGTTCGACTGTTTCCACCGAGATACCCTGCATTTCGTCGGCATTGAACTTGCGGCGGGCCACCTCTTTGAAGTCAGTCCCGTTGTCTGAAACATACACTGCTATTTCTCGGGGGGGATAGATCCAGGCGACCTTGGCGTTGGCAAAATGCGTGGTAATGCGGGTAAAATCGGTTACAGTACCCAGATCAATCACAGGATCCATATCATGCCCCTCCTGCGCTACCCAGTTATTCCATGCCTTGGGAGCACCAACCACTCCGTTCGTCAGTCCGTACTGCTCACCACCGGTGTATTTCTGTGGCTGGTGAGTCATCGCATAGGGTTTTCCGCTGGCTTTGTGAACCAGATACTGAACCGTACGGGTAGCGCCTGCCTGCTTCGTGCGCTGGAAAGCCGCCGCCTTGATAGTGACCGATTTGGTTATCTCAAACGGGCCCCTGTATCTGGGGGAGCTTCCGCCTGGTTCTGTTCCGTCGGTAGTGTAGCGGATTTCGAAATCGGGAAGGCCAACATTCAGACTTACCTTGCCTTCGGCGTAGGATGCGTTCACATCAAAGATAGCTCTGGAGTAGTTCACCTTCAGCGCATCCAGGCGCCTGAAATGGGTGATCATCCTTCTGCTGAAATCGGAAAAATCTTTTCTGGCAACCGGCGACCACGCTATCTCGGCCAGTGCGCATGTGCGCGGGAAGGCCATATATTCCAGTTTACTTTCTGTTTTGATGTATTCCGTCCAGATATTCCCCTGTACACCGAGGATTCTTTTGGCCTCCTCCGAACTGAAGTCGGCCGGCACGGGATCGTAGGCATATACCTTGTCAACAGGCAGGTAACCTCCGATAGCCAGCGGCTCCGTTGCAGGATCACCCTGGTAATAGTCAAAATAAACCGCCGATGTGGGTGTCATGATAGCATCGTGGCCGGCACGGGCAGCCGCAATACCGCCCTCTGTGCCGCGCCAGCTCATTACCGTGGCGGTAGGAGCAAGACCTCCCTCCAGAATTTCATCCCAGCCAATCAGTTTCTTCCCGTGTTTGGCCAGAATAGCCTCCGCGCGCCTGATGAAGTAGCTCTGTAACTCATGCGTATCTTTCAGACCGTTGTCTTTCATTCGCTGCTGGCATTTCTGGCATACCTCCCAGCGCGTCTTCGGGCACTCGTCACCTCCAATATGCACATACTGTCCGGGGAAAAGAGCACAGACTTCCTCAAGCACTCCCTCCAGAAACTGGAAGGTTTCGTCATTGCCTGCACAGAAAACATCATCGAATACCCCCCACTTTTGCGGCGCCTTGTACGGCCCCCCGGTACAACCGAGATTCGGATAGGCACTGAGTGCAGCCAGCGCATGCCCCGGCATTTCTATTTCAGGGATAACTGTTACAAAACGCTTCCTGGCATACTCAACCACCTCGCGCACCTCATCCTGGGTATAAATTCCGCAGTATCTGATACTGTCGAAACGCTGGGGCGAATCAGAATAGTGCCCGACCAGCGTACCCTCCCGGCAAGCGGCAACTGTCTGCAGACGTGGGTACTTCTTTATCTCAATCCGCCAGCCCTGATCTTCTGTGAGGTGCCAGTGGAATGTATTGATTTTCTGGGATGCTATGACGTCAATGAACTTTTTCACAAAGCTGACAGGATAGAAATGGCGGCCCACATCGAGATGCATACCCCTGTAAG
>CAIYFY010000207.1 GCA_903925535.1 uncultured Bacteroidota bacterium | reverse complement strand
GGTGCCTTTGGCGGCGGGGGTCCACCTCTTCCCATTCCGAACAGAGTCGTTAAGCCCGCCAGCGCCGATGGTACTGGGTCAGATGTCCCGGGAGAGTAGGTCGGTGCCAACTCAAATTAACAGGCCTCCGTTGCATTCGCAGCGGAGGCTTTGTTTTTTATCCCGACCCCCTTTCATATCTTTGCACCATGTCAAAGAAACACAAATACGTGTGTGTACACGGGCACTTTTACCAGCCCCCACGCGAAAATGCATGGCTCGAAACGGTTGAACGACAAGAGTCTGCACATCCCTTCCACGACTGGAATTCCAGAATTAATTTCGAATGTTACGCACCCAATGCTGCGGCTCGTATCCTCGACGAATCGGGCTGGATTTCCAAAATCAGAAATAATTATAACCGTATATCCTTCAACTTCGGCCCCACGCTGCTCGGCTGGCTCGCCGAAAATGACCCCGAAGCGTACGCACTCGTTCTGAAGTCAGATAAAAGAAGTGCTGAACTGTTCGGAGGACACGGATCTGCAGTGGCACAGGTGTACAGCCACCTTATCATGCCGCTGGCTAATTACCGCGACAAGGTTACTCAGGTCCACTGGGGCATCCGTGACTTCGAATCAAGGTTCGGAAGAATGCCGGAAGGTATGTGGCTCGCTGAAACTGCTGTTGATACGGAATCACTGGAAGTGCTGGCAGCACACGGCATCAAATATACTATTCTCGCACCTCGACAGGCAAAGGCTGTCAGAAAGTTGAATGCCGATGAAGCCTCGGACTGGAAACCAGTTTACACAGAAACTGTAGATACGCGGCAGGCCTACTGGTACAAACTGCCAAGCGGCAGGAAAATTGCGCTTTTCTTCTACGACGGAACAATCGCTCAGGAAGTAGCCTTCGGCGGATTGCTCAACAGCGGAAAGGCACTGGCAAACCGCCTCTGCAGTACGTTCGATGATACCACAGAACCTCAGCTGTCAAACGTCGCAACCGACGGTGAAAGTTACGGACATCACCATCGCTATGGAGAAATGGCGCTCGCCGATGCACTGAACTGTATAGAAAATAACGCAGAGGTACAACTAACCAACTACGGACAGTTTCTGGAGAAGCATCCACCTGTGTGGGAAGCCATGATACACGAGAAATCATCGTGGAGCTGTGTGCACGGGGTCGAAAGATGGCGATCCGACTGTGGTTGTAACAGCGGCGGAACCAGCTGGAACCAAAAATGGCGCAAACCACTCAGGGATACACTCGACTGGCTCAGAGATCAACTGATACCACTCTTTGAAAGAGAAGGTAATCGCCTCCTCAGGGATGCCTGGTCCGCAAGAAATGACTATATCGAGGTCGTTCTCAACAGATCGGACGAAAAGATTGAACGCTTTATTCAAAAACATGCGCGCCGCGAATTAAGTCAGCTTGAGAAGATAGCAGTACTCAGAATGATGGAAATTCAGCGGTTTGCTATCCTCATGTACACCAGCTGTGGCTGGTTCTTCGATGAAATATCCGGAATTGAAACAAATCAGATTCTGCAATACGCGCTCAGGGCTATGGATTATGCCCTCGATGTATTTGGTGTTGACCTGAAACCCGAGTTCTCAAAACGGCTCGCACTCGCTCCAAGTAATGTTTTCGAAAACGGAGCTGTCAGTTTTCACGAAAATGTGACGCCTACCAGGGTAACACTCGAACGTGTCGCCACGCATTTTGCCGTAGCATCCCTGTTCGAGAGTGATCCGGAAAGCCTGAATCTGTTCAATTATACCGCCAGGGTTGATTTTTTTGACAGAATAGATGCCGGAACTCCCAGGTTCGCCGCAGGAAGGCTCAGAATTCAGTCGAGGATCAGTCAGGCCGAACAAACTTTCTGCTACGCCGTTTTATATCTCGGACAGCAGCATATCATTGGTAATATTTCAGCGACCATGACGAGGTCCAGATTCGATGAAATGTTCAAACGTACCGGCACGGCTTTCAAGACTGCCAACCTGGGTGAAGTCATCGGTATCCTGCAGGAGTATTTCGGTCCGGAAAAGTTCACGCTTTCCAGTCTGTTCTCTGATGAAAAAATCAAAATTATCAGGGAAATTACCAAAAACAGCCTCGATACAGCCAAATCAACCTTCCAGAATGTTTTTCGCGACAATTATCAGCTGATGATGGCGCTGGAAGAGGCAAAAATGCCGCTTCCTTCAACCTGGAGCGATATAGCCTCTTATGTGCTCAACGCCGAACTGCTCGATTTCTTCAGTGATCCGGCTATGGGCGATCTCAGAACGCTGAAACGTATCTCCCGGGATATCAAACGTTGGAACATCCGTCTCAACGATGAAGAACTGCTCAATCACACTATTGGCAGAAGAACAGAAGCTGAAATGGAAAGAATCGAGGCCGGCGAGTCTTCTGCTCCGAGAATTAAATGGATTGTGGAAGTACTCGGGATTGTCCATGAAATGGGACTGAAGCCTCATATCTGGCGCGCACAAAATGTATTTTATCTCATTACCAGGGGATACCGAAAGGGACTTTGGGTATTTACAAACGATGAATGGAAAAATGCCCACGAACAACTGGGGGCATTCATGAGGGTCAGACTGAAATAAAATCTTTGTCAGATGTTCAAATTTGCTCATCCCGGATATCTCTGGTTGCTGCTGGCTGTGCCGGTTGTACTACTGGCAGGTCTCAGCTACTGGAGATGGCGTGCACTCATGATAAAAAGGCTGAATGGAGCCGAGTTTATCATTCCTCGTTTCTCCTCCGACAGGTATATCGCAGGGGTATGTTCAGTTACTGTCGCCATTCTGATGCTTGTGCTTGCCTGGGCAGGCCCTCAGTGGGGCACTCATACGGAAACGGTGGAGTACCAGTCGTCTGATGTGATTATTGCCCTGGATATCTCTCAAAGTATGCTATGTCAGGATATTGCACCTGATCGCCTCGAGATGGCACAACTTTTCGCCCGTAAACTGGTCAGTTCGCTCGAGGGGCAGCGCATCGGACTCGTTTTTTTCGCCGGAAGTGCATTTCTTCAGATACCACTTTCCAACGACTACGGCTTCATTCAGCAAAGTATTCAGAGCGCCTCCACTGATTTGCTGACAGATCAGGGCACCAATATAGCCGAGGCAATCGGTGTGGCCGAGGAATCTCTTGGACAGGAGGAAACCCGGGGTGCTGTCATGGTTATTTTGACTGACGGAGAGGTGCACGACGATGATTCAGACGAACGGGCTGCCTCTGCGCTGGAAAAAGGCCTTGTGATCTGTACAGTTGGTGTGGGAACTGAATCCGGGGGACCAATCCCCACCGGTAACGGGCAATATAAGAGGGATCAGGATGGTCAACCGGTAATCACCGGACTGAACGAAACAGCTCTTCGTGACATAGCTGCGGCTGGCGGTGGAAAAGCATTTCATGTAAACCAGGGTGATGCAGCCATCCGCGCCATTTCGGATCTGGTGAAGGGCACCAGCGGTAAAATGGTTAAATCCCGGAGATTTGTGTCCTCAGAAGCGAGATTTCAGTTCTTCGTACTGCCGGCACTCCTGCTGCTCCTGTTTCAAATATGGTTGTTCCGACATAAATCCGGTATATGAAACATACATTTTTCAGGAATAGCCTCATCTCGCTGGCCGTGGTACTCCCCGCCCTGTTGAATGCTCAGCAGGCACACAAGTTCCTGTTGAAAGGTGATCAGTTTTATGATCGGGAAAATTACAAGGCCGCCGAAGAGCAGTATCTTTCTGCAGAGAAGGCAACTCCGGGAAATCCCTCCACTGCCTATAACCTCGGCAATGCGCTGTATCAGCAGGGAAAATGGGAGGAGGCCGCAAAACAGTTTGAATCCGCATCCGGAGGATTCAAGTCTCCCGACCAGAAAGCCGATGCCCTGCACAATCTGGGGAATGCCAGATTGCAGCAACAACAATATGAGGCTGCTGTCAATGCCTATAAACAGAGCCTGAGGTATCTGCCGGACAATCCGGATGCCAGAAAAAACCTGCAACTGGCACTTAAAAAACTGAAAAAACAGCAGCAGGAACAACAGGACCGGCAACAACAGGAACAACAAAATCAGCCTCAGGAGCAACAGGATCAGCAAAATCAGCCTCAGGATGAGGAACAGATGCCCCGGGAAGGACAGAAACCGGATTCCGGACAAACCGGAGCGAAAAAGCAAACGCCCGAACAGAAATCAAGAGAGGAAGCCAGAAGGCTTCTGGAAACCGCTATTGAGTCGGAAGACCAGCGAAATGCCAGAAAATACCGTACCGCCCGGCAGAAGCCTGCAAGCCAGACAAAAAAAGATTGGTAGAAACCATTTTTTTTCCGACTTTTCGACCGTAAATCCCGGATGTGTTTCCGGACGGTTCTGAATCGCCGGAGAATGTGGTTGTTTCCGGCCTAATTTGTCAAAAAAATGGAAAAAGGTGTACCAACGGTCAATTTGTCCAGGTTTGTTCACGGAAATGAGGATGATCGCCGCCAGTTTGTAGAAGATCTTGGAAAGGCGTTCCATGAAGTCGGCTTTGTCGCTGTTGAAGGTCATGGTATTCCCAAGTCACTGATTGAAGGATTTTTCAATGCTTCGAAAGAATTCTTCGCTCTGCCGGTCGAAGTCAAGAAAAAATATGAAATCCCCGGTATGGCCGGCCAGAGAGGCTATACTTCTTTTGGCAAAGAGCACGCCAAACAATCAAATGTCGGTGATTTGAAGGAATTCTATCAAATCGGACAGGAGCTGCCTGATGGCCACCCCCTCAAGTCTGAATGCCCCGACAACATTGACGTCGCCGAAGAACCCGGGTTCGTGGATACCGGCCGTCAACTCTACCGCGAATTTGAAAAAGCGGGCAGTTACCTGCTCCGGGCTATTGCAATTCACCTGAATCTTCCGGAGAACTATTTTGACCAGTATATCCATGGAGGAAACTCCATTCTGCGGAGTATTCACTACCCGCCTATTACCAGCGAGCCGGCAACCGCAATCAGGGCTGAACAACACGAGGATATTAACCTGATTACGCTCCTCGTGGGCGCAAGCGCGGGAGGCCTCCAATTGCTCACTTCCGAGAACAAATGGGTGGCTGTTATGCCCGAAGCCGACGAAATTGTTATCAATGTCGGAGATATGCTTCAAAGGCTGACCAATAATTACCTGAAAAGTACTACGCACAGGGTGGTTAACCCGCCCCGGGAAGAGTGGCATTTGCCCAGACTCAGTATTCCTTTCTTCCTGCACCCGGTCAGCTCAATGTCGCTGAATTGCCTGGAGCAATGTGTTACCAGCAATAATCCGCTGCATTATGCTCCTGTTACCGCAGGTGAGTATCTCGATGAACGCCTGCGCGAGATAGGTTTGAAAAAATGACAGTTATGAACAAGACTCCTTTAATCCTCATCCTGCTGCTGCCACTCCCGCTGTTTGCTCAGTTCAAACCTGTAATCACGTCTGAAACGATACCCGGCTCCACGGTCGGATACAGGATGGCACTGATCCCGGGAGGCAAATTCAACATGGGGTCGCCCGAAAATGAAAAAGGGAGAGGGAGCGATGAAGGATGGCACGAAGTAACGCTGGACAGTTTCTGGATTGGAGTATGCGAGGTGACTTTCGATGAATTTTTCCTCTTTCAGTTCAGAAGCTCAGACTCGGATGCCGCTGTTACCCGGGATTTCAGTGCAGATGCTGTGGCCCGTCCCTCACCACCTTATTACGATTTTACCTATGGCAGAGGCAAAGCCGGTGGTTACCCGGCTACAACAATGACCCAGCAGGCTGCTCTTCGCTACTGCCAGTGGCTTTCCGACAAAACGGGTGATTTTTATCGCCTGCCAACAGAGGCTGAATGGGAATATGCCTGCAGGGCAGGTACCACCACTGCATGGCACTGGGGCAACGATCCGGCAAAGGCAAGTGATTTTGCGTGGTTCTATGAGAACAGTTCGGGCTCGTATCAAAAGGTTGGCTCCAAAATGCCCAATCCGTGGGGACTCTTTGATATGCACGGTAATGCCATGGAATACTGTCTGGATTTCTATACGGCGGATTATTTCTCCAGACTTGATTCGGCTTCGGTGAATCCTGCGATTGTGCCGGTAAAAAAATATTCACGTACGCTCAAGGGCGGGTGCTTCGAAGACTATCCGGAAGCGCTGCGCAGTGCCGCACGCCGTAAAAGTGATCCAAAATGGCAGGCACGCGACCCGCAAATCCCCAAAAGCAAGTGGTGGAACCCGGAGTCTCCCTTTGCAGGCTTCAGAATTGTCAGGGAGACAAACAGGATAAGTAAATCCGAACGCGATGCCTTCTTTGAAAAATGGATCCGTGACTGACAGGCTTGCCTGATGACGGAATCAAATAATTGCACCTAAAATAATTTTACAACCATGAGTCAAACTTCCAGACGCGATTTCCTCAAAACATCAACGATGCTGACAGGCGGTGCCATGCTCAGCTCAATGCCGCTGTCGCAGGCAGCCAACAGTTTAGTGGACGATACCATTAAAGTAGCACTCATAGGATGTGGCGGTCGCGGTACCGGCGCTGCTCTGCAGGCGCTTCTGACAAAACAGAATGTCAGGCTGGTGGCTATGGCTGATGCTTTTAAACACCGCCTCGATGATGCTTATAAAAGTCTGACAGCCGATGACCTGACCGATTCGCTTGGCGTGGAGGGCAGTGTCAAGAGCCGTGTGGATGTGCCGGAAGAGCGCAGATATGTGGGATTTGATGCCTACAAAAAAGCTATGAAGCATGCAGATGTGGTCATACTGACTACTCCCCCCGGCTTCAGACCGGCCCACTTCAGTGAAGCAGTCGCTCAGGGTAAACAAATCTTCATGGAAAAACCGGTAGCTGTTGACCCCGCAGGTATCCGGCAGGTGCTCGCTGCCGCAGAAGAGGCGAAAAAAAAGAAACTTAACGTGGTGGTTGGCCTGCAGCGCCATTATCAGACCGTATACCGCCGCTGGGTGGAAAAGCTCCAGGAAGGCACTATCGGTGATATTGTAGCCTCCCGTGTTTACTGGAATATGGGAGCGCTCTGGGTACACCCGCGCAAACAAGGCCAGACTGAAATGGAGTACCAGATGGATAACTGGTATTACTTCAACTGGCTGTGCGGAGATCATATCGTGGAACAACATGTACATAACCTGGACGTGTCCAACTGGGTAAAGCAGGCATATCCCGTCAAGGCTTACGGCAGCGGCGGCCGTCAGGTGCGCGTAGGTAAAGATTACGGTGAAATTTATGACCACCACGTGGTAGAGTTTGAATACGCCGATGGATCAAGAATGTTCAGTCAGTGCCGGCAGATCCCCGGAACGAAAGATGCCGTAACGGAAGGTTTCCATGGCACAAACGGTACCGCTCCCTGGCCAGGGAAAATACTGACGCGCAGCGGACATACCATCTGGGAGCACGACAGCAAAAATGACGGTAATCCGTATCAGATCGAACATGATGAGCTCTTTGAGGCAATCGCAAAGGGTGAATTCAAATTTGCTGACGCCGAAAATGCAGCCAAAAGTACCATGACTGCCATTATGGGCCGCCTCGCCACTTATTCCGGACAGGTAATTGAATGGGATGCCGCCATGAAATCCGAAATCAGTCTGGCGCCTGAACGGCTTGCCTGGGATGCCATGCCAAAAGTGCTTCCGGGTCCCGACGGAATTTATCCGTGTTCTGTGCCCGGTGTCACAAAAGTTATATGAATAAACTGATAATCATGCTGTTATGCCTGCAATCAGGTATAACAGCATGGTCCCAGAACCGCTTTGAATACAGCCACCCGCAAATGGGAACTGTATTCCGGCTGGTTTTTTACTCGTTTCAGGACTCTTCGGAAGCGAGGGCGCTGGCCAAAACAGTCTTTGACAGAATTGATTCACTGAATGCACACTTTTCAGACTGGCTGCCGGAAAGCGAGCCTAACCTGCTTTGTCAGAAAGCTGGAGAAAAGGGTTGCCAGAAGGTATCCGCCGAACTCGCCGATATTCTTCACCAGTCAAAGGGTTTTGCCAGACAAAGCCGGGGAGCTTTTGATATTTCAGTGGGAGCACTCACACGACTATGGCGCCGATCCAGAAATCTGAAGGAGCTTCCGGAACCGGAAAGAGTTGCTTCGGCACTAAAAACGGTTGGCTGGAGAAAGATTGATGTGTATCCCCGTATGTCGTGCGTGCGCCTGCGCAGGGAAGGTACCAGGCTTGATCTGGGTGGTATAGCTCAGGGCTGGGCTGCGGATGATTGTCTTGGCATCCTCCGCAATAACGGTATCACCATCGCTCTGGTGGATGCAGGTGGAGATATCGCACTGGGTGATCCTCCCCCGGATATGGACGGCTGGCAAATTGATGTGCCGTCGGCCAGCGGCAACACACGAATGGTGCTGAAAAACTGCGGAATCACTACTTCGGGTGCTGCCAGCAGATACCTCGAACTGGGAGGAAAGCGATACTCTCACATAATTGACCCCCGAACCGGGCAGCCGCTTGTACACCGCACGCAGGTAACGGTACTGGCAGAAAATGCCACGACTGCCGACGCATGGGCCACTGCCATATCGGTGATGGGAGAGAAAGGATGGAACCGCCTCAAAAGAAAGCCTGAAATCAAAGTCTGGATATCTGAATCGCCACTTTAAACGATTACTCAATGAAAAGAAGAAATTTCCTTCGCAACAGCCTGATTGGCGCAGCCGCCTTGGCTTCAGGCCCTGCCAGTGTTACTGCAGGAGAAGCCATATCTGAAAAACCGGCCGGAACTCCGTTCAGGCTTAAGTATGCGCCTCACGACGGAATGTTCAGACACTCCGCAGGCGATGATATCCTGGATCAGCTGAGGTTTATGGCAGATCAGGGCTTTGAAGCATTCGAAGACAACGGTATGTCGGGCCGCGATACTGCTACCCAGGAAAAAATGGCGTCGCTGATGAACCGCCTCAATATCCGGATGGGTGTTTTTGTGGCTCATAAAATTTACTGGTCAGAACCCAATCTGGCCAGTGGTAATGCCGATAAACGGAAGGAGTTTCTCGAAGACATCAAAAAATCTGTCGAAATCGCCAAAAGGGTAAATGCGAAGTGGGTAACGGTTGTGCCTGGCTTCAAGGATCTCCGGCAGGATATGGGTTTCCAGACAGCACA
The DNA here is from genome assembly GCA_903925535.1 of uncultured Bacteroidota bacterium. Classification (GTDB taxonomy): domain Bacteria; phylum Bacteroidota; class Bacteroidia; order Chitinophagales; family Saprospiraceae; genus M3007. Next base: position 4,676 of record CAIYFY010000207.1, on the reverse strand, counting down.
CGTCGTAGAGTCGCTGAAACAGGCTTGTGGTATTCTGGAGCCACACGGACTGGTCATGGTACTGGAGCCACTGAATTTCAGGGATCATCCGGGTCTGTTCCTCACTGACGTGCCACAGGCTCATGCAATATGTAAAGCTGTTAACAGCCCTTCCTGCAAAATTCTGTACGATATTTATCACGCGCAAATTCAAATCGGGAATATTATTCCGAATATTGACGCAGCATGGGATGAAACAGCCTATTTCCAGATTGGTGACAATCCCGGACGAAAAGAGCCGGGTTCCGGAGAAATCAATTATAAAAATGTGTTCCGGCATATCCACGCCAAGGGGTTTACCGGTATTCTTGGTATGGAACATGGAAACTTTTTCCCCGGAAAAGAGGGGGAGATGTCTCTCATCAAATCATACAGAGAGGCCGATTCATTTTAACTTAATATGAAATATCTGTACGAACTGTACAGATATTTCTCTTTTCAAGGCGGTTAACTGCGTACATTCGCACCGATTTTATGAATCTTACTGCCATATCCATCAAACGCCCCTCTTTAATCATTGTGGCGTTCACCGTACTGACCTTTATGGGGGCGGCCAGTTATTTCCGTCTCCCCATTGAACTTGTACCCAAATTCAGCGCTCCGGTAGTCACTATCATCACCATTTACCCCGGTGCGTCGCCCGGAGAGGTGGAGAATGCTGTCAGCAAACCCATAGAAGATGCGGTGTCTTCGGTACAGGGTATCAGTCAGATACAGGTGGGATCGCAGGAAAGCTCCTCCTTCATAGCGATTGACTTTGAACAGTCAGTTGATCTCGACAAGGCGGTACAGGAAATGCAGCGCAAGATTAACCAGTTGCAGGCGTCGCTGCCTAAAGAGGTGCGCCCACCGGTCATCAACAAGTTTGCCCTGGATGAACTGCCTATCCTCAAACTGGCTGTCTCTGCCAACCTGGCTGGCACTGACTTCTATGATCTGGTTAAGAACAGGGTGGTGTCGGAGATATCACAGGTAAAGGGCGTCGCGCAGGTAAGCGTACTCGGCGGCGAGGAACGCGAAATCAAGATCAATATCTCCAGCACGCGTCTGGAGCAGTACGGTCTTTCACTGCTGCAAGTGGCTCAGGCTGTACAGACTGCCAACCTTGACTTCCCCACAGGCAAGGTGACAGGAGAGGAGAGCCAGATGCGGATTCGTCTGGCGGGAAAATTTCTCGATGTGGAAGACATCCGGAATCTGGTGGTGGGCAAGAGCCGCTTCGGCTCGTCCATATTCCTGAAAGATATTGCAGAAGTGCAGGACGGCGTGAGAGATCCCGATATGGTTTGCCGTTACGATGGCACACCGGCGGTGGGTATCACGATCAGAAAGCAGGGTGATGCCAATGCCGTGGAAATGTCGAGAAAGGTACTTGAAAAGCTGGCTGCCCTGGAAGGCTCCTACTCCGCTCAGGGACTGAAGTTTGAAGTGGTTGCAAACAGCAGCACATTCACTGAAAAGGCCACAACCGCGGTACTGGAAGATCTGGGACTGGCTATCTTGCTGGTTGCACTGGTTATGTTGCTTTTCCTGCACAGTATCCGGAACGCAGCAATAGTACTGGTATCTATCCCCACTTCGGTCATCAGTACGTTCCTGATGATGAACGTTTTTGGTTATTCACTTAACCTGATGTCGCTTCTCGGACTGTCGCTTGCGATCGGTATTCTTGTAGATGATGCCATTGTGGTCATAGAGAATATATACCGGCATCTTGAAATGGGAAAGAACAGGGTGCAGGCCAGCTACGATGGCCGTATGGAAATCGGTTACACGGCCATCAGTATTACGCTGGTTGACGTGGTGGTATTCCTCCCCATTGTTTTCAGTACGGGGATTGTTCCGAACCTGCTTCGCCAGTTCTGTATGACTGTGGTGACCTCCACGCTGATGTCGCTGCTGGTTTCCTTTACCCTTGTTCCGTGGCTGACTTCCCGGCTCGGGAAGCTGCACAAATTCAAGGGGAATAATGTTGCCGGCAAGATCATAGTAAACTTCGAGGCATTCCTCGATCGCATCTCTGACGGTTTCGTTCAGTTGCTTTCCCTGGCACTTCGGAATTCATATTCGAAAATTATCACGCTGGCACTGGCCATCGGGCTTTTCGGAGCATCATTCGGTCTGATCAGCTCCGGCCTGATCGGAAGTGCATTTATGGATAACGGTGAACGCGGCGAATTCATCGTTGAAATTGAAATGCCAAAGGATGCCTCCCTGGCTCAAACCGATGCCACAACAAAAAGGGTGGAAAAGTGGCTCAGGGAGCAGGAACATGTAATGCATACTTTCGCTTCAGTAGGCTACAGCAACAAACTGTTCGGACAGAGTTCGCCCTATGTAGCCGAGGTACAGGTGTTTCTGTCGCCATATGGCCAGGGACGAACCGAATCCACACAGGTTTACGCACGCAAGACGAAGGTAAAACTGGAGGAGATTGTCGCAGGCGCTCGCATACGCGCAAATCCGATTGATATTCTCGGCCTTTCTGTCATGCCAATCGAGGTGATGTTGAATGGACCGGATCTCGACAGCCTGCTGGCTCTTTCCGAGCGTGTTCGGCGTGAAATGGAGATGGTAAATGGCTGCGTGGAGATTACGGCTTCTGTAGAACCGGGAAATCCTGAAGTCAAGGTGGAAGTAAACCGCCAGCGCATGGCGGATAACGGGCTGGCCATGGCTCAGGTAGGCCTCACGCTGCAGACTGCCTTCAGTGGCAATACGGACGCCAAGTTTCGCTTCGGCGATTACGAGTATCCTATCAGAATTGGCCTTGATGCTTTCAACAGACGCAGTGCAGAGGATATCAGAAATATCTCCTTCGTCAATCCGCTTGGCAGTACTGTTTATCTGAAACAATTCGCCGAAGTAAGAGAGGATGCCGCTCCCACTCGCCTCGAACGCCGCGACCGGATGCCATCCGTCAAGCTCAGCGCACAGGTTATTGGCCGTCCGAAAGGGACGGTGGGCCGTGAGGTGAAGGCGAGGGTGGATGCATTGTCACTCCCCGCAGGCACACAGGTGAAATACGGCGGAGATCTCCGCCTCCAGCAACAGGGAATAGGAACAATGGGCTTTGCACTCTGGACCTCCCTGCTGCTCGTATATCTGATTATGGTAGCCCTGTACGATAACTGGATCTACCCGCTCGTTGTACTCGTTTCCATCCCGCTGGCAGTTATTGGCGCCTTCCTGGCACTGGCGCTGGCCGGAGAAAATCTTACGGTATTTACCGGACTCGGCCTGCTGATGCTGGTCGGGCTTGTGGGCAAGAATGCCATCCTCGTAGTGGACTTCGCCAACCAGCTGCGCGACAAAGGGGTGCCTTTGCGCGAGGCCCTGCTTGAATCAACCCGATTGCGATTCCGTCCGGTACTGATGACCAACATAGCCATGGTAATAGGTCTGCTTCCCATTGCTTTCGCACAGGGCTCGGGTTCCGACTGGAAAAATGGCCTTGCCTGGGCAATCATCGGCGGCCTCAACTCGTCTATGCTGCTGTCGCTGATAGTGGTTCCTGTGGTGTTCTGGGGCTTCGACCGCGGACTGGAAAAACTGGGTGTGGGCAAGCGCGAGAAGATAAGTCTGGACGAGTAGTTTCAGGCGTCTGTCGCCTTTTTGAGCCATTCAACTGGATTTTGAAGTGAGTTGGCCGAAATACCCTGCCCGGACGCGGCAGGAGCCATAAATTCGCATCACTTTCATAAAAAAGCGAAAAATGATACTCTCTGTACAGCATGTGGTGAAAACCTACGGAACCTATAGGGCCGTTAATGATGTGAGTCTGGAAGTACCCAAAGGTACTGTATTCGGTATGCTGGGCCCGAATGGAGCCGGCAAAACTTCTCTTATCCGGATGATTACAACCATCACAGCACCTGATGAGGGAAAGATATTTCTCGATGGTGAACTGCTGAACTCCCGGTCGCCCGAAAAAGTAGGATACATGCCTGAAGAAAGGGGGCTGTATAAAAAAATGAAAGTAGGAGAGCAGTTGCTCTATCTGGCCCAGCTCAAGGGACTTACAGAAAAACAGGCCAGGGAAGCTATTGACTACTGGCTGAACAGATTCGAGATTGCCGACTGGTGGGAAAAGAAGGTGGAAGACCTCTCCAAGGGAATGCAGCAAAAGATTCAGTTCATCGCGACTATCCTTCACAGACCCCGGCTGCTTATCCTTGATGAACCCTTTACAGGTCTCGACCCCATCAATACCAACCTGATTAAGGACGAAATCCGCCTGCTGAATGAATCGGGTATCAGTATTATCTTCAGTACGCACAGAATGGAGCAGGTAGAAGAGATGTGCAATCATATTGTGCTGATTAACAAGGGTAAAAATGTGCTCTACGGTGAGGTGCAGGCTATAAAAAAACAGTACAAACAAAATCTTTTCACCGTGGAACTCGATGGCGTGCTGCCCGACGGAGTGCAGGTGCCGTTTCCTGTACTAAAGCAGGATAAGGGTGCCTATACCTTTAAACTCGACCGGGAAGAAGAAAGCAGTGATTTGCTCAGGTTCTTCCTCCAGCAGCCCGCAAGAATTGTGCGGTTCGAGGAAATTCTCCCCTCCTTCAACGAAATATTCATCCAAAGGGTGGCAGAAACGGAAACGACTGCCTGATAAACGCCATAAGTCC
>CAIYFY010000206.1 GCA_903925535.1 uncultured Bacteroidota bacterium | reverse complement strand
TCCATCGGTCGCAGGTGGCCCCGGAGTTCCTCCAGGTACTCTGCGTCCTTTCGGGCATATACGATAAATACGTTGTATGGTTTTGGCATAGCTGTATGAAATATGCGCGGCTAAAGTATGGGAAAAATGGGAAAGTAGCGTAAAAACCCAAAAACCTCCCCCCGGTTACCGGTTGGTTCTTTGCTGTATGCCAGGAGTGCATAAAAGTTGTACCGCAATAATGTACACGACTTTTTCGCCTGTCACAGAAATCTGAACATACCCTTTGAAAACGGAATAAACTAAACCATTTGAAGCCCACGCCTGAGAAACCCGGCAATCACACGTCAGGCAGTCCGGGTTTAGCAACCGAAATTCAAATATCCGCTCTACCCTCCCGTCACCTGTATTCTGGTTATGCTTTGTCCGCCCTTTTCTGTGACATGCAGCCAGTAGAGTCCGGCCGGCAGACCGGATATGTCGAGCCGGAATGAGTCGCCAGCCGGTTGTTCAGCGCGCATCAGCCGGCCATGCAGATCATACACCGACACACGCTCAACAGGCCCGTCCGCACTCACATGTATAAAGTCGGTCGCCGGATTCGGTATCACCCGGATACCGGATGGTGAGGCAGTAGCCAGGGAGGACGTATTGTCTTCAATTACCTGATCAATGGCACGCAGCAGCGAGTAGTTTGCATTGCTGCCAAACGCATCCTGTCCGAGCTCCCAGATCATGATGCCGCTCACCTCCTGAAGTGCAAGCAGTGTTTTATCCTGTATGGTCGGAATTCCATTCCAGTACTTCATACCCGACTGGTCAATATAGGCATTGGAAGGATCCTGGCTCACTATTCCGCGGAAAGTAAAGGAACCAACCGGCGATACCCCGAAGTTGTAACCGTAAAATGGTACCCCCAGTGTCAGTTTGCTGCCAGGCACTCCCTGGCTTTTCCAGTACTGAATGCACTCCACTGTCCAGGAATACGGAGAATGTGGTCCCGGCTGATCGGGCGCCCACGGACCTGTCAGATCGTAAATCATCATGTTGATCCAGTCGAAAGCAGCCAGGGCAGCATTGCTGATGGCCGGATACCTGTACTCGCCCGGCAAGGCGGCCGTGAGCTGAATGCCGTGCGGCTGCAGCGCGGCTTTCAGTTCGAGGATGAACGGACTGTACCACGGCTTGACGTACTGCCACTCCAGGTCAACGTCCACACCGTCGAAATTATTGGCCTGCACGTATTGTATTATCTTCTGGATAAATGCCGGGCGATTGGCGGGCTGTGCGAGGTAATTCCAGGTTTCGTCCTGTGCAGGCGTCAGATAACCGCCTGCCAGTGAAACAAAAACCTTGCATCCGTGTTGATGAGCCATATCAACGGCCGGCCATATATTCGTGGTTCCGAAAGAGAGTTGTCCGGGTGAGTCCGGATTGGCAAATGAAATATTCACATGCGTCACGCTCTCAAACTCGATATCGGCAAGCCAGGAAAAACGGTAGGTGGGCAAATAACCCACCACTTTTACATCCTGCGCGGAAACCCGGAAGGTGGAAAGCAGCAGCAGAAAAGCAGCAAACAGTAACTTTTTCATCGGTTAAGTTCAGATTTCAGGCGAAAGTACAAACTTCCGGTGCATACTTTCTACAACTGACAGGCAAAACCGGATAATTCTTTGAACGAACCCAATTACCTTTGTGCAATGGTATCAGAAAAAAAGGAGCCAGAAGATAAGGCATTTGTCAATCCGATAGACAAGGACAAGGTGGCCGAAAACCCCGGTCTGCTGCCGTATGCCCATACGGCAGGCGGCGCGGTTATACGCCCGGAAGACAAGGGGAAAATCCGCGGACTGGCCATGACAGCCATGTACGACCAGACCGACCGTCAGATGGAACAACTGCGCCAGCAGATGGAAACGCTGATGAATCAGGCCAAGTCGCTGAACAGCCGAATGGCCGTGTCGGAATTAATCTATCAGGCAGACATTCCTTTTCAGCCGGTTATCCATCATATTTATCATCTTTACGCCCGAAAAACTGATGGCACCCATGTACTGAGCATGGTCGCCCCTGATGAATGGGGGCGTAAAAATCCTTATGAATACCTCGCAACAGTCCGGCTTCTTGGCGACCATACGTGGGAGGTCATGGACGGAGGCGTCTAATTTTAAACGTGAAACACTATGAAACTCACTCCTTTCCTGTCAGCAGCACTCACTTTGGCTGCCCTCCAGTCGAACGCTCAGATTACCGACCCCAAAGCAACTGAAGTCTGGGAACCGGAACCGCGGATCGTAACGCCGGGTGATGAAAACCGGGCGCCTTCAGACGCCATCATTCTCTTCGACGGAAAAAATACCACCGAGTGGGTATCTGCCAAAGATCCAAAAACGGCAGCTCCCTGGACCGTAAACGCCGACGGCAGCATGACCGTCAAACCCGGCGCAGGTGATATCCAGACGGCACGCTCTTTCGGCGACTGTCAGCTGCACATCGAGTTCAGAACGCCTGAAGTAGTGAAAGGTGAAGGTCAGGGACGCGGCAACAGCGGTGTTTTCCTGCAGGAACGCTACGAAGTGCAGGTGCTCGACTGCTACGGCAACCGCACCTATTCCAACGGACAGACGGGCTCCATCTACAAACAAAGCATCCCGCTGGTGAACGCCTGCCGCAAACCCGGCGCCTGGCAGACATACGACATCCTCTATACTGCACCCCGATTTAACAACGACGGCATGCAGGTGGCACCCGGCCGGGTAACTGTGCTCCACAACGGCATTGTTATTCAGCTGAACACAGAGATCAAGGGAACCTCTGAATACATCGGACTCCCCAGGGTGAGCGCTCACGGAAAAGCGCCGATCAAGCTGCAGGATCACGGCGATCTGGTGAGCTACAGGAATATCTGGATCAGGGAACTCTGATTAATACGCCGGCCTGATACCAATGGCAGATCGTTTTCCATTTTTCAAACAACTGGATTCAGCCGACTGCGGTGCAGCGTGCCTGAGGATGGTTGCTATGCACTACGGCCGGCATTATACTTTTGAATATCTGAGGCAACTCTCCTATCTCGACAGGGAGGGGGTGTCGCTCAGCGGAATTTCAGACGCTGCCGAAAAAATCGGACTGCGCACCCTCGGGGTAAAAGTAGGCTTCAGACGCCTCGGCGACGATATTCCGCTCCCCTGCGTGGCTCACTGGCAACAGGATCACTTTGTGGTGGTTTACAAGGTGAAAGACGGAAAGGTGTACGTCGCAGACCCCAAGGTGGGCAAGATTCAGTACGATGAACAGGATTTTATGAACAGCTGGCTGAGCGATGTGGTGAATACAGAGCCGCAGGGTGTGTTGCTGCTGTTTGAAACAACCTCCGAGTTCTATCAGAAAGAAGGTGAAGTACGGCAATCCATGCCCTCCGGACTGGCATTTCTGTGGCCGTACATGAGCCAGTACAGGAGGCTGATCATACAACTCCTGCTCGGCCTGACTGTCGGGAGCCTGATCCAGCTCGCTTTCCCGTTTATGATGCAGGCCCTTGTGGACAAGGGTGTACAGTTGAACGACATCAATTTCGTCTATCTGATTCTGGTCGCACAGGGTATGCTTTTCCTGGGACAGATGGCTGTCGAATTCATCCGGGGGTGGATTCTGCTCCACATAGGTGCGCGCGTGAACATCAGTTTCGTTTCCGACTTCCTGATTAAACTGATGCGCCTGCCCATGTCGTTTTTCGATACGAGAATGACCGGCGACTTGCTGCAACGGATATACGACAATGAGCGGGTAGAACGATTTCTCACCTCGGCATCGCTCCAGACGCTGTTCTCCATCGCCAGCCTTGTAGTGCTCGGATTTGTACTCCTGCACTACAATCCGATGATATTTCTGGTCTTTTTCGCCGGTTCCATCGCCTATTTTTCCTGGATAGCCTTCTTCCTGCAGCGGAGAAGGGCACTGGACAATCAGCGCTTCGAGCAACTCGCCGAAAACCAGAATATGCTGATGCAGATGGTCAACGGCATGCAGGAAATCAAACTGCACAATGCGCAGCGACTGAAGCGGTGGGCATGGGAACGCACGCAGGCCAAACTGTTCCGGGTGAATGTCAGGTATCTGGCCACCAACCAGTTTCAGCGGGCCGGCGCCGCCTTCATCAATGAAGGAAAAAATATCGTGATTTCGGTGCTGGCGGCCAAGGCAGTCATAGACGGCGAGATGACACTCGGTATGATGCTCGCTGTTCAGTACATCATCGGTCAGCTGAATGCTCCGCTGGAATCGCTCGTGCAGTTTGTCATTCAGGCACAGGAGGCGAGAATCAGTCTGGAAAGGATGGGCGAAATACAGGAAAGAAGCGATGAGGAATCGAATGAAGCAGCCCAGGTGAATGTCCTGCCCGCCAACGGGAGTCTGAGTATGCAGGGCGTATCCTTCCGGTACGGGGGCCCCTACGATCCCTGGGTACTCCGAAACATCCATATTGTGATTCCGGAGGGTAAAACTACTGCCATCGTTGGCCCGTCGGGAAGCGGCAAGTCAACCCTGCTGAAACTGCTGCTCAACTTCTACCAGCCCACCGAAGGCAGTGTCAGAATAGGCGAGGTGAGTCTGGGCAGTCTGAACCCCAAGCTGTGGAGGAACTACTGCGGGGTTGTAATGCAGGACGGATACCTTTTTTACGATACCATAGCCCGGAACATAGCCCTGGGTGATGAAACTGTTGACCGCAGAAGACTGCTGTATGCGGCCAGCATGGCCAATATTCAGTCGTTCGTGGAATCACTCCCGTCGGGGTTCAATACCAAAACAGGCAATGAAGGCGCCGGACTGAGTCAGGGCCAGCGACAACGCATCCTGATTGCCAGGGCCATTTACAAAGACCCGCAATACCTGTTCTTTGATGAAGCCACCAACGCACTGGATGCCCACAACGAGCGATCCATCATGCAGAATATGTATCAGGCATTTCAGCAGAAAACGGTCATAGTGGTAGCACACAGACTGAGCACTGTCCGCAATGCAGACAACATTATTGTGCTGGACAGAGGTGAAGTGGTGGAACAGGGTACACATGAACAATTAACAGCCATGAAGGGCGTTTACTACCAGCTGGTGAGGGAACAACTCGAACTGGGCGTCTGATCTTATTAACCGGCATGAAACTGACACCTCAACAATTCCTGTTGCTCAAAGACGAGGCCCCTGTTCTCGACGTGCGCTCGCCCGGGGAATACGCGCACGGGCACATACCCGGAGCAATCAGCTTCCCGCTATTCTCTGACGAGGAACGCGCAGTGGTCGGAACGGCCTACAAACAACAGGGCCGCGATATTGCCTTTGAACTCGGATTGCGGTTTGTTGGCCCCAAAATGGAGGATTTCGTGAAATCGGCCAGAAAAATGGCCCGTAACGGGAAACTGGGCGTACACTGCTGGCGCGGAGGCCAGCGCAGCGGTTCCATGGCCTGGCTGTTGCGTCAGGCCGGACTGGATGTGCAGACGCTGGACGGCGGCTACAAGGCTTACAGACAATATGTACTCGACGGATTTTCGGTGACTGACCTGAAAATGGTGATTGTCGGCGGCCGGACGGGCTCGGGAAAGACCAAAATTCTCCATGCCCTTAAAAATGCAGGTGAACAGATCATTGACCTCGAGGGCATCGCCCATCACAAAGGCTCGGCATTCGGCTTCATCGGCGAACTGCCGCAGCCAACCGTGGAACAGTTCGAAAACAACCTTTTCGAGGCTATCCGCCAGACCAGTCCTGACAAAAGGGTGTGGCTCGAAAATGAAAGCAGAAGCATTGGCAGGGTCTATATCCCGGATGCCTTCTGGGCAAAAATGAAAAAAGCACCGCTGCGGAATGTGAAAATTCCGCTCGAAGCCCGCGTGAACAACCTGCTGGAAGATTATGTTCTGACAGACAAAGCCGAACTGGAGGTTGCCTTCCGGCGGATAGAAAAAAAGCTGGGCGGACTAAAACTGAAACAGGCCATTGAGTTCCTGGAAACAGGCGAATACGAGCCCGCCGCGCGGATCGCGCTGGAATATTACGACAAAACCTACCAGTACGGACTGGATACCAATCCTTCTCCCGATATTCGCATGCTGGAGTTCGACCACGGCGATCCAAAGAAAATTGCAGAAGAACTGATCCGGAACGGGTCATAACAACACAGCCTCTGAAACACATCTCTGACGAACAAAACCTGACCGGATTATGCACTATTTCTCTGCCGGCACCATACCACCAAAACGGCACACACAATTCAGAAAACCCGATGGCACCCTCTACCATGAGGAGCTTTTCAGTACAGAAGGGTTCAGCAACAATTATTCGCTGCTTTATCACTGCAATGCACCCACCCAGATCGTCCAGGTAGGTGAGCCCTGGAGTATCGCCCCGAAAACTATCCACGACAAGCAGCTCAAACACCGCTGCCTGAAAGGGTTTCAGGTGCAACCTGAAGACGACTACCTGAAATCCAGAAAGCCGGTGCTGGTCAATGACGACTGTCGAATCATTATTTCGGCGCCAAGACAGAGCATGTCGGGGTATTTTTTTAAAAACGCCGATTCCGATGAGGTTATTTTTGTGCACGAAGGCACCGGAACACTCAAAACCATGTACGGAAATATTACTTTCGGATATGGCGACTATCTGGTCATTCCACGCGGAACTACCTACCAGCTACACTTCGATACCTCCGAAAACAGACTGCTGATTGTAGAAAGTGCAGGACCCATCGAGACACCGCGGCGATACCGGAATGAGTACGGACAACTCCTCGAACACTCCCCTTTCTGCGAAAGAGATATCAGAAAGCCGTCAAATCTGGAAACGCACGATGTAAAAGGTGACTTCCTGTTTTATATTAAAAAACAGGACAATATATATCCGTACCACTACCTCAATCATCCGTTTGATCTGATCGGCTGGGACGGATTTGTTTATCCTTTTGCTTTCAGTATCCACAATTTCGAGCCGATTACGGGCAGGCTGCACATGCCTCCGCCGATACACCAGACTTTCGACGGAAGGAACTTCGTTATCTGTTCGTTTGTACCCAGGATGTACGACTATCATCCGCTTTCCATTCCGGCGCCCTACAACCACTCCAATATTGACTCCGACGAGGTTCTTTATTATGTGGACGGCGACTTTATGAGTCGCAAACACGTCGAACGGGGTATGCTTACCCTGCACCCCGGTGGTATTCCGCACGGTCCGCACCCCGGAACGGTGGAAAAAAGCATCGGGAAGAAGGAAACCCTCGAACTGGCGGTCATGGTGGACACCTTCAGGCCCCTCCTCATGACGGAGCATGCTGCGGGCATAGAGGACGGCAACTACTACCAGTCATGGCTGACCTGAACCGCGCCTTTCTGGTTTTTTACATCACCCATCCCGACGAGGCGACAGCGATCCGGATTGTGAACACGCTGCTTGCGGGCAAATTGGTTGCCTGCGGCAATATTTTTCCGGTACAAAGCATGTATGCGTGGGAGGGCGCGCCCGTGCGCGAGGGCGAGTGGGTTTCTGTGCTGAAAACCGGTCTCGCCAGGGAATTTGACGTAGAGAAAGCGGTCGCGGAGATGCATCCTTACGAGGTACCCTGCATCATGCGCTATGAAGTGCGTACCAACCAGTCCTATGCAGACTGGATTGAAGCGTGCACTTCCGGATGATCAGGCCTTTTCCAGGGTGAAGCCGAACGTGGTACCCTGTCCTTCCGTACTGCGTACCGTCACCGTCTGGTGATGAGCCTCAATGATGTGTTTTACGATAGACAGTCCAAGGCCGGTACCTCCGGCATCGCGGGAGCGACTTTTGTCAACCCGGTAAAAACGGTCAAATACATGATTCAGGTGTTTGTCCTTGATACCGATACCATTATCACTCACTTCAACCAGCACAAACGACTCGCCATCGTAAAAACTGATTTTGGTGAAACCGCCCTCTGTGCCGTATTTGATAGAATTGTGCACCAGATTGATGAGCACCTGCCGGATCGTCTCCTTGTCGGCCCGCACCCGGAAGTGCTGGGCAGCCCCCTCCTTGTAGCTGAGCCTGATATTGCGTTCGACGGCCCGCATTTCCAGATCGGAAATAACTTCATCTGTCAGGTTGTGCAAGTCAAACTCCTGAATGTCGAGCACCATGTGTCCCGACTCCAGCTTGTTGATCGTTTCGAGATCTTCGACGATTGACTGGAGGCGTTCGGCATTCTTTGCAGCCCTGCGCAGGTATTTTTCATTTACATCTGGATCATACAGCGCCCCGTCGAGCAGCGTGTGAATAAAGCCCTGAATATTGAAAATGGGCGTTTTCAGCTCGTGAGACACATCGCCGATGAAACGGCGGCGGTAGGCAGCCAGACGCTCCAGCTCCTCCATTTCCCTGGAGTTCTGGTCGGCCCAGGCATCCACTTCCTGCTCTACCTGATCGAGCACATTTTTCGACATTTCAATACGGTCGGCCTTGAAGTCAGACGGCAGCTTTTTCCGGTGTATAATCTTGTAAATCAGCTTGATACGCCTGAAAATATAATAGCGCATCAGATAGAAGTTCGAGGCAAATCCTGCCAGGAGGCAACTGGCGAACAGCACAGCCAGCTCCTGCCAGGAGATGGTGAGAACGCCCAGTGCTTTCAGGACAATAGAGAGGCAGGCAATGGATACAGCCGACAGCAGCGCGATAAAAAGGGAGAGCTGCCGGGGAGTCTGATTTTTAAACATGGGTCAAAAATCGAATTTATAACCGATACCCTTCACAGTTTTAACATATTCCTCTCCCACTCTCTCGCGCAGTTTGCGGATGTGCACATCAATTGTTCTGTTTCCCACACTAATATCGGAGCCCCAGATCTTGTCGAAAATCTCCTCCCGGGTAAAAACGCGCAATCACCGGGATCAGCGAGGCGCCCAGGGCAAACAGGAGTGCGGGAACCAGTGGCAGTTCGCGCGCGCCATACCTGTAAACAGCAAATACAGCCGGATCCCCGT
>CAIYFY010000205.1 GCA_903925535.1 uncultured Bacteroidota bacterium | reverse complement strand
CTCCTGCTGATCTTCGAGCGCCATGAGGTCGGGGATAACAAGGAGCGTTGGTTCGAGCTCCTTTTTCAGCGTATCAATACCGATTGGTTTTGTATCAATCGTATTGCCGGATTCATCCTTGACTTCTACTTCGCCGAAGAAATCGGCTTTGGATACCTTTTGACCATAACTTCCTATTGATACAATGTAACAATCTGATCCTCCGTTGGCGAAGAAGTGTTTCATGCAATAGAAAAGCATGTAGCGGCCGCTCTCGGGCTTTACATCAAAAACGCGATTCGGATCGAGGTCGCGAATATTGACAAGTTCGTATTTGGGAGCAGGTGCACCACCGAAATACATGAGGAACTCACCGAATGAAGATATCCTTACCGGTACATTGGTGATATCTTTTTTATTCAGCGAGGCTTTCTGGGTGTAACCAACGAAGGCTGGCACCGCGGTGGCTACCGGGACGGCCGAATTGGGGAAAGCACTTTTTTCCTCAATATAGACCCCGGGCGTAGCGTAAACTTTCGACATGTCAGAAGAAGTTTGGTTTGAAAAAATAAACGTACATATCGGAGAACAGCTGTAAGCCGCTATCTGTAGATTCAGTTGTAATCTGCCGGTAATCCGGGGTCGGGAGATTCATTACCACTTTTCGGGACTTGTTCCCGTCGCGCCTGAGCGTGAACTGCAGAACGGGTCTCAGCGTGTGTCGCTCAGAACATGTTTGTCCCGGTGGTGAAAATTGGAGGTTGTCATTCAATACCAGTGGAAATGCGGGGTCGCCATTGGCGAGCGTTCGGGGGGTACCGGTTTGAAAAGGTAACGGGGTGTTATTGTCTTTTTCGTGTACTTCAATATCTTCCAGGGATCCGGTTTCCCTGTTCACGAGCCAGTATCTCCAGATGGTATTTCTGGGTTTCATTGAAATTAAAAAATCGGTTTCTTCAGAGGTTGGGTTCAGGTGTATGTCTACCAATCCCAGATGTCCGGAACTGATCTCTCTGACAACATACTCAGGTGCCTGATAGCCCTGTAGTTCGGGGGGATCCGGACTTGTCCAGTATTCACTGCCGAGCGTTTGCAATTTGTCATTGGTGTTGCTGGCTGACAGATTGTGGAAATATAACTTTCTGAGTGGTCTGGAAAGGGGATGTTCGGTGAAATTGAGGAAAAACGGGTTGGTGCTGTTCAGGATGAAATAAAGTGGCAGTTTGCCTGTTTCGTAACCGCTTGCACTGGTCAGCATCGTATGATCACTTTGGTATGACTTCCACACCAGACCGTGTTTGCGCATGAGCGCCAACGTTGCCCTCGTGGGGGACATAGTTACGTCGCGGCATTCTCCGTCGGAGTAGTACGGGTGCCTGATCCGGACTGAAAAAAGTTTTCGATACGACACTTTCATTGTCGGTACATAGTTAACCGGTATCACTCTGGCTCTCGATCGTACTGATTCTTGCAAATTCCTCGATGAGCGTACCAGTAGAAACCGATACCATTTTGATTCTGAAAAGCACACTGGGGAGGTGTTTGGCTCCAAGGGCGCTCCAAAGGTTATTGAGCTCCGTGATGTCCAAACTTACCATCTCCACTATAATCTTCGAGACATTAAAAGGCAGTTCGGGTGTATCCTGATGCGTGAACGTTGATTTGGATTGAAAAAAAGCGATTGTTGCCGAGATGGCCGCCAGTGCCTGCGGATAATTGCGAGGCGCAAAGTACGCAGAAAAAAGAACATACAGGTTTAAATGAACCGGATTATTACTGCGAAAAAGTTTGTTTCCTGAAGGAGCATTGAGTGCAGTTCGCTCCTGTTCAATATTGACAAGAGTGCATACTACCCTGTTTTCTGCCACAATTGCCGGCGATCCATCCTGTCTTGCCAGTGCCGACATGACTACCAGCGGCCTTTCAACAGGCTCTGTCTGTAACTCCAGAAAGTTATTTAGTTCGCCCGACAGTACCTGAAGTACAGATTGGATCATGCAAGGTGGACAGGGTGGATATCTGCCGGATTGATTCCGGATTTCTCCTGCGTTGCAAAGCTATCAATTAAAAATTAATATTGTTGGTAAATATTTGTTTGCCGGTTGATTCTCGAGAGTTACACAGCCGGCCGTATTCTGAATGAAAGAGTTGCCCGTCGGGCTCCGCTGCTCCCATTTGTCGCTATGATTGGTTTCAGCAGCTATTCCATGCGCATTACAGGGATTTTTATATGAAAAAGATTACCTTTGTCGCTTTGGAACATTCATTGGCAGACTCAGGTTCGCTGCTTGCGTATCATGAAAGACACGTTATTGCCGGGCGGTTTTGATTCTTTTTACCTGGATCGGGGTGAGGTCGAACTGGGTAAGTTCATAGAATTGTTAAGACAAAAAAGAGTAGCTGCCATATCCGGAGAGAGTGGTTCCGGCAAGTCTGTATTCGTCACGAAAACCCTCAGAGAAAAACTGGAGGGGGGAGAGATTTCCGGAGTCAGGGGCAATACGTGGCGGGTGGTGGTGACAACACCGTCAAACAATCCTGTCGAGCAATTGGCCAGTGATCTGGCTGCTTCAGGGCTCACTTCACTATATCAGCAGCCACGTGCTGAAGAATTCAGTTACAGGGATGAGCTTGTCAGGGCCATACGGACCGAAGTAAACCCGATTGGGCGCCTCTGCCAGCGGGTACTTGAACGAAGTGTAACCCCGTTTAATCTGCTGATCGTTGTTGATGGTCTCGAGGATCTTGTGCGTTATTCCGGTATGGAACGGGGTGAGATCAGTGGAGGTGACGACGTATTCTATGTCAGTGCGTTTCTCGCTGCCCTGCGCGGTACAGAGCCGGTTTATGTGGTATTTTCGACGGATACCAGGTACATGAATGCGTTTTCCCGCTACAGAGGACTACCTGAGGTTCTCAATAACAACAGTTTTTATATTACGCTGCCCTCACCGGAGGAAATCCGGACCGGACTTCGAAAGACACTTGTCTTTCCCGAGGGTGTATCACTGGCGCTGGCGGACAAACTGAGTAACGATTATCGCCAGCTTCAAGGGCACGATCCGTTTGTACTTGAAAAACTCCGCTTTCTTTTCCGTTCCGGGGCAGGAAGGCTGGTCGTCGGATCCAGATCGTACACTCCTGATGTGTTTCTCAAGGAATTCGAGTACGTGAATGTTTTGTCCGGAATTATTGGAGATTACATGGATGAAGTGGTGACGCCGGATTTAAGTGACACAGAGATGATCTGGCTGTCTGTCATATTCAAGGCCCTGACAGAGAGGCGGGCAGACGGAGTCTGGCGCAGACCGGTTGTCCTCAGAGAACTCATTCAGTTGCTGGTACCCCATTTTGGTCAGGCCGATCCATCTCCGCCTGTTCTGGTGGATTTGATCAGGCGTATCAACTCAGGTGGGTATATTCTGATTGATATGCTGGGAACTGGCCAGTATTCGCGAGACAATGTTGTTACCATACGGCATGATGCATTGCTGTTTAACTGGCCGATACTGGCAAGGTGGATGAAAGAAGAGGCTTCACATGCTGAAGTTTACAGGTTGCTGGTGAGAAAGGCCGACAACTACTTCGGAGCCAGTTTCTCGGCAGAGGAGATGAGCTATTTTTTGGGGGACACACATTCCGGTTATGTACAACACAGTCCGATCCGCAACTGGCTCAAATCCTTTGATAACAGTCAGGACGCAGAGCAGATACCGCGGAATCAGTATCTTTCTGAGGGGGCCGAGTTGACGGGTGCCATTGAGTGGTATGAAATATGCAAACCCGGAAGAGCCTGGGCGGTGCGCTATGACGACAGTGGGTTTTCCCATAAAAACCCCGAAACACCTCAGTTCAGAGCGGTATTTCACGAAAGCAATCCGGCTGATGTGGCTCAAATTGATATTGCTACACAGTTTCTGCATCTGAGCAGGGAGCGTGCTGAAGGATTGATAGATCGTTTGCGGCGGGAGACCATGGTGGCAGTGAGACAGCGCAGATTATCCAGGGTAATGACAGTTGTGGCCATTGTCGCTATGATTATATCCCTGTTTTTCATGGATAAAGCCCGCTCGGACAAGGCAGATCTTGAGTTGCTGGATTTCCTGGGGGTTCTTTCAAGTAATGGTGTGCTGCATATTTTGCCCTCCCAACGCGATAATCTGAGGCGACAGGTTTCCCGGGTGGTAGCCGATGGTGTAAGCGTACACAGTAAAGATGATCTGTTACTGCTATTAATGGAGAAAAAACTGTTACAGGTTGAATCTGATCATCCTTATTATGATTTGATACTGGAGGCAATAAAGAATATGCATTATATCCAGGGGCAGACTTTTTCGGAGGCGGATCGTGCGCGTGCACAGGACAGAATTCTCAGGATATATGACGAGATCATGTCAGCGGAATATAACGATGGCAGGTGGCAGCATCCTGCTTTGTATTACAACCTCAATGCAAGGCTCGAGGACGCAGAGCACAGGCTCGGGATGACCGCCCCGTCATTTGAGAAGGCAAATGTCATCGGCTCGGCGATAGCACCCAATTCGCATAATCATCACGAGTATGCCTATGGTGATGCCAACGGTAAAGTATTTATCCGCAACAAATCGGAGTCGTATGCGGTAGGGGATGCAGGCAGCCCTGTTTCATCCCTGATATACAGCCCGAGTGCAGACCGCCTTTTTGCGGGCACGGCCGAGGGCGTTCTGTGCGTATTCAGTAATCTGGGCAGGGGAGAGAAACCTGTACTGGACACTCTTTATGAAGATGCGTTGCGGAGACCTATCTTTGGTATCGGGCAGTCGGGAGACGGCGCTACTTTTCTGGTGATGACGAACTGGGAGATATACTTTGTCCGGCGCAGTTCGGATGGGAGTAATTTTGTTCCGACGGGATTTTCGCAACGGGTTGAACAGGAACGGGTAACGTCTTTTGATCTGAGTTCCGGTAACAAGTATCTGGCCGTCTCAGGTATACATTCCACCATACTGTACGAGCTTGATTTTTCAGGCAAGGGCACCATGGCAGAGCGGCTGAGAGTTCAGCATCCTGATATTACCATGACTGATGTTGCCATCAAGATCAATCATGCAGGGGATAATTTGTGGATAGCCCTGGGTGGTGAAGATGGCCGGCTGTGGATATCCTCCGCCATCAGCACAAGTGGAAACTACCCGGTGATTGAAAGCAGTGATCCCGTTTTCCATTTGTTCTCCGGGGCGCACGAGAGTACGATAACTGCACTGGAATTTAATCCTGTGTTGCCTCAGCTTTTTTCTGCCAGTATTTTCGGGGAGGCTCGTCTGTGGAATCTGAACCGGCTGAATAATGCTGATGATCATATTTATCTCCGGAATTCAGGCAAGTCTATCTCGGCGGCCATTTACAACAACGAAAATGAACTGATTATCCACGAAGTTATCTACGGTAAACGTGTTCTGACCAATGTCAGGGCCATCAGGGCTGAACTGGACCTTTTACTCGAAAAAACACAATAATATGCCTCCTGCTGCGCGAATAACAGACCTTCATACTTGTCCCATGATGACACCGGGAATTCCTCCGATCCCTCATGTTGGCGGGCCGGTGGTAGGCCCCGGAGTGCCAACCGTCCTGATTGGCGGATTGCCGGCTGCCGTTATGGGCGATAATTGTGTATGTGTGGGACCTCCCGACAGCATCATTAAAGGTTCTTCAACGGTAATGATTGGAGGTAAACCGGCTGCTCGTTTGGGAGATACCACTGCGCATGGAGGTTCCATAGTGCTGGGTATGCCCAATGTAATGATAGGAGGATAAAAAAACTGGATTATGGCAGATAGCACCTCAGCATCATTTCTTGGTACGGGCTGGTCATTCCCTCCCAGATTTTCCGCGCATGATCGCCAGGTTATCATGGAGTCGGGTGAGGAAGATATACGCCAGAGTATACTCATTTTGCTCTCTACAACTCCCGGGGAGCGACTGATGAACCCTGCATACGGATGCGGGCTTCAAGGTATGATATTTGAAAGGTTTACTCATGCTGTAAAAAACAAGATCGCAGATATGGTAAGCAGGGCTATTCTGCTTTTTGAGCCGAGGGTGATACTTGAAAAGGTTGACGTGGTGCTTGTTTCGCTCCTCGATGGCAAGGTGAACATTATTATTGATTTCACTGTGATCAGTACAAATACCCGACACAACATTGTCTATCCTTTCTATATCGGGGAGGGAACCAATCTGAAGTCATCCGAGCAAATTCTGTAAATGAAGAGAAGCGGAAGATACAGCTATAACTTCAGGGGGACGAGCCGCAGCGAGCGTATCCCTTCGGTACTCCTGCCATCAAACATCCATATTGAAGGCAGGGAAACCTGGCAGTGGCTGGCTTTTCTGAGTCGTGCAGCTTCTCTGATTAATTTCTTTGACGAGCACAATGAGCGCCGTGAAGGATGGGACCTGTTTTTGTCAGGCGATATTTCGGTTATTCTCGCACAAATGCTCGAGGTAAGGCCGGAGGTTATTGATACGGAAATCAGGACGCTCGTGTCCAGGCTGCATGAAAGCACCTCGGAGGAGTACAGGATCAACCTGTACAGTACACTTCTTGTCAGAATATCATCTGTCGTTGGAATACTTAATGGCTGGTATATACAGTCTTCCGGAGTAAAACAGTTCGGTGCAGACAATACCGTGGTGGAAACACTTGGAGATATAATAAAAAACTCGCTGGCGCTGGAATTTTATCGCTTCAGAAACGAAGTCAACATCTTCAGGTTGGCAGGCATAATAAAAGACCCGCAAATTGATGTTGTGCTTCAGCATACACATGTAGTCTGGCTATATGATGGTCCGGAACCGCCACGGGATTTTCAGATCACAGATACAGGCAAGTTAATAGCTTCGTCGGAGCCCATTGTCATGCGGGCCTATCAGCAGTTTTATCTGGCACTGGTCTATATCAGTGAAAAAGCGGTGGTATGGTTTAATGAGTCGCTGGAGAATAATAACCGCCACGCTCCGCATATAGGAATGTTGCTGGCTTTTTTCAGGCTGATGGAGTATGCAAAGGTGCAGATGAACGAACTGCCCGGGAAGCACCTGCTGCATTACTTCGAGGAAATTCTCCATCAGCGCATGCGTCCGGCAGTTCCGGACAGGGCAGTATTGTGTGTTCAACTTGCTGAAAATACGCGCGAATTTTTATTGAAAAGACATACGGCATTTTCCGCCGGCCCGGGTGAATCCGGCAACAGTACCGTCTATTTGTCTGTTGATTCACTTCTTCTGAATCAAATGGTTGTAAGTTCGTTCCGGACTGTCTTTTTGAGTAAAAATCGTGAGCTGGTATCGAACAGTTCATACAGGGTGGTGACCGGAATTTATTCGGCGCCGGTTGCCAATTCAGGTGATGGTCTGGGCGGCCCGTTCAGGGTTGACGACACTGGCTGGCCCGTTTTTGGCGAGGAGCAACTCAACAAAGGGGAGTCGGGTCGGAATATGGCGGATGTCGAAACGGGATTTGTTATTTCTTCACCGGTGTTACTGTTGGAAGAGGGGAGGAGAGAAATAATAGTCACCTACCGCTTTTCTGAAAGAAGCATGGGGCTCTTGTTATTTCTTCTGGACGATATGGCCGCCAATCTCGGTCTTACACGCTCCCAGGTGGCTGTAAAGGTATTCAGAAATGCTTTTTTACTCAGTGCCACAGGCGAAGAAGGGTGGGTCCCGCTGAAACGCTGGTCGTTAAGCGATGCTGAGCAGTGGGAGTTGTTGGGCGGATTCAGTTTCCGTATAAGTCTGATGGAAGATGACCCCGCGATCTGCCGCAATAATCCGACCGTACATGAGTTCCCGGATGATACAGGGTGGCCACTGTTGAAAACAATTCTCAACCCTGACAGCGACACGTACATGTACACATTCAGCCGCATTCTGGATGTACAGACCGTCCAGATAGAAGTGAATGTATCTGGCTTGAGATCGCTGTCTTTTTACAATCAGACGGGATTGCTGGATGGCAGCATGCCGTTCCAACCCTTCGGTCCGACTCCGGCAAAAAATGCCTATCTCATGGTAGGAAGTGCCGAATTGTTCACCAAGCGATTAACAGGACTGAGCTTTCATTTGAACTGGAATAATCTTCCCGAGTCAGCCGGCGGATTTTCGGAATACTTCGAAGGATACAATCTGGGTCTTGATAACGACAGTTTTGAGGTTAGGCTGAGTGCTTTAAGCAACAGGTCATTCAATCCCGCGGATGTCGGAGCGCAGCCATCGTACCGGCTGTTTGAGTCGGACGGTCCTTCCGGCAAGCTGCATAACGGCACAAGGGTCAGCGTAGATGAACTGCCCGTATTACAGCTGGAGCCTGATTACCGAATGAATCAGTTGCCCGAGTATACCAATGATACTCGCTCGGGTTATTTCCGGTTAATGCTCGACAAGCCGTTTGCGGGATTTGGTCATGCCGATTATTACAGGTTGTTTTCATTAGCTATGATTAGTCACAAGCAACCCGGCTTTCTGAGCAGGTTATTCGGTATCGGGAAAAACAAGCCCCCTGTGCTTCCCAGAGAGCCCTTCGTGCCTGTATTGAATAATGTGCGGGTTGATTACTCTGCAAAAACCATATTGAATCTGACCCCATCAAAATCGGGAGAAAATGATCAGCGTGCAAATGAAAAGATATATACCCTGCACCCGTTTGGCTATCAGGAAATCTTTTCGCAGGGAAGTTCCGCCACGGGGTTTCTGTTTCCCGATTTTGAGCATGATGCCTACCTGTTTCTTGGACTGAATGAGATAATGCCCGGAAGACCGGTTTCCATGTTTATTGAAATGACAGAACGTCGTCTGGGACAAAACTATCACGACCTGGAACTGTCCTGGAGCTACCTCAGGAGAAACAACTGGGAACTATTCCCGGTTGAAATGATTCAGTCCGACACGACCAGAAACTTCAGCACATCGGGAATAATAAGATTTCTCGTTCCACCGGATATCGAGAAGGGGAATACCATTATGCCCGCAGCAAGCTTCTGGATCAGGGTCGCCGCAAAGGGCGATTTGTCTATTGCCGGCAGAATCAAACATATTGGATTTAATGCACTGGAGGTTGAATGGAAAGATAGTGGCGACAGCCGGCACTTTGCTGGACTGAATAACCAGACGAGAATTGCAACACTGGCAAAGAGCGTTCCTGAGGTACAGGGTGTCAGACAGGTAACCCGCTTTTACGGGGGGCGTGAAAATGAAAGTATGCAGGATTTTCTCGTGCGCGTAAGCGAGCGCCTGAGGCACAAGGGAAGGGGTATTACCGCCTGGGATATCGAACGTTTGCTGATGCAGGAGTTTGACTTTCTGCGCAGGGTCAAATGTTTTACCAGGTTGGAGTACCCAAAGCTAACGTCCGGTACCGTGAGGATTGTAGTAATGCCGGAAGTGAGGGAGGGCGAGACCGAGCCTGTTGTTTCCTACCATCAGATCAAAAAAATGGAGGACTTCCTGTCTGCCAGGATGAGTCCTTTTCTGCGACCTGAAATAATCAATCCGGTTTATGACAAACTGAAGGTAACTTGCTCCCTGACGCTCAAGAAGGAATTTGAAGCCGACAAGGGCAAATATTTGCAGCAGTTGCAAACCGAAATTCTTTTTTTCCTGTGTCCGTGGTTGCAGAAAGATTCTGCTGATGCACTTATACAGTTTGGCGGGGTTATTTCAAGAAATGATGTGCTGTCATTCATCAGGGAGCGGAATTATGTAGCAAAGGTCACCAGGTTTTCTCTTGTGAGAATTTCCGGTAATGCTGAAGACGGGTATTCTCTCCAGGATACAGCCCTTAACAGGCAAAAGGATGTTGTAATAAAGGCTGGTACACTATGGTCGGTATTTGCTCCCGCTGATCAGCATGATATCGAAATTATGGAGAATGAGTCATATATTGCAGCCGAACCCGCGTCTATTGACCGGATGCGCCTGGGTACAGATTTTGTGATTTTCGGAGACGGTGCCAGAGAAATGGAACCGGAGCCGGACGATCAACTCCCCGATAACGAAGAATGGTTCATCAATCCCAAATCATGAAGCAGTAAAGTCAAAGTCTATGAAAAAACTCTGGAACAGGGAGTCTTTGAAGAATTTCTTCAGAAAGGGACAGTCTCCCACGGAAACCCACTTTGCTTATCTGATAGATTCCCAGGTGAATAAAATTGACGACGGGTTTGCGAAATCTGATGAAGAGGGTTTAAAGCTGGCTCCGGCAGGTTCGGAAACTACTGTAATGAGTATCTATAAAAGCAGTGTTGAAAACTTGCCTGAATGGCAGGTGAATATTGGCAGAGAACCCGGAAGAGGCAGACTCTGTTTTGATGCTGTCAGACCCGATCAGAATGGCAAACTGGTCAGAGAGAGTAAAATGGTTCTCTCTGAAATGCGCGGTGTTGGTATCGGGACATCCGATCCCCGAACCGCGCTGGAAGTAAATGGTACCGCCGGACTTCATACACGGGTAGGTACCTATCAAGTCGGTGAGGCTGATGCTGACGGAACCTGGAGGCCTGTACTTTCACAATTGAGTGCCCCCTCGGCTTTTGAGGTGGTAGCAAGGGTTGATGGCGGTAGCGGTCGTGGTAAATACGCGGTAACACATGCAATTGCACTGGGTACTTTCGGAGGAGGGAAAAACACGATCAGGCAGACTAGATCGTATTACGGGCCATTCTGGAACAGAATTGATCTCAGGTGGAAATCTGAAGGGAATCTCTATCATCTCGAAATACGTACATACCAGCATTACGGACTGAAGCCCGATGGCACGGCCTATAAAATTCGCTATCATGTCAGTGCCCTTCTGGATGATGCATTATTCAAATAGCCTGGAAAATGTCTGATCCGGTAAGCATTTCCAAACATCATCTGCCTCATAAAGCAATGGATTATGAGGCCCTCAGGAAAGAGGGTATAGGGTATTTGCAAAAATTCTCCGGGGGTATATGGACCGACTATAATCATCATGATCCGGGAGTAACCATACTGGAGTACTTGTGTTTCGGTATAACAGATCTCGCTTACAGGTGCAATTTCCATGTAAAGGACCTGCTTTATTCTTCTGAATACAACAGAACGGATCGCCCTTCAAACGCGTTTTTCCCACCCGATGAAATACTGTCTTGTGCACCCCTGACGGTAACTGACCTCAAATGTCTCTTGCTGGATCACTTCAAGGACGTGCTGGATGATGCATGGATTGATCCTGTTGCCGACAGGTATGGTATCAGGGGGCTTTACGATTTCAGGCTCCGTCTAAAGGACTCCATCCAGGAGGAGGAAGCACAGTATATTATCGAGAAAGTCAGGAGGTTATACCTTGACAACCGGGCTTTGGGAGAGGATATCGGAAAGGTGACGGTGCTCAGCAAGCGAAAATTATCGGTGAAGGCTCTGATTGAAATAGCTCCCGAGGTATCACCCACGCAGGTACTGAGTGCCATGCTGCGAAATCTTGAAAGGTGCCTGACTCCGGTAGTTCAAATCAGGAGTCTGGAGGAGTTGCGCTCCTCCGGAATTACTTCCGACAGTTTGTTTGATGGCCCGAAGCCGCTGAATGGATTTGTTGCCCGTGAAAATTTCAGCTCTTCTGCGGACACTATTCATTTGTCTTCTCTCAGAGATGCTATCAGCGAGACAGAAGGGGTGATCGGGATACGCGACCTGGTGTTCATGGTGGATGATATTGTAGTTTTTTCCGAAGAGGTAATGCTGGATGAAAATACCTGTCTGACGCTTTCTCCGCTCGGTGAACTCCCGGGAAGTCACCAGATCCGGTTTGTCAGGAATGATCAGGAGGTCGTTGCTGAACTGAATGTTGCCAAACAGATGTGGCAGGCAGCTGTTGCCAGAGATGATCAGCAGTTACAGAGCAAAAAATATCGCTCAGATGATCTTCCGACCAGTCAGAAGCGTCTGGAAGATATAGCAGCCTATTATTCAATCCAGCAGTTGTTTCCTGTCGTATATGGTATTACTTCCTTTGGAATTCCGGGAAATCCAACGGCTGAGCGTTATGCATACGCCCGTCAGCTAAAGGGCTATCTGGCAATTTTTGAAATATTGCTTGCTTCATCCATGAAGCAAATAACTCGCCTGAAGTATCTTTTTCATGTTGATCCGCCATCTTCCGAATCCAGATCTTCCGATCAGGATACTGCGTTTTATGCATCCCGTTTCCCCTTCGACATTCCCGATATTGATCCGCTCCTGAGGCTTGGAACGGAGGAGTCAAAAAGGGAAGAAACTGAAAAGGCACTGAACGATATGGCCGCTCTCAGTGACAGGCCCTTTGAGCGCCGAATTCAGTTTCTGAGTCATCTGTTATCGCGTTTCGGGGAGTCTATCGAGTCTGATTTTGTGAAAAAAATTGCTGAGTGGAAAAATGAGGATGCTGACCAGCTGGCCGTCAGAATGTACACCCGAATGCTTAGTACGTATGTGCCATCAGGAGGCAAGCGGGGTACCGGCCTTAATTATTTGGAGCGTTACGAGGAGTATCAATCTGACAACAGATTTCTTCCCGGGGTGCCGCCTTTGAAAACAAGGATATGTATCCTGCTGAATATTGCCGAAAAAGCAGATGTCAGTTGTACGGATTTTTTCCCGTTTGACAGATTTGACCCACCCTCACCCGAGAGGAAAGGCGGAGGAATTCCTGTAAAATCACTCCTCCGTCACGGAGGTGGAGCCGAAGGCTATGAGATTGTACGGGAGAGCGGGGAATGGACGCTGTACCTCGTTGCAAATGCCGGAGAGGAGAAATACCAGTTGGGCACAGCTGAAAATCAGGAGTCATTACAAAGGCTGAGAGACGAATTTATAGCGGATGTTCTTCGGTTCGACGAAAGGTCAACGAATTTTTTTATAGTTGAACACGTTTTGTTAAGGCCTCTGTCGCCATCAATGGCCCGACTGACTTTCCAGGCTCCAATGAACGACAGATATATTCCTATGTGCAGTCCGCACTATCACCCTCCGGCAGTGATTGAAGGGTGGTCGCAGAGCCTGCTGGCCATCGCGGCGAATCCGGATAATTTTTCCATAAAACAGGAAAGTGAGGACTCCCTCCTATACTTTATCGTCATCAGTGCAGGTGAGGATGAAATTCTGGTGAGCAACGAGAGCTTCCCGGAAGATGTCGCCCGGACCGCCATTTCCGAAATATCCCGTAACATGACTCGCATCATAGAACAAAATCCGGGTGAAATAAATACCATGTTCGGGCCGCCTGACTGGAAAACGGACAATATCATTGTTGGAGATGCCGACGGTTTTTATTCGGCTCGCCTGAGTGTTGTTATTCCCGACTGGCCCTCCCGGTTTGCAGGACCCGACAGGAGACGGGTATTTGAAAGACTTGTCCTCCAGTTTGCCCCTGCTCATCTGCATATAGATTTTCTGTGGTTAAACTGGTCACAGATGGGACGATTTGAAGATGCATACTTTAGTTGGCGGCTTGCAAAAGCCACCCCCGGAACTGCTACCAGTGTGATTGATGTCTTCTCTTATATTCTTGCCGATTTTCTGGATAAAGCCGCAGGCAATAATAAAGTTTGATGATGGTTGGCGGTAGTCATGTCATTGGCAAAACTGTTTTTGTTATTGATGTTCCCTCCCGGCAACTCTCAGATCTGGTTTTTTCGGTTGTCAGCAGGGTATTCCATGAACTTCTGCCTGTGCCTCTGTCTGTTGCTCTGGATGAAATGCATACTGAAAATGTTCATCTCAGAATAGATCGGCTGGTAGTTGACTTGGGAGGGCTCAGCAGGTATGATCTGGAAAATAATCTGACAGATATACTGTTAAAGGCATTGAAAGAACAGCTGGGCACACAGTTGTTGAAGGACAGCTGGCAAAGATCCTTGTCTGACAGCGCGAACATCGGCTACTTTCTGAGATACTACTTTTCTACCGGAAGGTATCCATGGTGGGCAAGCAGATTGATGGTCGCAAAGTCTCCGGCGGAATGGCTGTCTGAATACATCCGGAATCATGATGCGGAAGGGCAAGTCTTGCTCAGGGCGTTATTGAAGGATCCCGTTTCCAGCAAGAGGCTAACGCTTCAGGCAAATGCCGGTAGTCTGAATATTCCGGAAGTGATGGCCTTATCTCCTGATTTGTACAGTTCTTCGGGATACTCCGTTTCCGAAAATTCCAGAGAGGAGTGGTTATGGTATTTTATTGAACTGGGGCGCTTCCCGACGGGAGCGATTCCCCTGTCTGTTCGGCAGGTATTTGAGTCGCTTTTGCAGTTTGTCAGGGCGCAGCCGGATATAACGCTGTCCAGAATGCGTGAAATTGTCCGTCGCCGTCCATGGGCATTGTCCAGACTGGCGTATCTGGCTGATGACGCAATTCTGCGGGAGCTGGCAAGTCTGTGGTCGGGAATACAGGCGGAGGATTTGGCTATGGTACAATCGGGGCGGGACGAGTCAGGAAAGGAAATATGGAAGGAAGTACTGTTCCAGTTGATATCGGAACCTGAATCGGTTCGCGGAAGGATGCAGGAGCTGTTAAGCGACATGGTTGAGAAACTGTTGCCGGAGTTGCCAGAGGGCCCTTTGACAGAGTCAGTTACCCCGGCTGAAACTATGTGGTACTTTCTGGAAGCCGGCTCACTCGCGGATGGTTTACCCGCTGCTTCCGCAGTGGAGTTTCTTAAGCTGATGAAGGACGAATTCCGGAAGGCACCCCTCCTGTCTGTTGCCAGATTAAGGGAGATTGTCCGCCGCAGATCCTGGAGCTTGTCTGTGCTGACCCGACTGGCAGATGTGGAACTCCTGCGCCTTGTTTTCATTTCGGCAACAGGGTTTTCATTGGCCGAGACTGAAAAAATGTGGGCTTCATGGTATGTTCACAAGTCGCTGGAAAAAGAGATCTGGAGTGAATTGCTTCGTGTAATCCTGTCGGTTCCCAGTGCTAAACGGCTATGGATCAAGGAATTATTGCCTGATGTGGTGTTGCCACAAACTGAATCCGAACCAGCAATCACAGTAAAGCCGGATGAGACTGTCTGGTATTTTCTTGAAACAGGCAGAGTCCCGAAGAACAAGTCTGTTTCGCTGCAGCATAAAATTCATTTTCTCAAACAGGCCGAGAGGCAGCCTGTTATCTTTATTTCCCGCTTGAGAGAATTAAGCGGTTCGGTTACCTCTGCTCTTGACAGGTTGGTCCGCCTGTATGCCCACAGGGATCTGGTTTTTCTGATAGCTGCCATGTCGGGTCTTGACAAAAAGCTGGTTACCCGCAGGGTGAAAGAGCTCTCTGCAGGACTAAGCCCGGGTACATTTGTAAGAGAATTACTTGAGTGGATGCTGATTTTGCCCTCCTCTCATGACTCCCGACTGCGTGAAATGTTGTCAGCGCCTGAAATGGAAGTCAGGGTGCCAGGTGAGGCTGGAGGGAACCTGATTTATACCCCCGAAGAATACATATGGTATTATCTCGAAACGGGTAAGTATCCTGCTGATTTCAGGCGGATACCGGGAGGAATACCCCCGGCTGACGTCATGATGAAGTTGGCTGCCCAAAAGCCTGTTTTGGTGCTTTCCAGACTGCAGGAGATAGTTGGCAGAAGGCCTGAGATCTTTGTCAGGCTGATGAATATATACGATACGGAACAGTTACTTCATCTGATCAGGCTGCTTTCCGGAAGTCCTCTTTCCTCCCTGACACATACCGGAGAATTGGATCGCCTCATTTTCAGAGAAATTCTGGAGGCTGCCCTGAGATGGATGTTGTCTATAAAAGTTTCAGAACGGAAGAGACTTGAAACTGAATTACCTTCCATAATCAGGAACAGGCAGCCTGGCCAGGTCAGCAATATCGCAAGCGATTTCACTGAGGAGGATTTAATATGGCATTATATCGAATTTGGACTGATACCGGTGGTTGCTCCGGACCTCACACAGGAGCGTTTACTGGAAGTTTTCCTGAATCTGGCCAGTAAGTATCCGGTTCTTGTTCTTTCCAGGCTTCGTGAGATATTCAAGAGAAGGCCGTGGATATTGTCCAGACTGTCTCTGCAGTGCAGTACCGGATATCTCGCTCAACTCCTGTTCGCGCTGTCTGGAATCAATATGAAATCGTATGTAGAAAGCGAAACAGATTTGTCGTTTCAGGACCAGTGGATGGAGTATCTCGTCTGGATTCTTGAAAATCAGTTTTCTGACCGGGAAGAGATTTTGAGGAGTTTGCCGGTGCCCGTCACGAGCCGGTACGAGGAAGAGGGAATGATGTCGCTGGAGGAGTTGTTGTGGTATTATCTTGAAAACTGGCATCTCCCTGATCGTTACCAGACTAACAAGGCAGTTCGCGAAGATGAGCTGCTGAATTTGCTTGTTGAGATGAGCGGGCGGTATCCGGTTCATGTGCGCGCCAGATTGCGCGAAATGGCATTTCTGTTTACTTCGTTTATCTCAGGGCTGGCAGACCGACTGAACAACCGGGATCTGCTTCATCTGATTTCAAGGCTATCAGGATTATCTTCCGGTGAACTTTCTGCCATAACAAATCAGGAACAGCTATCCCCCGAATTTCGTTTTTCCTCCAGAGAATTTCGTATTGCTATTCTGCATCAGTTTATCAGGAACGAATACAGTCCGGAGTACATTGCGGCATATTCGGATGATCTGCTGAACACACTCAGGAATAAACTGGTGCTGAAACCAGTTTTGGCAGATGCTGCTTTCTGGTGGCAAACGGAAACTGGCCGGCTAACCGAGCTGACAGAGGAGCGTTTGGCCGTTCTATTCCAGAGTGCCGAATTACATCCGGAGCCGACAATTTTCAGATTGTCACATCTCGTTTCTCTCCGACCGGCAGTATTATCGGCGCTTGTTTTTCGACTGGATGAGGCAGGAATGATAAAATTGTTGACGCTGCTCACCGGTGTTGACACGCGGTTATTGGAACTTTACCAGGCTACCCTTCAGCGATATGGTATACCAGCCAGACCGGCACTGGAAGAGATACTTCGCGAGATTATTACCCATCCTGATTCCGGCAGGTTACATTTGGCCGAACTCCTCGGTGAAACAGAAAATGGGTCGGTATTGGTCTCGATGCGGATGCCTGATGTCAGACGTAACGATCTGCTATGGTATTTTGTGGAGCACGGCAGTTTCCCCGAAGGTACGGTTGGACTGTCTGTCAACGATGCCGGATATTATCTGGCAGAGGATGCCGGCAATTTGCCGTTGAACACGCTGTTCAAATTGAAAGATCTGGCACGGAGAGATGTTCAAAAATTGAGCAGTTTTTTTAACAGTATCCCGATTGATATCCTTGAAAAAATAATCTCTGGTCTGTCGGGGACAGATCCTCAAAATCTCAGGGACAGGGTCAAGGAAATCTCGGGTACTGACTGGCCTGCAAATATCGTTAAAGACATCTGGATACAGGCTTTAAAATGGCTGATTGCTTCGTCTGTATCGCGGAGAACTGATTTGGCTGACTCGCTGCCCGGTATTTTGGACAAGTGGCTGCCATTCGTCCGGAAAGAAATCCTTACGCCGGATATTCCTGAAAATGAGCATAGAATTATTTGGGATTACCTGCGTACCGGCTCGCTGGCAGCAGGAGAGGTTATGCCGGATTCTGCAGTTGTTAACCGGGTTGTCGCCAGGGAGGTAATCGAAAAACCCGGTTATCTCTTATTAAAATTAGCGGGGCTTCAACAGGTTGATCAAACTTTTGCTGCAAGATTCACCAGATTCCTGAACCAGCAGACACTGATTTCAATTGCCCGGAATCTTTTCGGAATCTCGGGTCAGTTGCTGGATGAGATGCGAGCTACCCTTTTATCCGGTACCAGCCTTGATCTTTCATGGTCTGAAACGCTCAGATGGATAGTTTGTGACCTTGTTGCAGGCACCGTTAAATCGAAAAAAAATACAGCCGGGAAGGGCGGTAAATGGTCTGATCAGCTGGTCATATGGTATTTGCTGGAGTATGGAGTGTACCCACCCGGTCAGAAGCTTTCGGGAAGGTACCCACCGGCTTTACTAATGCGGAATATTGTCGCCGAAAACCCCGTATTGGCCAGGAATAGACTTGCAGAGCTGTACCGGTCCGGCAGTGACCTTATTACCACCCTGAACAGAATATTATCAGTGGACGAGATGCTGGTTCTTGTTCGCGATCTTCAGGAATTAAATGAGACGGAGTGGACTTTGCTGGAAAGTACAAAGGCTATACCTCTTGCACAGGAAGACTATCGTTACCGGCTGTCGGTAATTTTGAGATCAGTGCTTTCAGGAACCAGCGTTCAGATTGAGCAAATTTTCAATCTTCTTCAAATGCCTCCACTGATCGGGATCTCCAATATGATTCAACAGCAGTATCACGATCCCGAGGATCTGCTTTGGTACTATCTTGAGCATGGGATCTTTATGACTGGTGCGCTGGAGAGCGCTGATATGGTCGCTTTACTCACAGGTGCATTGAGGGTCAGGGGCTGGACAGTACGGGAAAGACTGAAAAAAACGGCTCAAAAAAACAGGGAGTTGCCCTCTTTGATCAGCCGTATGTTGCGAAGGACGGACTTCGCATATTTTCTTGCTGCCTGGTTCGAATCGGATTGGGCTCAATGGGAAAAAATACTGAAAGACACGGGATTTTCTCGGGAGCGGTTTTTATTCAGCATCAGTTATCTGCTGCGGGCGGCGGAGGTCAAACCGGAAGCGTTCATATATGCAACAGTTACAGGAGTTAATGTTCCTGACCGCGATGCAGATGCAATCTGGCACTACCTTGAAACAGGTATCGTGTCTTCAGGCTGGAAGGATTTTACCGGTACTGATGCGCTGGAAATATTGATTAATGACACTGCTGACGGAAAAAAGCTGCTCCATCAAATCAGGAAGTCTTATTCCCGGAGCAGGGCTACGCTGGCAAGGTTAATGCAACTGCTGAATCAGGAAGGCGTGTATAAACTGGTCGGAAAACTCACTGGTGTCTTGCCGGAAAGATGGACAGAACTGGATGATTTGCTTGAAGAGTACGGGCCAGACAGGGCCCGGGCCGACCTTGTGCTGTTTATGCTGCTCAAAAATATCATTACTCAAACCTGGACGGATAAGAATACTGTTGTCAGTCAGATACGTCGTGAACTGGAGGCCGGGGGAATCTCTGGCACTTCTGAAGGCGCACAGGATGTTGCGGCTTCAACCGGGATTTCCAGCATTTCTCAACAACAGTATCATAATCCCGAGGATATGCTTTGGTACTATCTTGAGTATGGGGTCTTTATGTCTGGTGCGCTGGAGAGCGCTGATATGGTCGCTTTGCTCACAGGTGCATTGCGGGACAGGGGTAGAACAGTGCGGGAAAGACTGAAAAAAGCGGCTCAAAAAAACAGGGAGTTGCCCTCTCTGATCAGCCGTATGTTGCGAAGGACGGACTTCGCGTATTTTCTTGCCGCCTGGTTCGAATCGGATTGGACTCAGTGGGAAAAAATACTGAAAGACACGGGATTTTCTCAGGAGCGGTTTTTATTCAGCATCAGTTATCTGTTGCGGGCGGCGGAGGTCAAACCGGAAGCGTTTATATATGCAACAGTGTCTGCAGTTAATGTTTCTGACCGCGATACAGATGCATTCTGGCACTACCTTGAAACGGGTATCGTAT
>CAIYFY010000204.1 GCA_903925535.1 uncultured Bacteroidota bacterium | reverse complement strand
TTCATTTCTCGAAGTGGCAAGGCAATTGGTTTTTGTATAGGTATAGGTACCTCCTCCGTTGCGTACGGCAGGGAAGGACGCACCGCCCGACAGGCACACGGCTCCGGCACAACTGGCCGGACTGGCCGCCCACGACGGAACAGTGGAAGTAACAGGATTGCACGCGTCTGTTGAGTTGGTCGTCAGCTGTGATGCATTGACTGTTACCTGATTGGTAACAGGATTAAGTGTTACAGTGAGGTTGTTACATGTGGCGGTCGGAGGCGTCTGGTCGTTTACCGTAATGGTGTTGGAGCAGGTACGCGTGTTGCCACCGTAATCTGTAACGGTGTATGTGATAGAAGTGCTCTGGCCATGACCGATTCCAAGCGATGCTCCGGCAACCGGGCTCTGCGTGACAGAAGCTATACCGCAGTTGTCGGTAGCCACCACACTGCCAGTATAGTCCGGTGCAATACAGTTGGTTATTGTCTGATCCGACGGACAGGTAGTGATGACCGGTGGAGTCACTTCATTTACCGTTACCGTAGCGGTACAGGTTGAGGTGTTACTGTATGCATCTGTAGCAGTCAGTGTTACAGTGTTGCCACCGGCGCCGCCACAGTTAAAGGTGGTGGGTGTTATGGAAACCGTCGGCGTTCCGCAGTTATCGGTAGAACCGTTATTTACCTGTGCAGCCGTAACGGAAGCAGAGTTGCCAACGAGATTGACAGAAACATTCTGGCACCTGGCTACTGGTACTGTATTGTCAATGACTGTTACAATGGCAATACACTGGCCGTGGTTACCGCTGGCATCGTGTAAAGAAAGCGTAACCACGTTATTGGTTAAACCGACATGCGAGCAGTTGAAGGTGTTGGGGGTCAGCGTCATGGTTGCAATTCCGCAGGCATCGGTGGAATTGTTGTTCACCTGGGCTGCAGTTACGGTTACGCTGTTGCCAACAAGGGCAGCTGTCACGTTCTGACATACCGCTACTGGAGAAGTGATATCCTGCACCGTCACGGTACCTGTGCAGATACTGGTATTTCCACTTGCATCGGAAAGCGTGAGCGTAACGGTGTTGGGACCCAGATCGGCACAAGTGAAGGCCGTTTTGCTCAGGGTACGGGTAGTTATACCGCAGGCATCGGTGGAGGTGTTGTCAATATTGGCCGCAGCAAGAGTACCGCTGCCGGATGCATTCAGTTGTAACGTGTAATTGCTGCAACTGGCCGTCGGCGGCGTCACATCCTGTACAGTCACCACGGCAGTACATGTCCGGGTGTTGGTACCGTCGGATACATTCAGGGTGACCGTGTTGGCGCCCAGATTGGCGCAGGTAAAGCTGGCAGGAACAGGGGTAAATGTCAGCGGACAGTTGTCGGTGGAACCGTTGTCCAGCGCAGAACCGGCTATGGAGGCTGTGCCGGAAGTACTCAACTGTACAGTGGCATTTTTACAGGCAGCCACAGGAGGTATCGGGTCGGTAATAGTCACATTGAAAGTACAGCTTCTGGAGTTACCCGCTCCGTCGAAAGCGCGGTACACCACCGTGGTCAGACCGGCATTGAATGTCAGCGGATTGGGAAATTCAGCTCCGCTCAGGGTGGTAGCGCCTGTTGTGGCGTACGTGACAGAGGCAACCGAACAGTTGTCGCCGGCTGTAGGAATCACCAGGTTGAGCGAGCGCGAGCAGGTACCCGGATCAACAGTGGCTGTCTGGTTGGTGGGACAGCCCGTGATAGTTGGAAGTTGTGTATCATTTACGGTTACTGACAGGGTACAAGATCCCGTGTTGTTCTGACAATCAGTGGCCGAGAAGGTCACTATGGTAGTACCTACCGGGAAGTTGGCACCCACAAAATCGCCGAAATTAGAGAGCGTAACTCCGTTGTCGGCCGATTGTGTGCGCGTGAGCGAACCGCCGCAGGCATCAACCCAGACAGGCTTGGCTACCGTTTTGTTGATGAAACAGGTGCTTGGCCCTGCATTAAAGGTAAAGGATGCGCCACAGCTATAGTTGTCAACATCCGGGTCATTCGGTGAATTTGTTGAGCTGACTGTGGGGGCCGTATTTTCGTTGATGGTAATCACCTGCACCTGATTGGCTGCTGCGTTGCCGCAGCCGTCCACCAGACTCCAGGTGCGGTTGACGATAAATGTACCCGGACAAGTGCCCGCCGTCGGGGCACCGTCGCTGAAGGTCGCGTTTAGTCCCGTCTGGCAGTTGTCGCTCTCGTTGGTCACATCGCCGGTTACGGCAGGCAACTGCTGCACATAGGTACAGCCGGGAGCGGTGAATGT
Organism: uncultured Bacteroidota bacterium; assembly: GCA_903925535.1. Classification (GTDB taxonomy): domain Bacteria; phylum Bacteroidota; class Bacteroidia; order Chitinophagales; family Saprospiraceae; genus M3007. Next base: position 2,954 of record CAIYFY010000204.1, on the reverse strand, counting down.
ACCGTCCACCGGCCGTGTAAATGTGGGCACGGTACGGTCAACAATGGTAATCAGCTGTGTTTGCTGCGCGTAGTTGCCATCTGCGTCATACACGCGCCAGGTAAGTTCTATCTGGCGTGAGCAAGTGCTGGTTGTGCCGGTTTTATTCAGGTTAACGGCCCAGAGGTACAGTTTGAGATTTGATCCGCTGTAACACTGATCGGAATATGCAGTCGGACCGCTGCGGGTAACACCGTTTACGGTATAGGTGAAGGCCGTGCCGCCGGTAGCTACCGGTATGGACTGACTTGCACCGGGTGAAACACTGTTGTTTGCCGGACAAGTCACGCCGTCAGTATCTGTGTAAAGGGTAACGTCTGCCGGATCGGTCAATGAAGGTGCTGTAGTATCGTTGACTTTCACTGTAAAACTGCAGGTGGAAGAGTTGCCTGCATTGTCGGAGACAGTATATACGTTGGTTGTGGTGCCAACCGGGAATGAAGTACCGCTCGCCTGGCCTGAGACCAGTGATGAAAGGTTGCTGTTGTAGGAAAGCGTCAGGTAACCGTGACCAACCCTGCCACCTGTGGAAGTACTGCCGCTGCTGACACCGCCGATGTAGCTGGAGCCGCCGCCACCGCCTGCACCCCAACCCTGACCATGTGGGGCACCTGCAGAGCCACCGCCACCGCCATAATAACCACCGCCGCCACCGCCACTTCCATAGAAGTTGCCGGTTGAGCCATTTCCTCCCAGGCCAAGGGAACCGGGTGTTGCTCCAAAACCGGTGTATGCGGAACCACCGCTACTTTGGGTGCCACCGCCGCCACCAATAGAGATGTTGTAGGCGCTTCCGGCATTACCCGTAAGACCACCACCTGATCCACCGTTCACAAGGTTTGCGCCGCCGCCGCCGCCGCCGGCGACAATCATTTTGGTGCCGCCGATACGTACATCCGTTGCGCCACCGCCACCGCCGCCATTCTGGACTCCGATAGAAATATCATATCCGCCACTGCCACCGCCATTGAAGCCGCCGCCAACAGCAGCATCCCAAAAATTAAATGAACCTCCCTGTCCGCCCACATAGATTTGAAGCACCTGACCAGCAGTGACATTCAACCGGCCAGTTGCGTATCCTCCCTGCCCTCCGGGATTGTTGGAGCTACCTCCAGCACCGCCGGAAGCACCCCATGCCTGTATATCAACATAGGTTACACCTGTTGGGACCGTCCAGGTCTGAAGGCCACCCGTATAAGAAAAACTGAAATTACCCGATACAGGACCGGGAGGACTGCAGTTGTCAGTGTAGGTAGGCAGGTTATAGGTAGCTACTGCAGCACAGGTGCCGGAGGGAGCACTGACGGTCATATTGGCAGGACATGTGATAACCGGATCGGCCTGATCGTTTGCTCCTATGGAGACCTCTATGACATTACTCTCGGCTGCTGTTGTCCACTCCCCTGTACAAGTGGCCCTGGAAAGTCTTTTAAACCAGGTTGTCTGTGTCAGTGCGCCGGCATCATAAACCGGGGAATCAGAGGAGGCTATATCAGAAAAACCGGAAGTGGCACTGGAGGTGGAAACCTGCCATTTATATTCAAGCGTACCATTAATACCCGTTGGCAGCGTTAGACTGCTAAAGGCACTGGGGTTGTAGCCGGAAGGTCCACACTGATTGCTTCCTATAGTACCCCCATTGGTCGGGCTGTTGCAATTGACAGTATAAGCACCAATGATATTGGACTCCGCACTTGTACCCCTGGTATTCATCACAGAGACACGATAGTAGTAAGTAACACCGGGAGTCAAACCGGTTATATTGTAGGTTAAAACATTGCCCACGTTCAAATCCTGATATCCGGAAAGATAGGTGTTGAAATCTATATCCGTGGATACATCAAGCAGATAGGCTGTCACAGGTCCGGTTGATGCATCCCAGTTTGCTGTAAACCCTGTTCCCGTAATAGATGTCGCAGCTGTGGCATTCACACTTGCCGGCAATGCCTCACGCACAAATACCGTAAAACTGCAGGTGCCTGTATTCCCGGCATTGTCTGTTACGGAGAATATGTTGGTTGTCGTACCGTAAGGGAAAGCACCGCCGCTCGCAATACCGGAAGTAAGTGCCGGTGTGGCAGTTACGAGACAGTTATCGGAAGCTGTAGTAGCACCGTATGTCACTGCGAATGTGCTGCTTGTGGTATTGTTATCGGCTGTAATATTGGCCGGACAAGTCAGCACAGGAGCTGTAGCATCTATAGACATCAGAATGACGTTACTTTCAGCCGCACCCGTCCAGTCCGTTTTGCACACCACGCGTGCCAGTCGCCTGAACCAGGTATTCACACCCACCGCACCGGGATCGTAGGTGGTCGAGTTGCTCGAACCCAGATCCACAAAACCGGTCGTGGCGCTGGTCGTGGACTGCTGCCACTTGTACTCCAGCGCACCTGATTCTCCTGAGGGCAATGTCAGACTGGTCATGGCCGCAGGGTTAAAACCGGACGCTCCACACTGCGCATTGCCAATCGTACCTCCGCTGGTCGGGTTGGTACCGCTGATGTTAACCGTATAGGTGCTCATGGATGTATAGGTCTGACTCGTATTGGAAACCGCCGTAAGGGTCACTGTGTAGTTATTTGTACCCTGTACATTGGGAAATGAATGTGTCACATTCTGGCCGGTTGCCGTACCGCCGTCGCCAAAGTTCCACGACCAGCTGTTGATGGTCAGTGAAGGAGTATTGGCATATACATTGATATCTTCCAGTCCCCAGTGATCACAACAATCACCGCTATTGGACAGTTGAATCCATCTGAATCGGGTACTGGATGTCTGGGCTACGGTAGGAATAGTAATGGACTCGGAATACCATCCGGTGTACCAGGCATCGGATGTTGAACCGCCAGGAACCCCGTTGTAAAAGGTTGTCCACGACCCTCCGCCATTGGTCGAATACTGGAGTACAACTC
>CAIYFY010000203.1 GCA_903925535.1 uncultured Bacteroidota bacterium | reverse complement strand
CGCCTACGACGCCACTCACGTGGACAAAAATCTCTTCGCCGGTGGAAGAGTCAATGATGAAACCAAAGCCTTTTGTGGTGTTGAAAAATTTTACTGTGCCAGTACGCATGAGAAAAAAGAAAAAAGTGATGTGGTATATACCAACCACGAAGGTACAACATTATTACCCAACTTCAGGATTTTACTTCTATATTCTCAAAATAAATGTACAATTTGGTAAAATTTGACATCTTGTTAAGGATTTTCAAGGTAATCAGTCCCGATCGGCAACTCGCTGACTGCATTTTATATAGTAATTCGTGAGGCTTTACATCACATTGCGCGGTATATTTGCGAACTTGTTATGGGTACTGTACTGCGTATTTTCCTGTCCCGCGATGCTGCCGACGAGCAGACCGCCCTGGATCTGCAACGCCAGCTGGCACTGGCACTGCAGCCGGCCGCTGTCGAATTTTGGGAGGGCAATCAGGTGCCCCCGGAAGAATACAGGAGTCATGCAGCCTCTTTCATCGAATCGGCGAACCTTTTTATAGCGCTGCTTTCCATGAATTTTGATGACAAGGCCGAAACCCGGTTTGAGTACGACTATGCCATTAAACAGCAACTGATCCGGCCCGGTCTCCAAATCGCAACGGTTCGCGCACGTGCCTGCGACACGCCGGCCCGTATGAGATCGTTTCCCGAACTGCTTCCGCTGCCCGAGTCAATTGAAAATCCGAACATTGACCGCAACAGGCAATTGCAGCGCGCCGCAGTTGCAGCTGTCAGAATAGTTCACTCTGCTCCCGATACCAATATTATCCCTGTCGGAAACATAGAACTGCCAGTTACTGTTGCCGATTTGCGCGAACGACTGCTGGCCCAGACCGACCGGATTAACCATGCGCCGCTGCTGGCTCTCCTGAAGAAACTGATTCAGGATGTGTCCGCCAGAAGACTGTCGCTCGATATCGAAGATGCTTTCAGGCACCTGCGTGAACAAATGCGTCTGTCTCAGGTGTCTGTCCCGGAGCTGGAAAGAGAAGCCGCCCCGCTCCAGTCCGATCTCAGGTATCTTATTGAAAGTCTTTCGGAAGAGCAGCTGTATCCCGACTGGCGCAGCATTTTTATCAGAGATTATTATCACTTCACGCCCGACAGCCGCGACGAAAGCAAAGCACCGCCATTTTTTGTGCCGGGCGATGATATTGTTATCCCGGTGTCGGCTACGGCTGAAGACGGGGATGCTGCCGGACTGCTGTCGCCGGCTCAGCAGAATGATTTCCGCAGGTATCTTCTGCTCGCCCGGGATGCACTCGCCGTCAAAAATCCGGCACTGGCATTCTCGTACTGCGATCAGGTAAGAAGGCAGATAGATGCCCAGTCGGCACAGCTTTATGAATATCTGCTGATTACCTGTATTCAGCAGGAGACACCGGCCCGGGCTATGGAAACAGCTCTGGATGGCAATGACAGGATTCTTCAGCATATTCTCCTGTTCGCAAGCCGCCTCCGCGACTATCAGTCAAAGGGCAAATGTCCTTCTTCAACAGCTGCGCATAACCTTGCTATCGCTTCCGAAAGTATCTCCGACGCGGCGCTCCGTCTGTACTACCATCTTCCCAACGATCCTGTTCGTCACACAGGGAAACACGCTGAAGATGTACCCGACAATCGCCTGAAACTGCGTATTATCCTCGAAAATACGTTGAAGGTCTGCCGTATTGTTCACCCCTCCGAGGAGCTGATCGAAGCTGCCGTTATCGAGTCATGCGGAGGAGGCAAGTATAACTGGCTTCAGAAAGTGTCGGTGGTTGACGGGCACTTTCAGTTTACCCCGATCGGACGTTATGATCTGCTGGGTGAAATTCAGGAGCTGCTCTATATGCTCGAAAGTATGGAGGCGGAAACAGCCGGGAAGGTAGTCAAGAGCAAGGCTATGCTCCGTGAAGATTTGTTCTACAGCCTGCTGGCCAAAAGACAGGCGCTCAGAAACCAGCTGCAAGAAGATGAAAGAAGAAACAGGCCATTTACGGATGTGCGGGAGTCGGTGGTGCGGTTTACTTATGCCTGTCTGCTGGGTGCGCATGTGTTCGGTGATACTGATCCGCTCGGTCACGGAAACTCGTTTTATCGCCTGGCACTGGAATACCTGCTTCCGGGGCTCCTCAATACGCCGCCCGAAACAGAAATGGCTACTGTCAGATGGTTCACGCTTAATGATAACGGTGATCTGATTCCTCATCCTGAATGTGCCGTATATGAATTCGACGCACTCGGAATTGTACACAAAATCGTCAGCGATACAGCAGGAGAAAATGCATGGCTGAAAATTCAGCCCAACCTGCACGAAACCGTTTACCTCGAGTTCATACGGGACACCGAAAGAAATTATGATAGGGTGGTAAAGGGCTTGTCCTACACCGATTTCAGACAAATGGACCAGCTCGATGCACGCAGAATCCTGATTGATTGCCTGAGAAGACGCGTCATTGCACAAAAAGCACGCCCCGAAAGAGGGATGGTTTTTCTGGAAGAGGCGCTCCGGGAACTCACGGGCGATGGTCTGCTCACCTGGCTGGCACACAATCCGCACACACTCGCAGCTGACCCCGACAGTCTGGCCCTGGGCTTCGATGCTCACGGTGCGCTGAAGTATATTCTCGATACCATGCAGGGCGCCGGAATGGAGGTGTCCGAGGAGGATATCAGAGCGCAGATTGCTATCAATCTCTTTCACAAACGAATACGCCCAGAATATGAGAAGGTTAAAAGGGGCGATAAAGGACGGCGAACTGACGTGGAATTACTCTTGTACGAGGCTGTCAGCAACTATAAACTGTATCCTGAAACCAGTTATCTGGATCTCGTATGGCGTGAATTGACCGAAGAAGTCAAGTTCGACTGGATTGATATTACGGATAATGGCAGAGATTATAATGCAAGTCCGTCCGGTTTCGACGCCATCGCTGTGCTCAGGGCACTGCATACCGCACAACCCGCCCTCTACGATCTTGCCGAAGCCAGAGAGCGGATTGCCGACAGAAGGTATTCTGAACAGGTGAGGCTATATCATCGGGAAATCAGCGAGTTTACCGACGAAAACCTTGAACCCGAGCGGAGAATGGCAATTGATATCATCCGGCGTCTCAAGGGTATTTATCTTTACTACCCCAAGGCCGAATATCTCGAGATCCCCTGGAATGAGCTGTACGACAAGGCCGGCAAACGAAGAATTCGCTGGAATGCACCTTTTCTGGGCTTTATTCCTACCAATACGGATCACCACGAAAACCATAAATATCACTTCAACCTTAAATTCGAACGCTACGACCTGAAACGGCTGCTCGATAATCAGTACAGCGAAATGCAGCGGGTTCTCAGGGAAACAGGAAAAATAATATGAAACAGATCAACACCATTATTTTCGATCTGGGCGGCGTGCTCATTGACTGGAATCCCGAATATGTTTTCAGGGAGGTCATCCCTGACGACGACAGGAGGAACTATTTTTTCCAGCATATCTGTACGCACGACTGGAATATCGAACAGGATGCCGGACGGCCGCTGGCTGTAGCTACCGAAATGCTGGTCAGGGAGTTTCCGGACTGGGAAACTGAAATACGCACTTACTACGACCGATGGGAAGATATGCTCGGTGGGCCCATTCACGATACGGTTGATATTCTCCGCAGCCTCCGCGATCAGAAAAAACACCGCCTGCTGGCTCTTACCAACTGGAGTGGCGAAACTTTCCCGGTGGCACTGGGCCTGTATGATTTCCTGCACTGGTTCGAGGGTATTGTTGTGTCGGGCGATGAAGGTACCCGAAAACCCTTCCCCGATATTTATCAACTGCTTCTGGACAGATACGGAGTTACACCCCAACACGCGGTTTTCATTGACGACAACCTGCACAACGTCAGGGCGGCTGAGGATCACGGAATACACGGAATTCACTTCCAGAGTCCGGAATATCTGCTCGAAACGCTTCGTCAGTGGAACGTGACCGACTGATCCAGCTCGACTATCTCCGCGGCCTGATGGCGTTGGCGGTCATGGTATTCCACTACGACAAGTGGACGACCGGAGTCTGGGATGCCGATACCCCCCAGGGCAAACTGGGGGTCTATGCAGTATCGTCATTTTTCATAATCAGCGGCATGGCGCTCGCGCACAGGTATGCAGGTGTGCTCCCGCATGCATGGAAGTCGTTCGCAGTTCGGAGGATACAGCGCATTTATCCCATGCTGTGGATAGCCACTATCGCAACGCTGGTTATTGACGATAACACCAGAAGCTGGCAGACTATCCTGCTGAATCTGACCGGTTTGTTCGGATTCAACGATGCGTCGGCTGATATCGCCACCGGCGCCTGGTCAATCGGTTGCGAACTGGTTTACTATTGCTTTTTCCCGATCATTCTCTGGACAGGAGAGCGAAAAAAATGGCTTTTTCTCCTGCTTTGGGCAGTCGCCGTTGCCATTGGCGTGGCTCGCGCCTTTTTTCCGCCGTTTTCGGTACCCGGCACTGCGCAGGCCGAATGGTGGCCTTTCTATGTGCAGGCCCCGGGCCATGCGTGGTTTTTTATCACCGGAGTTGCTCTTTCGCTGTTTTCCGGACACATGAGGGCCATTTCTGATAAATACTGGCGACTGCTGCTGCTGACTGCTGCTGCCGGCTTTTTCTTCACCTGTACGGGAGGTGATCCTTTGTCACTGACGGGCGGACCAACCATGGTGTGGCTTTCCGCGTGTACGGTTGCAGCAGTTACAGGATGGATATTCGGTGTTGGTGAATTGTCCGGCAAGTTTGGCCGGATACTGGGTTGGCTGGGCAATATTTCCTACGCCTTGTATTTGCTTCACCCGCTGGTTTACCGGGGGGTAAAGTCACTTGGATCACGCTGCTTCGAAGCCCCGCTCTGGGTCTGGGCGCTGACCGCAGCCGCTCTGTCGTTTCTGGTGGCTGATTTTGTCGAAAAAAAAGCCGCCAGAAGCGTAATTACACGTCCTGGCGACCAATAAACCCCAAAAAACCAAATGAAAACTTCTTTATTAACAGAGCTTGCGCTCAGAATGTTTCAAATCACTGGCAGTCTTCGTCAGACTACACCTTTGTCCTTCAAAAACCGGGCCAAATGTCTGGAATCAGCCGCAATAATATCAGCACCAGCTGACTTTAGTTTGCGCTCATGTCCTTTGTGTACATGAGCTGCCCCTAAAAAGCCGATCGTGAACAGCCCGGCACCTTTGGCTGCCTTGACGCCTGTCGGACTGTCCTCAACCGCCAAAGCCTCGTGAGGCTTCAATCCTAGTTGCTCCAGCGCATGTGTATATACGTCGGGATTTGGTTTGGGGTTGCGCACGTGTTCGGCAGAAAATATATGACCGTCCAGGGCCGACAACAAGCGGACCTTTCGGAGGCAAAACTCGACGTGCCTGACACTGCCGTTGGAGACTATACTCTTGGGCACCCTCAGATTTCTGAATAGTCCCCACATACCGGGAATGACCTTCAGTTTGTTGGTGAAACTGATCGAGTACTCACCGTGCATCCGTTGCATGAAATCAGGAGGAGCGTCAAAGCCGTGGTCATCTTTGAGAATCCGCAGTATATCTTTTCCCAACAGCCCGGGGAACTGATGACTGTACTCCTGCTCGCTCATAACGAAGTCATGTTCCGCCATCAGGCGAATCATGGTTCGTTGGGCAATGACTTCGGAGTCAACAATTGTCCCGTCGTTGTCGAACAGAATGTGCTTTATCTGACTCAAAGCTTCGGGAATTCCAGATCGCCGCTGCGGTTATAAAGCATGAGTATGAGGGAGATCAGGAAGAACAACCCCATGATAATATACAGGATGCAGTAGCCCTTACCACGCGTATTCTGAATATTTTCCATTTT
>CAIYFY010000202.1 GCA_903925535.1 uncultured Bacteroidota bacterium | reverse complement strand
ATTTCTGCTCGACATGGGTATTACCAGCGGCAAAAACCTGAAATCATTCTTTTCCTTTGGCTGGTTTCCATTTCTGTTTGCTGTTATTATCCCGCTTCTCAACGGCTGCTTCTTTTCCTGGGCCAGCGTACTGGTAACCCATGATCCTTCCAACCGCTTTATTTTCGGCATTCTGGCGGCGAGTGCATCGTACATTGCAGTGCCGGCAGCCATGAAAATTGCGGCGCCGAAGTCGAACCCGGGTTTATTGCTTCCCATGGCGCTTGCTGTGACCTTCCCGATGAACATCACAGTGGGCATGCCGCTGTACTGGCAGATCGTGCAGATGACGATGTGAGCATTGGCTCAGTCATCATCACGGCCCAGCAGTTCCCTGACTTTTGCTTTGTGTGACTTGCTGACCGGCAGTTCATGATTGTTCACCACGATGACTCCGGATTTCAGATTGACCTGTTGAATGAGGTCCTTGCGGACGATAAAACGGCGGTGAATCTGCAGGAAACGATCTGCAGGAAGTTTGTCCAGTATCTCCTGAATGGGCATCCTGATCATAAAGGACTGGTTGCTGGTGGAGATAATCCGGCAGTAGTTCTCCACGGACTCGGCGAACAGGATATCGGAAAAGGCCAACTTGTGAAAAACCTCATTTTTCTTCACAAAAAAGAAGTCCCTGACTTCCCCCGACTGGCCCCTTTCCCTGCTGAAGGCGGAAGCCCGCGTCAGGGCATCATTCAGGGCAGTAGTGAGTGTATTTTTTTCTACGGGCTTTCTCAGATAGCCGAAGGTAAGTGTGCCACGTGTTTTTTCTTCATACGCGGGGTCAATAATCGCCGTCATGTAAAAGATTGGAATATGCAGGTGAGCGACAGCTTTACCGACATCCACCCCGGTAAGTCGTCCGCCGATATTGATATCCATGAAAACGATATCCGGTTTTCGGGAAAATATCAGGTCGAGCGCTTCTGCCGAGTTGTCGGTTCGGGAGTAGCAGGTGTAGCCCAGTTCGTGGAGCAGCATTTCCAGATCCAGGGCAAAAGAAAGATCGTCTTCAACAATAAGAATTCGGAGTTCGTTCACGCTGGTGGATTAACTGCCTTATTTCAAGACCAAAGATAATTGTTTTTAGACATTTCTTAGATTTATAAAAAAGAAATTAAAAGTAAATATATCTTTGTAAATTCCGATGTTCGAAAACAGCGTTCAAACGTCTTTGCAGTATGCAGATTTTTGAAACTTTGATTCACAGTGTAAATTTTAAGGTGATGTGTTCAAGATGTATGAGTACCCTGCTGTTTGTTTTTCACGCGCTGGTTTCGTTAACCGGGCAGAACTCAGACGAACTGAAGCAAAAATTAACTCGTCAACTTCCATCGGGAGAAAGGCTGGAAACTATAAGAAGTCTGATTACACTACTGATCAGCGAAGACAAGGCACTGGTAAAGTCGGTATACCTTCCGATGTTGCATGAGGAGGTTATGCGATCGGACAATAAAGAATTTGCTGCCTACGAGGCGGAGGTCGGAGCCAATTTGTTATATCTGAGCGGTCAGATTGATTCCGCACTGGTTCAGTACATGCGAGCGCGAGATCTTTACCTGACAGCCGGGAAAAAAGACAAGTTACTCACTACTTACTGCAGGGCTGGCATCATGTACAGCCTCAAGGGAGACTACAGCCGGGCCTTGCAGATATATCGCGAGGTGACAGCAGCCGGTGTTGACTATCCCGATGTTATGGCACTGGTAAACAATCAGTTGGGTTCTGTATTTCACTATCAGGGTGTCAGGGACTCCGCACTTTTTTACTACAAAAAATCTGCGGTGCTGTATGGGGTATTAAAAGATTCTGCGGGTATGATGCGTCCGATGTTTAACAGTGCCGTATTACTTAGAGAGGAGGGAAAGGAACAGGAAGCACTTGAGCTACTGATGACAATCAAGGCGTGGAGGGAACGTAACAAAATGTATCGAGACCTGTACAACACGGTTAATGTGATCAGTCAGATTTACACAAAGATGGGGAGATATGAACAGGCGCTCGAATATGCTGAACAGGCATACGGATACGCTGTCCGTCAGAATGACGACGTACTAAAAGTAATATCTTTGGGGAATATTGCGAATGTATGTAAGGAAACCGGGGAAATTGACAGAGCTGCACGTTATCTCGAGCAGGCACTCGATTTCGCTGAATCAACGGGAAATACCAATGACATACTTCAAACCATGTACAGGCTCGGTCAGTTGTGGCTGAATGCAAAAAGATACGATCTTTCGGTAGAAATATTGGAAAAAGCGAGGACGGTGATCGCTGCCAAAGGTACTTCGAGGACAACTCCAACTATTCTGGTGGCACTGGGTCAGGCGTATCTGATGCAGAACAAACTGGATGAGGCAAGAAAGTACCTGAAAACGGGTATGGGAATGGCTGAGTCAATGGGGCAGGAGCATGTAAAAAATGATGCCACAGGTCTGATGGGGCGAGTTTATCTCAGAGAAAACAGACCGTATGATGCAATAAGAGCTGCGGGTATTTCATATAAAAGTTCAGTGAAAGAAGGTTTTGTTGTCAACCAGATTGAAAATCTTTCCACCTTGTATGATGCCTACAAGATGGTGGGCAACTACAAAGAAGCATTGTCTGCACTGGTGCTCCTCGTGGGCATTGTCTGGTGGACCATGTTCAGCGGCCGCAAGGGCGGCGAGCCGCCAGCGGCCCCCAGCGAGCCTCCCTCGCGGGACGACGCCCCGCCGCACGACTGAGGTCTTTCGCGGGGTCTGACTTGGCATCTGCGCGGCCCATCGAATGCACGCCGATCGGCCCCAGGCCGCGCACGCGCGTTGCGCCGCGTCCTACAGACGCGGCATCGGTGGATTGCT